>NZ_JBSFGB010000024.1:0-153356 GCF_053596375.1 Streptomyces sp. NPDC001709 | reverse complement strand
GCGACGTGGTGGCTTCGGCCGCGGGCGGGGCACCGCCTTCGGAGACGGAGCGGCGGCGCTTGGGCGCCGCGCGGCGGCCACCGCGCTGTCGCGCTCGTCTCTCTTCCGCTCGTCCCATGGGTTCCTTCGCTCCGCTTCCGTCTCGGGGTCAGCTCCGAAAGCTAACACCCGGCTATATGACAAAGGACGTCCGATCCGTTCTTTTACGGACGTGACAATCAGCACCTGCTCCAAGGGAACCGACGGCTGTGGAGGGCGTGGGGTTGCTTCGGCCCGGAAAAGTGATATCACTTAGCTAGACCAACGATAGGCACCACCGGAACGGGGATCACCATGACCGCCAACGACTCCGCACTCGACGTACCCGAGATGCCCGCGCCACGAGTGCGCGAGTTCACCGCGCACAGCATCGGCGGCGGGCTCGCCCTGCTGCTCGGCCTGCTCGGACTCGGCGCCGGCATCGCCCTGTTCATCACCGCCTCCACCGTCTCCGCCGCCGGGGCCAAGGCCGGGCTCATCGTCCCCGGCATCGCCGTCTTCCTCGCCGCCGTCATCGCGATGCGCGGCCTGAACACGGTGGCGCCCGGCGAGGCCCGGGTCGTCCAGCTCTTCGGGCGCTACCGGGGCACGATCCGGCAGGACGGCCTGCGCTGGGTGAACCCCTTCACCTCGCGGACCCGGATCTCCACCCGGGTGCGCAACCACGAGACCGCCGTCCTGAAGGTCAACGACGCCTACGGCAACCCGATCGAGCTGGCCGCGGTCGTGGTCTGGAAGGTCCAGGACACCGCGCAGGCCACCTTCGAGGTGGACGACTTCGCCGAGTTCGTCGCCACCCAGACCGAGACGGCCGTGCGGCACATCGCGATCGAGTACCCCTACGACGCCCACGACGAGGACGGCCTCTCGCTGCGCGGCAACGCCGAGGAGATCACCGAGAAGCTGGCCGTCGAGCTCCAAGTGCGGGTGGAGGCGGCCGGAGTCGAGATCATCGAGTCCCGCTTCACGCATCTCGCGTACGCTCCCGAGATCGCCTCGGCGATGCTCCAGCGGCAGCAGGCTGGTGCGGTCGTGGCCGCGCGGCGGCAGATCGTGGACGGCGCGGTCGGCATGGTCGAGGCGGCGCTCGGCCGGATCGCGGAGGCGGACATCGTGGAACTGGACGAGGAGCGGAAGGCGGCGATGGTGTCCAACCTGATGGTCGTGCTGTGCGGGGACCGGGCCCCGCAGCCGGTCCTCAACACCGGGTCCCTCTACCAGTGACGGACCCCTCGGAGGCTCCGAAGCGACGGCCGCAGCAGCGCAAGCAGGTGCTGCTGCGGCTGGACCCGTCGGTGTACGAGGCACTCGCCCGATGGGCCGGGGACGAGCTGCGGTCGGCCAATGCGCAGATCGAGTTCCTGCTGCGCAAGGCGCTGGCGGATGCGGGGCGGCTGCCGAAGGACACGGGACCGCTGCCGCGGCGGGGCCGTCCGCCTGTTTCGGAACCGTGACAATCGGCCCCCACCTGCACCACCGTACAGCGGGCCATGATCCCCACACTCCGTGTATACATGCGGCGTATACACCGTGTGTAGAGTGCCTCCCATGTCCATCGGTCACACCCTTCTGGGACTCCTGGAGTCCGGCCCGCGGCACGGCTACGACCTGAAGCGGGCCTTCGACGAGAAGTTCGGTCACGACCGGCCACTGCACTACGGCCAGGTCTACTCCACGATGTCCCGGCTGCTGAAGCACGGGCTCGTGGAGGTCGACGGGATCGAGGCCGGCGGCGGCCCCGAGCGCAAGCGGTACGCCATCACCGACGCCGGCATCACCGACGTCGAGCGCTGGCTCGCGACCCCGGAGAAGCCGGAGGAGTACCTCCAGTCGACCCTGTACACCAAGGTCGTCCTCGCGCTGCTGACCCACCGGAACGCGGCCGACATCCTCGACAGCCAGCGCTCCGAGCACCTGCGCAGCATGCGGATCCTGACCGACCGCAAACGCAAGGGCGACCTCGCGGACCAGCTGGTCTGCGACCACGCGCTGTTCCACCTGGAGGCCGACCTGCGCTGGCTGGAACTGACCGCCGCGCGCCTCGACAAGCTCCGCGCGGCGGTGGCCGCATGACCGGCGTCGCTCCTCCCCCCGGCTCCCTGCTCACCGCCGAGAACCTGCGCAAGGCCTACGGCCCCACGGTCGCCCTCGACGGCGCCGAGTTCTCCATCCACCCCGGCGAGGTCGTCGCCGTGATGGGCCCCTCCGGCTCCGGCAAGTCGACGCTGCTGCACTGCCTCGCCGGCATCGTGCCGCCCGACTCCGGGTCCATCACCTACGACGGCCGCGAACTGGCCGGTATGAGCGACGCCGAACGCAGCGCGCTGCGCCGGTCCGAGTTCGGCTTCGTCTTCCAGTTCGGCCAGCTGGTACCCGAGTTGACCTGCGTCGAGAACGTGGCCCTCCCGCTGCGGCTGAACGGCACCCCCCGCAAGCAGGCCGAGAAGGCCGCGCTCGGCTGGATGGAACGCCTGGAAGTGGACGACCTCAAGGGCAAGCGGCCCGGCGAGATCTCCGGCGGCCAGGGGCAGCGCGTCGCGGTGGCGCGGGCGCTGGTCACCGGGCCCCGGGTGGTGTTCGCCGACGAGCCGACCGGCGCGCTCGACTCCCTCAACGGCGAGCGGGTGATGGAGCTGCTGACCGACGCGGCCCGCACCACCAACGCCGCCGTCGTCCTGGTCACGCACGAGGCCCGGGTGGCCGCCTACTCCGACCGCGAGATCGTCGTACGCGACGGAAAGTCCCGGGACATGGAGCGCGCCATATGAACACCCGCCAATGGGGCCGGGACCTGGGCATGGGCGTCCGGTTCGCCTTCACCGGCGGGCGCGAGGGCTGGATCCGGATGCTGCTGACGGCGGTCGGCGTCGGTCTCGGCGTCGCGCTGCTGCTGCTGACGACCGCGATCCCGACCGCGCTGGCGGTACGGGACCAGCGCAACCAGGACCGCCTGGACTACACCTTCGGCCCGAACCGGCCGAAGGCCGCGAACACCCTGGTGATCTCCGACACCGACAGCACCTTCCGCGGCAGCGACGTACGCGGCCGGCTGGTGGAGCCCGAGGGCCCGCGCGCACCGATCGCACCGGGCCTCACGAAGTACCCGGCGCCCGGCGAGATGGTCGTCTCCCCCGCACTGAAGGACCTCCTCGGCTCGGCGGACGGCAAGCTGCTGCGCGAGCGGCTGCCGTACCGGATCGCCGGGACGATCGCCGAGCCCGGACTCATCGGCTCGCACGAACTCGCCTACTACGCCGGGGCGAAGAACCTCGCCCCGCGCATCAACGGCTGGCGCACGGCCCGGATCGACCACTTCGGTCCGCCGAAGGCCTCACCGGTGGACAAGGCCGACCCGGTACTGATCCTGCTGGTGCTGGTCGTCTTCGTGGTGCTGCTGATGCCGGTCGCCGTGTTCATCGCCACCGCCGTACGGTTCGGCGGCGAGCGGCGCGACCGCAGGCTGGCCGCGCTGCGGCTGGTGGGCTCCGACAGCCGGATGACCCGGCGGATCGCGGCCGGCGAGGCACTCGCGGGCTCGCTGCTCGGGCTGGTCTTCGGCACCGTCTTCTTCCTGCTCGGCCGGCAGCTCGCGGGCTCGGTCGAGATCATGGGCATCAGCGTCTTCCCCAGCTATCTCGATCCCTCCCCCACGCTGGCCGCCCTGGTCGCTCTCGCCGTCCCGGCGGCGGCGGTCCTGGTCACCCTGTTCGCGCTGCGCGGGGTGGTCATCGAGCCGCTGGGCGTGGTCCGTACGGCCAAGCCCACCCGCCGCCGGCTGTGGTGGCGGCTGCTGCTGCCGCTGGGCGGCCTTGCCTGCCTCGCGCCGATGATGGGACAGGGCCGTAACAACGGCACCTTCAACGAGTACCTGGTGATCGGCGGCGTCCTGCTGCTGCTCGTCGGTGTCACCGCGCTGCTGCCATGGGTCGTCGAGGCGGTCGTGGCCCGGCTCGGAAGCGGCGGGCTGTCCTGGCAACTGGCCGTACGACGGCTGCAGTTGAGCAGCGGTTCGGCGGCCCGCCTGGTCAACGGCATCGCGGTCGCGGTGGCCGGGGCGATCGCGCTGCAGATGCTGTTCGCGGGGGTCCAGGACGACTACACCAAGTACACCGCGCAGAACACCGACCGGGTGCAGATGCAGGTCAACCTGTCACGGGGGCTGCCCTTCCTCCCGGCCGCCCGGCAGTTCGCCGCGACCAAGGGCGTACGGAAGGCCACCTCGCTGGGCAGCACCGAGCTGGGCGACGGGCGCTGGAGCTCCGACAAGGGGCCGGCAAACACCGTCGGTCTCACCGTGGGTACCTGTGCCACGCTGCGGGAGATGGCCGACCTGCCGAGCTGCCGCGACGGCGACGTCTTCGCGGTGACCGGCGCAGACCGGGACGCCGACGTGGCGAAGCTCGCCCGGCCCGGCCGCACCCTCCATCTCAATGCGAGCGACGGCGCGGGCAACGGCCCGGACGTCGTGTGGACCGTGCCCGGCGACCTGAAGCGGGGCCGCGCGCTCATCGGTCCGGCCGGCTTCAAGGAGAGCGGTGTGCTGATGACCCCGGCCGCCGTGTCCCACCGGATGAGCGCCACGCTGACCGGATCGGTGTACCTCGCGCTGGACGAGTCGCTGCCGGACGCGCACGAATACGTCCGCAACACCGCGGCGCGGATCGACCCGCTGGCGGACGCGATGGTGTGGTCGTCCTCCGAGCGCTCGAAGCAGTTCACCTCCATCCGCACCGGTACGTTCGCCGGCGCCGTCTGTGTGCTGGCGCTGATCGGCGCGAGCCTGCTGGTGTCCCAGTTGGAACAGTTGCGCGAGCGGCGCAAGCTGCTGTCGTCGCTGGTCGCCTTCGGCACCCGGCGGCGCACGCTGGGCCTGTCGGTGCTGTGGCAGACGGCGATCCCCATCACCCTCGGCCTGCTGCTCGCCTCGGCCGTCGGACTGACGCTGGGCGCGGTGCTGCTGAAGATGGTGGGCGCGACGGTGGGCGTGGACTGGCCGAGCATGCTGTCGATGACCGGTGCCGGCGCGGCGGTCGTCCTCACGGTCACGCTGCTGAGCCTGCCGCCGCTGCTGCGGATGATGCGGCCGGAGGGCCTGCGCACGGAGTAGGCGGCGCAGCCGCCACTGGGGGCGCGGGGGCTGTGTCTGATATGCGGCTACCGCCGCGTGGCCGGTTAGTCGAGGACCCGCACGGGCAGCGCGCCCAGCGCACCGCGCAGAGCCGAGGCCAGCTCCTCGTACTCCGCGGAGCGCGCCGCTCCCGCCCGCATGGCGAAGGCGACGCGGCGGCTCGGGGCCGGGTCGGCGAAGTAGCCGGTGAGGAGGTGGCTGCTGCGGGTGGTCTCCAGCTTCAGGGCCGTACGGGGCAGCAGCGTGCAGCCGAGGCCGCCGGCTACCAACTGAACCAGCGTCGAGAGCCCGGCCGCTGTCGTCGTGACCGGCGCATCCTCGCGTCCCGCCTCCCGGCAGATGTCGAGCGCCTGGTCGCGCAGGCAGTGGCCCTCGTCCAGGAGCAGCAGGTTCAGCTCCTTCAGGGCCTCGCGCGGGATGCCCTCGCGGCCGCCGAGCCAGTGGTCGAGCGGGGTGACGAGCACGAAGTCCTCGTCGAACAGCGGGAGTTCGACGATGCCGGGCACGCCGAGCGGGACCGCCAGCAACAGCAGGTCGAGGCGGCCGGAGTTGAGGCCGTCGATCAGGCTGGCGGTCTGCTCCTCGTGCACCTGGAGGTCGAGGTGCGGGTAGCGCTCGTGGACGAGCCGCAGCACGGTCGGCAGCAGATACGGCGCGACCGTCGGGATCACCCCGAGGCGCAGGACGCCCGTGAACGGCGCCCGGACCGCCTCGGCCTCCTCCAGCAGCGCCCCGACCGCGTCCAGCACCGCCTTCGCCCGCACCGCGAGCCGCTCACCGGCGGGCGAGAGCAGCACCTTGCGCGTCGTACGCTCGAGGAGGGTCACCCCGAGGGTCTCCTCCAGCGCCGAGACGGCACCCGACAGGGCGGGCTGGCTCATCCCGATGGCGGCCGCCGCGTCCCGGAAGTGCAGGTGCTCGGCCACGGCGGCGAAGGCGCGCAGCTGGGCGAGGCTCGGCTGCCTCCGCTTGCCGTTACTCATGGTCACTGATAACTACCTCCGATCAACATGACCGAGTGTAGCTATTTCACTAATCAATCCACCCTGTGCCAACATCGGCGACGTCCAACCCAAGGGAAAGACCCTCAAAAGGGGTCTCTCCTCGCTGCAAGGAGAGCGTGTGCTCACTGTCGGTGACAAGTTCCCCGAGTTCGAACTGACCGCCTGCGTCTCGCTGGAGAAGGGCAAGGAGTTCGAGCAGATCCACCACAAGTCCTACGAGGGCAAGTGGCTGGTCGTTTTCGCGTGGCCCAAGGACTTCACCTTCGTGTGCCCGACCGAGATCGCCGCGTTCGGCAAGCTGAACGACGAGTTCGCCGACCGCGACGCCCAGATCCTCGGCTTCTCCGGTGACTCCGAGTTCGTCCACCACGCCTGGCGCAAGGACCACCCGGACCTGACCGACCTGCCGTTCCCGATGATGGCGGACTCCAAGCACGAGCTGATGCGCGACCTGGGCATCGAGGGCGAGGACGGCTTCGCGCAGCGCGCCGTCTTCATCGTCGACCCCAACCGCGAGATCCAGTTCACGATGGTCACCGCCGGTTCCGTGGGCCGTAACCCCAAGGAGGTCCTGCGGGTCCTGGACGCCCTGCAGACCGACGAGCTGTGCCCGTGCAACTGGAACAAGGGCGAGAACACCCTGGACCCGGTCGCGCTGCTGGCTGGTGAGTGACCCATGTCGCTCGACTCGCTGAAGTCCCGCGTCCCGGACTACGCCAAGGACCTCAAGCTCAACCTGGGCTCGGTCATCGGCAACTCCGACCTGCCCGCGCAGCAGCTGTGGGGCACGGTGCTGGCGACCGCCATCGCCTCCCGTTCCCCGATCGTGCTGCGTGAGCTGGAGCCGGAGGCGAAGGCGAACCTGTCGCCGGAGGCGTACACGGCCGCGAAGGCCGCCGCCGCGGTGATGGCGATGAACAACGTCTTCTACCGGACGCGCCACCTGCTGTCGGACCACGAGTACGGCACCCTGCGCGCGGGCCTGCGGATGAACGTCATCGGCAACCCGGGCGTGGAGAAGGTCGACTTCGAGCTGTGGTCGTTCGCGGTCTCCGCGATCAACGGCTGCGGGATGTGCCTGGACTCGCACGAGCAGGTGCTGCGCAAGGCCGGTGTGGAGCGCGAGGTGATCCAGGAGGCGTTCAAGATCGCCTCGGTGATCCAGGCGGTCGGCGTCACGCTGGATGCGGAAGCGGTGCTGGCCGAGCCGGCCGAGTAATCCGACCCGGCGCGTCACGGCCCCTGCCCACCTGGTGGGCGGGGGCCGTCGCCTGTTCCGGCGTCCTCCCATCGATGTGGTATGTACCACTCGACCTCTCGAGGCCGGAGACCGCGAGTGACCAAGAGGTCGAACAATTGCCCGGTTCTCCCCCTCGCGCGAGGAAGATCCACACGCATAGAGTCACAACGGAATCCAACTCTCCGCTTCATTGTCGAATAGCTGATCGACAGTCGCCGAGGCGATCTGATTGGCTCCGGGGGACCACATTTCAGCCGCCGAACCGCGTGAGGCCGGCGGCTGCTTGAATGCTTTTCAGGGGGGATCCCCATGTCCATACGAAGCCATGTCTCGGCACGAGCCGTGCTTGCCGCAGCCGCAGCCGGCCTGGGCGTCCTCGGCGTGACCGCTCCTCAGGTCGCCGCCGCCGACCAGCCGGTTCCCAGCATCTCGGTCAAGGCCGACCAGCACACGAAGGCGATCGCGGCGGCCCATCCCACCGCTGCCGCGGCAGGCGCGACCGTCTGCGGCACGGGCTACGCCCTCTACAAGGCGGATCAGCTGCCCGACGCCCGGCGCTTCGCGACTCTCTTCGTCTATGTGAAGGGGAACAACCCCGCGAGCAACGACGCCCCCACGTGCGCCATCCTCGACAACAACGCGTCCGGCGCGAAGTGGATGAAGATCAAGCTCTGCTCGAACTACACCGCGGAGGGCTGCGCGAGTGACGCGGGCGTCTACTCCCAGTACGCGGGACCCGTCTACCGCAACCACGGCGGCTGCGGCACGGTCACGTCGTTGATGAGCTCCACCACGTCCAGCTCGGCCCCGCTCCTCGTCAACAACGTTACGGACAGCACGAACTGCAACTAGCGGGTGCTGCACGAACCGTGAACCGGGACCCCACGCATCTCGCGCGTGGGGTCCCGCGGTGTTGCCTCTCAGGGCCGTTCCCGCCCGGGGCGGAGAAAGGCTGGCGGCATGACCACCCCCCGCACCGAACCCGAGCCCCGCACAGAGCCACGGCCCGTGCTGCCGCGCGTGCTGGGCGCGGCCGTCACCGGAGCGGTGGCGGCCACCGGCGCCCGGGCCTACCTCTCCTGGGCCGGGCATCGCAGCGACCGGATCTGCCGGACGACCGAGACCCTCTGCTTCACCGGATGGAACCTGACGGCGCTGCCCCTCATCTTCACCGTCTCGCTGATCGTGCTGCTCGTCGTCTACAAGCGGCTGGGCATCAGGCCGCGGCTCGCCGTCATCCCGCCGACGCTCGTGCTGGCGCCGATCCCCCTCGCGGCCGCGGACACGGCGGCCGGCTGGTGGGCTGTCGCCCTGGCGGGCGGGGCCTGGTCATGCTCGTTCGCGCTCGCCGCGTGGAGCCGCTACCGGATCCCGGCGCTCGCGGCCTCAGCCGCGCTGCTGCTCGCTTCCCTGGTCGTCCTCTACGGCTGACGGCCCGCTCCGGTTCGCGGCCACTTCCTGGGAGTACACGCGCAGGTACCCCACCACCGTGTTCGTCACCGCCACCAGCGGTACGGCCACCACCGCGCCGCCGATGCCCGCCACCATGCCGCCGGCCGCCACGGTGAGGACGACGGCGAGCGGGTGGACGCGGACCGCGCGGCCGAGGATGAACGGCTGGAGCACATGACCCTCGATCTGCTGGACGGCGAGGACGACCAGCAGGGTCATGACGGCCGTGAAGACGCCCTGGGTGACCAGTGCCACGATCACCGCGAGCGCGCCGGAGGCGACCGCGCCGACGAGCGGGATGAACGAGAACAGGAAGATGAAGACGGCCAGCGGCACCGCCATCGGCACGTCCAGGAAGTAGATGCCGATGCCGATGAAGGTCGCGTCGATCAGGGCGACCAGGACCGTGCCGCGCACGTACGCCGTCAGCGTGCGCCAGGCGCGCGGGCCGGCACCGGCGATGGCGGGGCGGGCCGCGGCGGGCACCAGCTTCAGGAACCACTCCCAGATGCGCTTGCCGTCGTAGAGCAGGAACAGCGTCGAGAAGAACACCAGCAGGATGCTGGTGAGGGTCTCGATGATGACCTGAACGCCCTCCAGGCCCGCGGACGTTATCTGGTCGGCGTTGGCGCCGATCGCCTCGCGGAGGTTCTTGGCGATCTGGTTGATCTGCTTGTCGGTGACGTGGAAGGGGCTCTTCAGCAGCCAGTCGCGCAGGTCGTCGATGCCGGACTGGATCTGGGTGGAGAGCGTGTCGATGTTCTCCATGACCTGCCAGGTCACGAACCAGCCCATCAGCCCTATGACGACGAACCCGCTGATCGCGGTGAGCGCGGTGGCCAGGCCGCGCGGCACCCCGCGGCGGGTGAGCCGGGCGACCGTCGGCTGCAGCAGCGCGGTGACGAGCAGGGCGATGACGAAGGCGAAGACCACCAGCTGGACCGCGCTGATGACCCGCATCAGCACCCAGACGGTGCCGGCGAGGACCAGCAGCCGCCAGCCGGCCTCGGCAGCGACGCGTACGCCCCAGGGGACGGCCTCGACGGGGTCGGGGCGCGCACTGGCGGGAGGTGCGGCGGCGTCGGGGGCGTCGGCGGCGCGGGCCGGGGCGGCGGGTGACGGCGGGGTGTCCGAGGGGCCGGGGTCCTGCTCGCGCTCCACCTCCGCACGGCGCTCGTCCAGGCGCTCGCTCATCTCGGTGAGACCTGCACCGACCTTGCCGAGCCACCCTGGCACTCGCGACATGATCCGTCCTCTTCCCCCGCGTCCCCGCGTGCTCGCCACCTCTCCTCCCCCTGGAGGCATCCGGGTACGACCGTACAGGGCGAAAGCCCCTCCCCTAAGGACGGGGAGGGGCTGCGCGAGGTTGAGCGGGCCGGGCGGATCCCCTACGGGACCGGCGGGCGGCCTAGTACCAGTGGTTGGCCTGCCAGAACGACCAGGCGCCGCAGGGGCTGTGGTACCGCTCGTTCATGTAGTTGAGGCCCCACTTGATCTGGGTCGCCGGGTTGGTCCGCCAGTCGGCGCCCGCGGAGGAGTACTTACCGGCGGGCAGGGCCTGGAAGAGACCGTAGGCACCGGAGGAGGCGTTGACCGCCTGGTAGTTCCAGCTCGACTCGTTGTTCACGATGTTGCTGAAGCACTGGAACTGGTCGCCGGCCACCATCTGACGCGCCATCGCCTGGATCTGCGCGACGCTGTAGCTGCTCTGGACCGGGAAGTCGCTGGAGTCGCGGGAGCTGTCACGGCTGGCGGCCTGGGTCTTCGCCTCTGCGCGCTCCTTGGCCTCCTTCGCCGCCTTCTCGGCCGCCGCCTTCTTCGCGATGGCGGTGTCGGCGGCTGCCTTGCGGGCGGCCTCCTCGGCGTCCTTCTTGGCACTCGCGTCCGCGGCGATGGCCTGGGAGTCGGCCTGCTGCGTCAGGGACGCGGACTGCACCTGGGCCTGCTGGCCCGCGGGTATGTCCGCGAGGAGCGTGGTGTCGGCAGCCGTCGCCTCGGCGTCGTTGTTGTTCTGCGCGACGCTGCCCGAGGCAACTCCGACGACGCTTCCGACGGCGGTGACCGCGGTGGCCGAGGCCACTGCGAATCCCCGGACCGAAATCCGGCTCACACGGTTTCCTTCCAGCATCGCCCGCTTCGGTGACCCTGGCGGACGCAATCGTGCCCCTGGCACTGGCCTCCCAACTGCGGGGTCACGGGAGGCGCGGGCCCGGTGGGCAACTCCCGCATCGGGGAGCGCCGCGTGGTGCTCGGGCGGCATACGACGAACTCTATGGAGTTGGTGGTGCTTCTGTGGCGCCGTACCGCTGGGGGTACAGCTGTGTCGTATGCGGGGCCTGACAGGAACGAGACTCTGCCGTAACCGGACGCCGGGTGGCAATTCTGTGTTGCGTGGGAAACGTCACATGCCGTTTGACCCCGGGGATTTCAGGAAAGCTCCACATGCCAAGGCGCCGCCCGGCTAGGCTCTTGCCTTTGCCGGACGGCGCCAACTGCTGTGCGGACTGGGTCAGATGTGACCGTCCTCCAGCATTTCGGTCACAAGCGCCGCAATCTGGGACCTCTCGGACCGGGTCAGCGTGACATGCGCGAAGAGCGGGTGCCCCTTCAGCTTCTCCACGACGGCGACCACACCGTCGTAGCGACCGACGCGGAGATTGTCCCGCTGTGCCACGTCATGGGTGAGAACCACCCGTGAATTTGCGCCGATTCGGGACAGAACGGTGAGAAGTACATTCCGTTCCAGCGACTGCGCCTCGTCCACGATCACGAACGCGTCGTGCAGCGAACGGCCACGGATGTGGGTGAGCGGCAGCACCTCCAGCATCCCGCGCGCGGTGACCTCCTCGATGACCTCGCGGCTGGTGACCGCCGACAGCGTGTCGAAGACGGCCTGCGCCCACGGGCTCATCTTCTCCGCCTCGGTGCCCGGCAGATAGCCCAGTTCCTGCCCGCCCACCGCGTACAACGGCCGGAAGACCATCACCTTCTGGTGCTGGCGGCGCTCCAGGACCGCCTCCAGGCCCGCGCACAGCGCCAGCGCCGACTTGCCGGTGCCGGCCCGGCCGCCCATCGAGACGATCCCGATCTCCGGGTCGAGCAGCAGGTCGAGCGCGATGCGCTGCTCGGCGCTGCGCCCCTTGATGCCGAACGCCTCCCGGTCGCCGCGCACCAGGCGGACATTGCCCTCGGCGGTGATCCGGCCGAGCGCCTTGCCGCGCTCGGAGTGGATGGTCAGCCCGGTGTGCACGGGCAGCTCGGCGGCGTCGGGGACGTACAGATGCCCTTCCTCGAAGAGGATGTCCACCTGCTCGCCGGAGAGCGTCAGTTCGGACATTCCGGTCCAGCCGGAGTTCTCCGTGATGGCGAGTTCGGCTCGGTACTCCTCGGCGAGCAGCCCGACCGACGACGCCTTGATCCGCAGGGGCAGATCCTTCGACACGACGGTGACGTCGTACCCCTCGGCCTGCAGGTTGCGGGCCACCGCGAGGATGCGGGAGTCGTTGTCCCCCAGGCGGTAGCCGGTGGGCAGCACGCTGGGGTCCGAGTGGTTCAGCTCGACACGGACGGTCCCGCCGAGTTCCCCGATCGGGATGGGGGCGTCGAGGCGACCGTTCTTCACCCGGTAGTCGTCCAGCAGGCGCAGGGCCTGGCGGGCGAAGTAGCCGAGCTCCGGATGGTGCCGCTTGGCCTCCAGTTCCGTGACCACCACGATGGGGAGCACGACCTCGTGCTCGTCGAAGCGGGTCAGGGCGTTCGGGTCGGCCAGCAGGACGCTGGTGTCGAGAACATAGGTGCGCCGGTCTGGCTTGTGGCGCTTTGTGCTGGTCACCACGGAAGGACGTACCCCCTCGGATGAGGTCGGGGAGCGACGAGAGAGAGCTGGACCGGTCGACGGCCGCGATGCACGTGCGCGAGCCGAGAACCGGCCCTCCGCGTCTGCTTCCGTGCAGTGACGGCACGGTCGGGCTGGTGCAACGGGCCTCCCGGGCGGACGGCCCCGTGCCGCCCGCTGAGATCCGACACCCGTGGTTCGGGTGTCGACCTGTTTGGCTTATGCCCTCGAACATGCACTGCCATGCAAAAGCGGCCACCTGCGCCCCGGTGAACTCCTCGTTAAGTCCGCCCGAATCCGGGGATGCCGAAGCCCCGCCGGCGTCGCGGCCGGCGGGGCGTTCGCGGTGTCTCAGCCGCCGTAACGGCGGTGACGTGCGGCGTAGTCGCGCAGGGCGCGCAGGAAGTCGACCTTGCGGAAGGCCGGCCAGAAGACCTCGCAGAAGTAGTACTCGGAGTGCGCGGTCTGCCACAGCATGAATCCGGACAGCCGCTGCTCGCCGCTGGTGCGGATGACGAGGTCCGGGTCGGGCTGGTCGCCGGTGTAGAGATGACGGCCGATCATGTCGATGTCGACGGACTCGGCGAGGTCCTCCATCGCCACGCCCTTGTCGTGGGCGTCGAGCAGCATGGAGCGCACGGCGTCGGCGATCTCCTGCCGCCCGCCGTACCCGATCGCGACATTGACGACTATCCCGTCGATGTGGGCGGTGGCCTCCTCGGCCTCCTTCAGGGTGCGCTGCATGCCGGCCGGCAGCAGGTCCATCGTGCCGACGTGGTGCACACGCCAGCGGCCGTCCCCGGCCAGCGTACGGACGACGTCCTCGATGATGCCGAGCAACGGGACGAGTTCGTCCTGCGGCCGGTCGAAGTTGTCCGTGGACAGCAGCCACAGGGTGACGACCTCGACGTCGGTCTCGGTGCACCAGCCGAGGAACTCCTCGATCTTCTCCGCACCGGCCCGGTGGCCGTGGACGGTGGTGGAGCCGGATGCCTTCGCCCAGCGGCGGTTGCCGTCCATGATGACGCCGATGTGCTTCGGCACCTGAGCGTGGTCCAGGTGGCCCTCCACCCGGCGTGCGTAGAGCCTGACGAGCAGGCTGCGCAGAGTGTCGCGCAGGTTCACGTGGCCCTCCGGGGGTTTGGCATGGGGGTTCGGTGCGGCAAGGGTGCCCGAGCCGTTGAGCCTACCCCTGCCGGGGGCTTGGTTCTGGCTCGGGGTTTGGGCATTGGGGTTCGGGGGCGTGCGGTTTCGCCGTCTGGTGCGGGTGTGTGGGGGCTTGTCGCGCCCACGCGGCGGAGCCGCATGTCGAGCACGGCCCCGCGCCCCCGAGTAGAGACGCTGGGCCGGTACCGAGTGGTTCCCGGAGTTCCCCTCGGAAGGCCTGCCGTCGGCGGCACGAAAAACGGGCCGGTCCGTGGGGGGGAGACGGACCGGCCCGAGGGGGGGTTTCCACCATAACCCTTCGTAAGGGATGGTGGGTGCATCGGCGGCACACAACTACTCTCCGGAATCACCCGGCGACGCCCCGGTGGGCGCGGAATGCCGAATTCAAGGGTGTCGCATGGCCGATTCACAGCGGAATCCCAGGGAAACCCGATCAGATACGACGAGATTCAGAGGGATCCGGACGATTTGCGCCAGCTTGCGGGCATGTCGGCGAGTTGCCCCGGGGATCCCCCCGATGGGCTACCCGGTCAGCGAACGGTGACTTGACGGTTCCGCTACGGGTGCGCCGGAAGATCGCCGGGAGATCACCGAGGTGTCACAGCACCGCGCAGCCCCCTCCACTGCGCGGTACCGCCCGCGCGGGTTTGCCTGCGCGAATTTCCTTGGTCTGAACTTATGTGACAGGTGAGGCTGATGTGAACCGCAGCGGATAACAATGTGGAAACCCTGGGCAAACTGCGGGTGAATCAGCCGGTGTTACTGGCCCGCCCCTCGAACCAGGAGAAGTCCCACCCCTCGGTCGGTACGGCGGCACCTTCGGCCACGCCCTCCATGATCGCAGGATGCTGCCTGGCGCGACCTGCCCGCGGAGACGACGGAGCGGATCATGGACATCCTGCGGGGGCGGTGCGGCGGTCGGCGCCGTGCGGCACCCGCTGGTCACCGGCAGGGGCTGATCAGAGACGGGGCCGCCAGGGCGTACGCCTCCCCGGCGGTCGGCGCATCGAGCATGCCGGCGTCCAGCAGCCGCCCCTGGGCGAGGGCGTTGATCTCGGCGTGCGCGAGGTCCGTGCCGGCCGACCCGGCGGGGCGTCGGTCTCCCGGCTGCGATCGCGCCCGGCCGCGATGGCGTTGCCCTCGGGGTCGTACAGCACCGCGCCGATGGGCCGGCTACCGGCCCGCAGCGCTTCCCAGGCCGGCTCGAAGGGCAGTTGCCAGGCCGTGGGGAGGGCCGTCATCCGGGGCGCCCGCTCTCGGGCCCGCCGAGGACGAGGAGGATGTGCTCGTCGTCCCCGTGCCGTACGGTGCCGGACCGCTCGAAGCCGTGTCTCTCCAGCATGCGGACGGAGGCGGTGTTGCCGTGGAAGGGGTCGGCGTACAAGGGCCGTACGCGATCGAGCTCCAGGAACAGACCGAGGGCGCGGGTGCCGACGCCACGTCCCCAGTACGGCCGCCCGAGCCAGTACCCGACGAACCGCCGCTCGCCCTCCGTCCACGACACGACGCTCCCCGCGACCTCACCGCCCACGGTGACCGTGCGCACGAGGACGTCGGGATCGCCCAGCACGCGCTCCCGCCAGTGCCGCAGGAAGGCGTCCTGCGGCCGGGGCGTGAACCTCGACCGCCGGACGGCCTCCGGGTCGTGCTCATAGGCGAGGAAGAGAAACAGATCGTCGTCCGAGACGCCCCGCAGCCGCACGTCGTCATCGGTGGCATCCGTCGCATCCGTCGCATCGGTCGCATCCGTCATGCAGGGCAGTGTGGCAGCCGCCACTGACAACGCGTCCCCACCTGCGGTTACGGCACCAGCGGCCGGACTTCCTCGGCGGCGAACCGCACGAACCCCTCCGGGTCCGGCTCGTCCCCGGTCGGCTGCAGCACGACGGTGTCGGCACCGGCGTCGACGAGCCGCCGTACGGCCGCGGCCACGGCCGCCGCATCGCCCGCGACCCCGACGCCCGAGGCCGACTCCAGTCCCTCGTCCGCGAGTTCGACCCGCAGCCGGGTCTCGGCGTCGGCCCCCGTGGCGGCGAGCAGATAGACGACGACCGGGTGATGTGCACCGCGCCCCGCCTCCTTCTGCCCTTCCTCGATGAGCCGCCGGGCCTGCCGTACGCCGTCCGGGGACGTGGAGGCGGTGAGTACGGTGCCGTCGGCCTTGGCGCCGGAGAGGCGGAGCGTACGCGGCCCGGTGGCGCCGGTGAGTACGGGCACCGCCTGCTCGGGTGGCCAGTCGAGGGCGACGTCGTCCAGGGTCACGTACCGCCCCCGCACGTTGAGCCGCTCGCCGCCCAACAGGGCGCGCAGGGCGTCGAGATGCTCGCCGAGGAGGGTGAGCGGTGAGGCGGCGCGGGCGCCGACCTGGCCCATCCAGTCCTGCACACCGTGGCCGACGACGAGGGTCGCCCGGCCGGGGAACATCCGGTGCAGGGAGGCGGCCTCCATCGCGGTCAGGGCCACGTTCCTGAGCGGCACGGGCAGCAGTCCGACCCCGACGCGCACCCGCTCGGTCCACGCGAGCGCCGCGGCGGCGGTCGAGATCCCGCCCTCACTGAAACAGTCCTCCCACAACCACAGTTCCTCGAGGCCCGCATCATCCGCGAGACGGGCCACCGCCCGCAGTCGCTCGGGCGGAAGCTGGGGACGGAACACGACACCGAGTGCAGTCATGGATGCCTTCCTAGTGGGGAGTAGGTGGTGTGGCAACCGGGTTTCTGTCACTGGCGAGTTGGCGGACCACGCCCGGCGGATGCGGGAGGGGACGAGGCGACATGGCACGACGGTGGCGGGACGGAGCCGGAAGGCTGATCGTGCCGGGAGGTGAGGGCGGCGGGTACCCGGTGAGCCTCCCCCTGGAGATCGCGGCCTCCTACCGGGCCCGGACGAAGGGACTCCTGGGCCGGGACGCGGTGGACGGGGCGCTGTTCCTGTCACCGGCGAGCGGGGTCCACACGTTCGGCATGCGCATCCCGATCGACGTCGCCTACCTGGACCGCCGCCTGACCGTCCTGGCCGTCCGCACGATGCGCCCGGGCCGCCTGGGCCTGCCCCGCCTACGGGCTCGGCATGTGCTGGAGGCGGAGGCGGGGGCGATGGCGGGGTGGGGTCTGCGGGCGGGGGTGCGCGTGGGTGTCGACGTCGAGGGCGATACGGGCGGTGCCGGTGGCTCGGACTGAGGGCGTCGCGTTGTCAGTGGCACGCCCTAGCATCGCGGCATGAAGGCTTCAGGGACATTCAAGGTCGAGGAGTTCACTCCGGCGGAGGTGCGGCTGCCGGAGCCGGTGGTCGAGACGGCGGTGCCGGTCGGGGTGGCCACGATGCGGAAGCGGTACGAGGGTGAGGTCGCCGGGGTGTCGCAGACGCTGTTCACCGCGGCGTACGACCAGTCCAGCGGGACCGGCACCTATGTCGCCATGGAGTCCTTCGAGGGGACGCTGGGTGAGCTGAGCGGCACCTTCAATTTCGCCCACTCGGCGACGGCCCTCGGGGAGGGAAGAGAAGCCGAGTTCTTCGTGATCGTGCCGGGGAGCGGGACGGGGGCCCTGACCGGGATCCGAGGGGCCGGCGGTCTGCGGATCGACGCGGACGGCACCCATCGGATCTCTTTCGAGTACGAGGTGGGTGACGGCGGTTCCTAACAGTCCACCGCCTGCGCCACTGCACTATGCCGCTCTGCCGCGACGCGGAGCAGGATCTCGCGGAGTGATGCGCGGGTACGGCCCCGCGGCAGGCCACGGTCGGTCGTATCGGACGCATGCCTATGTAGTGGTAGTTCCCACTGACGTTGACGGAAGTGTGCCGCCTTGCCTCCCGGCGGTGACTACTGGCTTCGCGGGAACGACACCTCGACCCGTCGGTTCTTCCGCCGGCCCTCCTCGGTGGAGTTGTCGGCGATCGGGTACTGCTCGCCGTAGCCGCGGACCTCGAAGGTGACGTTCGGGTCGTTCAGGTCCTGGTCCAGGACGGCCTGTACGGCGTTGGCGCGCTGCCTGGACAGGATGTCGCCGTGGGCGGACGAGCCCAGGTTGTCGGTGAAGCCGAAGACGCGGATCTGGGTCGCGTTCTGCTTCTTGATCTCGTCGGCGATGGTGGCGATCCGGGACCTCGCGTCGTCACTGAGCTTGGCGCTGTCCTTGCCGAAGAGGACTTCGGCTTGGAGTGCGAAGGTGACGTCGGCGTTGGTGTCCTCCCGCCGCTCGTCCCCGCTCTGGTCTTCCACGACCGACTTGATGTCCAGCACCTTGGGCGTGGCGAGGGTGGCACCCTCGGGGAGCTTGAGGTCGGGGTCGGTGGGGTCGATCTTCACCGGGGCGGTGGCGGAGGGTTCGGTGACGGGGGGCTGACTCGGGTCTGTGTCGTCGGCCCGGGCCGGGGTGGCGGTGAGGACGAGGACGGCGGCGGTGAGGGTGAGGGCGAGGCGGGGGGTGGTCACTTTGGCCTCACCCGGAGATCTTGATGGTGGCGGAGGAAAACGTCGGCAGCTGGAATTCCACTTCGGCCACGTTCGCGGGGGGCGCCGGGAACTGCATGAAGACGGCCAGGGTGGCACCGGCCTTGAGTGTCGAGAAGCCGGTGGTCGTCAGCGGCCGGCCCTCGGTGTCCCGTAGCACGTAGTACCGCTTCTTGCCTTGCGAGTCGACCAACGTGGCCCCGCCCAGGGACTTGCCGTTCTTGATGATCTCTGTCTCATTGCCGCTCAGCGCGGAGGGGATCACCAGGCTTTGCGCGCCATCGTTCTTCAAGGTCCCGTTGACCGTCACGAAGCCGCCCGCATCACGTTGAGCGGAGGTGATCTGGAGCAGCAGGCCGTCCGACCCCTTCAACTCGGCGAGCGGCTGGTCCGACTGCCCTTCCTGGGCGCTGGGGTCAGAGCCGCTTGTCCGGGAAGCGGACGCGGAACTCTCCGGCTTCTTGTCGTCGCCTCCACCGCTTCCACCGCAACCGGCCACGCCGACGGCCAGACCAGCCGCAACGGTCAATGCGACCATTCCCCTGCGGGCCTTCGCAGTGAACCGAATGCTCATCGCTCCGCTTCCTTCGTCATTGGTCGTGCACTCGTCAGTCGGCCAGGTGGACGTCGAAGAGGTCTTCGGGCTTCGGAAGCCCCGTCGTGTCGTCCGGCTTGAGATGCCAGACCTTGTGGTTGCAGGTGAGTTGGGGCAGCGCATCGCCGTCGGCCCCCTCGCCAGGGGGCTTGAAGGTGCAAAGGGACTTGATCTCGGCAGTGGCGGAAGCCTTTGACCGGAAGTTCTCCGACCCCGGCACGACGGACCGGCCTACGGACTTGTTGGTCTGCACGTCGACCCGGTACTTCAGCAACCCCGGTGGAAAGCAGTTATTCAGTACGGCATCGTTCTGCTTGGCGAGTTCGCCGGCTCGTTGGCACGGGTTGGCGAACGTCACCTTGCCGTCGAAGATGTCCTGCCACTTCTCCGGGTCGGCCAGAACATTGATCCACTGGGCCGTGAGTTGGTCCCGCTCATTCTGGGCCGCCGCGAGTGCTGCCGAGTCGGCAGCGGTCTGGGCCCCGCTCCGGTTCACCGATGCCTGGCCGACCGCAAGGTACGCCAACGCAAGAAAGAGCAGGCCCGCCACCACCGTGATGTAGATGGGGAAGGCCTGCCCTGCGTCGCGGGGTGGAGGAATCAGCCGCCGGTTACCTCGGAGATCTTGCTCGTGATCGCGTCGAAGATCGTCTGCCCGATGCTCGTCCCCGTAATCGCCAAAACGATCGCCACCACCACCGCGATAATCCCCAGGTACTCCACCGCCGTCTGCCCCCTGTCGCCGCGAGCGGCGCGGGCCTGCAGGTACGCGGCGGTGGTGTTGAACCAGTTGCTCATGGTGGTCCCCTCCGGGTTCGCCTCCGATCTCGGCAACGTACGGTTCGGCGCTCCGGTCGCCCAAGGGTCCCAGGGCCCAACCCCGGACCCATTTCCCCCGCCGTCCGCTCCCCCGCACCCTCATCTCAAGCCACCCCCAGCCACTTCGCGGCCGCCTGGGACCTGGTGGTGGTGTGGAGTTTGGCGAAGATGCGGTTGATGTGGTTCTTGACCGTCTTCTCGGTGATGAAGCACGCGGCGGCGATCTGCTGGTTGGTCATGCCGGACGCGATGAGGTCCATGATCTCCGCCTCCCTCGCACTCAACCGGAAACGTGAACGGAACGACTGTCCCACGGAGGATTGCAGTTGCGAAAGACTTTGGGGCGAGTTTTTCCCTAAAAATTGCGGGAGTTGAGGTTCAGCGTGTGCAGGTGCACTTGCCTGTAGGTCCATCAGCAACGCCTTCGCCGCCCCTGGAGTGACATGCGGCCGGCCCTCCCGGACATCCCGCACCGCCCTCACCAACTGCTCCGTCGTGAATTCGCCGTGCACCAGATATCCACCCGCCCCCAGCCGCAACGCCTCCCGCACGGTCTCCGTCTCGTGGCTGTAGGTGAGCATCATGACCGGCGCCAGCCGCACCAGGTGCGGCAATGCCGAGATTCCGTCGACTCCGGGCATGCGGACGTCGAGGAGGATGACGTCCGGCCGGTGCCGCAGCGCCGCCTCGTACGCCTCGCGGCCGTCCGCCGCCTCCGCCACCACCGTGGTGTCCTCCCGGTCCGAGAGCAGGGCCGTGAGCCCCGCCCTGACCACGGGGTTGTCGTCGGCCACCAGCAGGCGCAAGGGGGGAGGAGCGGGTGTGGGGGCCTCCGGCCAGGGGTGTACGTGCCGCATGGTGACTCCTCTCAGGGTTCCCGGGGGGATGGACCGTCGCTGTCCAGCGCCGACAGCGGAAGTTCCACGCGGACCTCCGTGCCCCGCGCGTGGCCGCCCTTGCCGATACGGATGCGGGCGCCCGCCTGTGCGGCCCGTTCCACCATGCCGAGCAGGCCGAAGTGGCCGCAGCTGCGCAGCCGTTCGAGGGTGATGCCGGGTGGGAGACCACGGCCGTCGTCGTGGACGGTGAGGCGGAGCAGGTCGCCGTGGACGGCTGCGTGTACGTCCACGTGGGTCGCGGACGCGTGCCGGTGGGCGTTCTCAAGCGCCTCCGAAACGATGGAAAGCAGGTGACGGGCCGAGGCGGACGACACCGGGGGGAGGGCCGTATCGGCTCCGGTGGGCCAGTCGCAGGTCACCCGCAGGCCCGTGCGTGCCGCGAATTGTCCGATGCTGTAGGCGAGTTCCTGCCACAGGGGCTGTTCCTCGGGCATGACAGCCGGCTCGCGCCGCAAGTCCCTGAGCAGTTCCCTCGACTCCGCCGCCGCCCTGCGCGCCGAGCGGGACACCAGTTCCGCCTGCTGCCGGATGCGGTCGCGGTCGGGCACGTCGGTCGAGGCCGTCGCCGCCAGGCCGTCCGCCGCCAGGGCCACGCCGTAGAGCGTCTTGGCCACGGAGTCGTGCATCTCGCGGGCCAGTCGGGCGCGTTCCGCGCTGACCGCCTCCGCCGCCGCGAGGCGCGCCTGGACCGCCGTCAGGGCGTGGGTCGCGGCGCCGAAGCGGAGCATCAGGTTGCGCAGGGTGGAGCCCATCGCGCCGGCGATGACGCACAGGCCCGGGAGGAGGAGCGCTTCCGCGACCGGCGCGTGGCGGTCGGCCTTCAGGGTGGCGTGGACCAACAGCAGGATCAGGGACTGGAGGGAGGCGAAGCACGCCGCGCCCCGCCAGCTGTAGACCAGCCCGGCCAGCAGTGGGGTGCACACGCTGACGTAGGCCAGGGTGGTGTCCGGGCCGGCCGAGATCAGGAGGAACGAGCCGAAGAGGGTGTCGGCGGCCAGGAGGCTGGGGTGGCGCAGGAGGAGCGGGCCGAAGCGCTCCCAGTCGCGGAAGAGGACGTAGGACACCATGAAGGTGACGACGACGGCCGCGCCGACCAGGCGGGCGCCCAGGCCGGGGGCCGCGTGGAGCAGGGCTGCGGGGGCGGCCAGGGCGATCATGGCCAGGCGGAAGCCGAAGACCTGACGGCACATGGCTTGCAGCGCGCTGACCTGGATCTTCATGGAGGGTTCGGGCGAGGCGGCCGCTGTAGCGGACGTCGCTTTCGCACCACTCGGCTTCGCACGGCGTACGAACCAGCCGGTGATTCCCGTCCACCACTCACCGGCGGACCTGCCGCTCCGCCCCGTCACCCCGGCCACCGCCACCGCCGCCTCACTTCCCCGTGAGCGAGCCGAAGTCCACGCCGGAGCCGAGCAGCAGGCCGGCGCCCAGCAGCAGCATCGTGGCCGGGACCATGAACGTGGTGATCATCAGCGTGGCCTTGGGCACCGCGCGGGCGGCCTTGCGGCGGGCGTTCTGGGCGTCGGTACGGCGCATGTCCTTCGCCAGGGACACGAGCGTGTCGACGATCGGCGCGCCCAGTTCCTCCCCTTGCTGCAGTGCGGTCACGAACATCGCGACCTGTTCCGAGTCGTTGCGGCGCCGTAGCTCCGCGAAGGCCTGGCGGCGGCTCATGCCCAGGTCCATCTGGCGCAGGGTGATGCGCAGTTCGTCGGCCCACGGGCCCTCGTAGCGAGAGGCCACGCGGTCCAGGGCCTGGCGGAAGCCGAGCCCCGCGCTGACCACCACCGCCAGCACGTCCAGGAAGTCCGGCAGCGTGCGCTCGATGACGTCCTTGCGCACCCGGATCGCCGACCAGATGCCGACCTCCGTCCAGAACGCGCCGAACAGCAGCAGCAGTACGGCTACGACCCACTGGCCACGGAGCAGGAACACCACGCAGCCCAGCGCACCCAGCGCCCCGTACACCGCCCGGCGGGCCGCATAGCGGTCGATGGTCAGGCCGCCCGGGTTGCCGGCCTGGTCGATCTTGCGGCGGTACTTGGCCACCAGGCGCGGGCCCATCAGGCGCAGCACGGCGGGGGCGTAGCGCATGCCCATCCGGTCGATGACCGAGCCGACCGCGCCGGTGCGGGTGGCGCCGACCTCCAGGGCGAGGGCGAGGTCGCCGGGGAGCTTGGCGTCCGCGCGGTACATGCGGATGCCGGCGAAGGCGCCCCAGACGGCCACGCCCGTCAGCAGTGCGAGCAGGAGTCCCACCATCAGGCCGGTCCCCCTCACACATCGATCCGGCTCAGCCGCCGGATGAGGACGAAACCGACCGCGTACATGGCGAAGGCGACGATCACGCAGCCCTGGCCGACCGGTGAGCCGGTCATCCGGGCCAGCGCGCCGTCCTTCACGGCGTTCATGAGGAAGAGCGCGCCGACGCCGAGGACGGGGACGGCGTACGACGTCATGGTCACCTGGGAGAGCTGGGTGCGGATCTCGCGCCGGGTCTCCTTGCGTTCCTCCAGGGTCTCGGTCAGGTTCCGCAGAGCCGATACCACCTGGCCGCCCGCGCGGTTGGACAGGATCAGGGTGGTGACGAGGACGACCAGCTCCCGGGACGGCAGCCGGTCCGCCAGCTCGCCGAGCGCGTCGTCGAGGGACTGGCCGATGGCCAACTGGTCGGAGACCTTGGCCAGTTCCTCGCCCGCCGGGGCCTCCAGCTCCTCCGCCGCCATGCCGATCGCGGTGCGCAGGGCGAGGCCCGCCTGGGTGGCGTTGGCCAGGATGCGGGCGAGTTCGGGGAGTTGGTTGATGAAGCGCTCGATGCGTTTCTGCCGCTGCCAGTTGAGGAACTGGACCGCCGCCCAGATGCCGAGGAGGCCGGCGAGCGGGCCGAAGAAGGGGGCCAGGGTGGCCTGGCCGATCAGCCAGAGGGCGGCGACCGTGGCGAGCATGTAGACGAAGAACTCGCCCGGGGTGACGTCGAGACCGGTCGCGGCCAGGCGCAGTTCCAGCCACCGGCCGAAGCGGGTACGGCGCAGCCGCCGGTCCAGGTCGCGGAAGCGGCGCCTGCGGCCGGTCGCCGGTACCGGGCCGGTGTGCGAGAGGCGGTCCACCAGGGCCGCACGCTGGGACCGGCCCGAGGCGTAGGCGTGTACGCCGGCCACCGCCAGGACGCAGGTCAGCAGCGTCACTCCGGTGGTGAGCTGGACGAGGGTGTGGAGTTCCATGGGGCCTACCTGGCTTCTCGGGTGGCGAGCTGGTCCGCGGAGTGGGCGACTCCGAAGGCCTGGGGGATGGGCTGGCTCGCCATGTAGAGGCGGTCGGCGCTGCGGCGGGGCAGCGGGAAGTACTGGAAGCTGCCGTACACGCGGCCGTCGGGAGTCATGGGCTGGGCGTCGAACCGGGCCACGGTCGCGATCCGGTACGGTTCCCCGCCGTGGCTGTCGAGGAGCGCGATCTCGGTGATCCGGCGGGCGCCGTCGGCGAACCGGGTGAGCTGGACGATGACGTCGACCGCGCTGTTGATCTGGTCGTGCAGGGCTACGAAGGGGACCTCGACGTCGGACATCGAGGCGAGGGTCTGGAGCCGGGTGAGGGCGTCCTCCGCGCTGTTGGCGTGCACGGTCGCCAGCGATCCGTCGTGGCCCGTCGACATCGCCTGGAGCATGTCGAGGGACTCGCCGCCGCGGACCTCACCGACCACGATCCGGTCCGGGCGCATCCGGAGGGAGTTGCGGACGAGGTCGCGGATGGAGACCTGGCCCTTGCCCTCGACGTTCGGCGGACGCGACTCCAGGCGGACCACGTGCGTCTGCTGGAGCTGGAGCTCGGCGGAGTCCTCGATGGTGATGATGCGCTCGTGGGACGGGATCAGCCCGGACAGGGCATTGAGGAGGGTCGTCTTCCCGGTGCCCGTCGCGCCCGAGACGATGATGTTGAACTTCGCCTGCACCAGCCCCGCCAGCAGGTACACCATGTGCTCGTCCAGGGAGCCGAAGGAGATCAGCTCCTGGAGGGTGAAGGAGCGCGGGAAGCGGCGGATGGTGAGGATCGGACCGGTCAGCGACAGCGGCGGGATGATGACGTTGACGCGCTCGCCGGAGGGCAGGCGGGCGTCCACCATCGGGTTCGACTCGTCGACCCTGCGGTTCACCGTGGAGACGATCCGCTCGATGGTCTGCATCAGCTGGTCCGCGGAGACGAAACGGAGCGGCAACTGCTCTACCCGGCCGCCGCGTTCGACGAAGATCGCGTCGGGGCCGTTCACCATGATCTCGGTGATCGAGGCGTCTTCGAGGAGGGGCTCCAGGATGCCGAGGCCCAGCGCCTCGTCCACCACCCGGCGGATCAGCTGCGAGCGCTCCACGGTCGACAGCACCGGGCCCTCGCGGCTGATGATGTGGCCGAGCACCCGCTCGAGCCGCGCCCGGCGCTCGGCCGCCGCCAGCGAACTCATCTCCGCGAGGTCGATCTCCTCCAGCAGCTTGGCCCGGTAGGAGGCGACCAGATGCCCGTCCTCGCCCCGGCTGCCGTGCTCCTCCGGAGTGCTGATGCGTGCCCGCAGGCTCATGTCGGCATCTCCTCGGTCAGTGGTCGAGCGGCATGGTGGCGGACTGGGTGGCGTAACCGAAGTCCCAGGCGATCCTCGGGATCTTCACCTTGGCGGTGACGGTGACCGAGCCGGCGTCGCCACCGCTTGTCCCGCACGTCACGGTGAGTGCGCCGCTGACCGCCTGTGCACAGGCCGCCTGTGGGTCCTGTCGCAAAGAGGCCGCCCGCGCCCCCGCCCGCGCCGCCGTACTGGCCTGCTCGCCGGCGTAGGCGATGGCCCCGATCTGGATGCCCGCCATGGCCACGATCAGCAGGATCGGGATGAACCCGAGGTACTCGATGGCGACTTGACCCGCGTCCCGCCCCGTGCGCCGGTACGACATCTCAGCGCTTCACCTCCTCGACGGCGCCGGCGTGGCCGGTCACCGTGGCCGGGAAGTCGATCAGGCCGGGGAACAGGACGGGTACGTGAAGCCTGACGTCGGCCGTCACATATCCGCTTCCGCCGCAGGACACTTTTGCGCTCCCCTTCCACGCCGCCGACAGGTGCTCGAGCCCCGCCGCCGAGCAGGCCGCATCCCTCGCGCCACCGGGCGCCGTGGCCGTCCCCGCCCGCACCGCCTCGTCCGCAGCATTCCCGGCGAGCGTGAAGGTGTACCCCACGAGCACGGCCTGCCACACGAGCACCAGCGTCAGAACGATCAGCGGCGTCATCCCCAGGAACTCGATGCTCACCTGCCCGCGATCGCGCTCCCGGTCCCCACCCGGCCTCCTCATGACCCGCTCACTCCTTCCGCCGCCGGAATCCGCCCGAGCCGCGCCCGCTCCCGCGATGGCCCGCAGCCCCCTCGGCCGCCTTCACCAGGCCCAGCTCCCCCGCGAGCGCCCACAGCGCCTGCTTCACGGAACTTCGGCTGTCCAGCTCATGCACCCGCCCCGCGTCCACGACGCCCTGCAGTTCCTTGAAGTTGGCGGGTACGGCCGTACGCGCCACCGCTGTTCCGGTGATGCGCTGCACCAGCGCCGGCTGGATCTCCGTACTGCGCGTATGCCGGTTGACGACCACCGTCGTCTCCTCGGCCTTGCGGATCTGCAGCCGGTCCCACATCCGTACCGTCCGCTTGGCGCCGCGCACGGCGACGACGTCCGGCGTGGTGACCAGCAGCGCGGTGTCGGCGATCTCGATGACCGCCGCGCCCGCGCCGCTGAGCTGGGCGCCGCAGTCCACCACGACCACCTCGTAGCGCGAGCGCAGGGCGCTGACCATCTGGCGGGCGGCACGGTCGGTGACCTCCTCGCCGCGTTCGCCCTCGGCGGGGGCGAGGAGCAGGGCGAGCCCGGTGTCGTGGCGGAAGACGGCGTCGGCGAGGACGCGCGGCGAGATGTCGGTGATGGCGGCGAGGTCGACGACGGACCGGCGGAACTGGATGTCCAGGTAGGAGGCGATGTCCCCGGTCTGGAGGTCCAGATCGACCAAGGCCGTCGCTCGCCCGGAGGCCTGCGCGGCAAGGGCGAGCTGAATGGCCGCCAGGGTGGCGCCCGTTCCCCCCTTGGCGCCGCTGACCGTGACGACCGTACCGCCGACTCCGCCGAGCATGTCGGAGGCGCCGTGGCCCAGATGGCGCCGTACCCCCGTCGACCACTGGGCGACGGCCTGGACGCGGCTGGCGAGTTCCTCGTACGACAGCGGGAGCGCGACCAGGCCGCGGGCGCCGGAGTCCATGGCGGCGGAGAACAGACCGGGGCTCGCGTCGGTGGTGACGAGGATGACGCCGACGGCGGGGAAGCGGAGGGCGACCTCGCGGATCAGTTCCAGCGCCGGGACCGGGCCGATCCGCTCGTGGACGACCACGACCTCGGGCAGTTCGTCCACGGACTCGGCGGCGAGGCGGGCGAGGGTGTCGACCAGCTGGGTGGAGTCGCCGACGGGTGGCTGGGGCTCGGCGTCCGGGAGCTGGCTGAGCAGGGTGGTGAGGGAGCGGACGGCGTCCGGGTCCGCGCCGGCCGGGAGGATCCTGGTGGGCATGCGGGCCGCCTCTCACTTGTCCGTCGCGAGTTCGTAGGTGCGGTCCTTGTCCGGGACGCTGGTCTCGCTGCCGGGGGCCACCAGCGCGAGCCGGACGCGCTGGGCGAAGGACTCGGCGTAGGTGATGCGCTGGGCGTCGAGGGTGGACAGCGCGAAGGTGATGGGGACGGCCTCGCTGGGCTGCTGCTGGTTCTTGCTCTGGTCCGGGTCGAGGGCGGTGATCTGGCCGACGTCGAGGACCCGGGCGTCGGTGACGATGATCTTCGACTGGTCCGGGTCGCCTTCCTTCTTTCCGCCGAAGGTGGCGTACACGTTGACGTGCGATCCCGGGGTGATCTTGCCGGCCACGCCCGTCGCCGCGTCGATCATGATGGCGACCTCCTGCTGTCCGGGCTGGAGGGCGGGCTGGTCGACGATCATGTCGGTCTGGAGCAGGGAGCCGGCCCGCAGGGTGGTCACGGCGATCTTGTTCTGGATCTGCCCGAGATCGGTGACGGCGGTGCCGGACAGCCACCGCTTGGGCATGCTGACCTTCTCGAACTGGCCCGGCGACAGCGCGGTGTACGGCTTGACGTCGGACCTGACCCGGTAGGCGGTGACCTCGGGGCCGACCTTGGAATTCACGTCGTGGACGACGGAGAGCACGCCGGCGAACGCGCCCAGAGCGCACAGGACCGACAGGATCAGGAGTATCACGCCGCGGCGCTGACGGGAGTTCATGAGCCGTGCAACCTCATTGGGGGAATCGGTCGAGCGGGATGTGTGCTTGCTGGGCTGGTCAGGCGGGCGTGCGCTGTTCCAGGGCGCGGGGCGCGGCGGGTTCGTGGACGGGCGGGGTGGCGGAGCAGAAGACGCAGCGGTCGCCGATGACGTCCAGGCCGCACCAGTGGCAGCTGGACTGCCGTACCGATGTGACCAGTTGGTACAGAACGGACAGATCGGCGAGGTAGCTGCAGAACTCGGTGATGCGGCCGGTCCCCCACCACACCGGGGACTCGGCGGGCAGCGGGACCTCGCGCAGCCCGTGCACGCTCCACTGCCCCGCGAGCCCGGCGACCCAGTCGCCCTGCGGTTGCTGCCCTTTGGCGACGAGCATCCAGGTGTTGAACTCGGGCCCTTTGAGCGTGACGCCGGGCGCCATGCGCACGAGCTGCGGCTCGGGATGCGCGAGCACGGCGAACTGGCTGCCGGGCACCCAGGACTTGGCGTGCGCCTTGAGTCCGACCGGCACCCGCTCCAGTCTGGCGACGGAACCCAGTACGGCCCCGGCGTGGATGTAGTGGGTGAGCAGCCGCCCGGCGGAGGCGAGCAGGCCCGGGCTCAGGTCGCAGGAGGCGAGCTGCCGCAGCTGCCGGGCGAGTACGGCGATGCCCAGCGGGGGCAGTTCGGGCCGGAAGAGGGCGATGCGGTCGCTCTCCAGCAGCGAGCGCAGGGTGTGCAGCCGTCTCAGGACGGGCTCGGGAGCGGCCTGGGAGCAGACGACGACGAGGTATCCGTACTGCTCGATCAGGGTGTGGAGTTCGGTGAGCGTGTGCTCCAGCGGCCGCTGGTCGAGGCCGCCCAGCACGACGGCCGGCATGGTCCGTTCGTCCTGCGCCGGCAGTGCCATGTCGGCACTGGTCACGGCAATGGCAGTTGGCACGCGCAGCTCCCCGCTCTTCACACCCGCCGACCCACCGGGGTAACTCCAGTGCGCCAGGACGACTTCACTGCGTGACTACGTGAGCACTGTATCCACGGCCGAATGACCGGAGAACAGCGTTTGTGAAGCTCGCGTGGAACTCTCTCGTCGCAAGTCCCGCCAAATCCGGACAGGTTGCGCGGCGATCCGGAAACGCATTTGGTCTGGACCTCTTGACACCTGGATTGGTCTGGACCAACTTGTAGCCCAACGGTGGCCACCGCTTCTCCCCCTCCTCCCTCCCCGCCAAGGCTCCCTCGCCGGGCTCGACTTCCCCACCGGAGGCCCCAGTGGACCATGCACCAGGCATACCCAGACCCCGTGGACGGCGAATCACCCTGTGGTCCGCCGCCACGGCCCTGGCCCTCTCCGTCGCGGGCCTCACCGCGACCGCCGGCCCGGCCGCCGCGGCGGA
Source organism: Streptomyces sp. NPDC001709 (assembly GCF_053596375.1). Lineage (NCBI taxonomy): Bacteria > Bacillati > Actinomycetota > Actinomycetes > Kitasatosporales > Streptomycetaceae > Streptomyces > Streptomyces sp. NPDC001709. Next base: position 124,058 of record NZ_JBSFGB010000024.1, on the reverse strand, counting down.
CGTCAACAACGTCAAGAACGCGGGCTTCGAGTCGGGCCTCGCCGACTGGACGTGCACGGCGGGCAGCGGCACGACGGTCTCCTCCCCGGTGCACGGCGGGACCGCCGCCCTGAAGGCGACCCCGGCCGGCCAGGACAACGCTCAGTGCACCCAGCCCGTCGCGGTCAAGCCCAACTCGACGTACACGCTGAGCGCGTGGGTCCAGGGCGGCTACTCCTACCTGGGCGTGACGGGCACGGGCACGACGGACGTCTCGACGTGGACCCCCGACACACCGGCCTGGAAGCAGCTGTCGACGACCTTCACCACAGGTGCCTCCACGACGTCGGTCACGATCTACACCCACGGCTGGTACGGCCAGGCGCCCTACTACGCCGACGACATCTCGGTCTACGGCCCCGACGGCGGCGGAGGCGGCGACCCGGCCCCGACGGTCCCGTCCGTGCCGTCCGGCCTGGCGGTCTCCGGTACGACCTCCTCGTCCATCTCCCTGTCCTGGTCGACGGTCTCGGGCGCGACGGGCTACAACGTGTACCGCAACGGCACGAAGGTGACCTCCGTGCCGGGCACCTCGGCGACGGTGACGGGCCTGTCGGCGTCGACGTCGTACAGCTTCCAGGTGACGGCGACGAACGCGGCGGGCGAGTCGGCGAAGTCGGCGTCCGTGACGGCCACGACGGCCCCGACCGGCGGTGGTGGCGGCGGTGCGCTGCCCAAGCACGCGGTGACGGGCTACTGGCAGAACTTCAACAACGGCGCCACGGTCCAGAAGCTGTCGGACGTCCCGTCCGCGTACGACATCATCGCGGTGGCCTTCGCCGACGCGACGTCGACACCGGGAGCGGTGACCTTCAACCTGGACTCCTCCGGCCTGGGCGGCTACACGGTCGACCAGTTCAAGGCGGACATCAAGGCGAAGCAGGCGGCCGGCAAGAAGGTCATCATCTCGATCGGCGGCCAGAACGGCACGGTGTCGGTGAGCGACTCGACATCGGCGACGAACTTCGCGAACTCCGTCTACTCCCTCATGCAGACGTACGGCTTCGACGGCGTCGACATCGACCTGGAGAACGGCCTCAACGCGACGTACATGACACAGGCGCTGCGCGCCCTGTCGTCGAAGGCGGGCTCGTCGCTCGTCATCACGATGGCCCCGCAGACGATCGACATGCAGTCGACGTCGAACACCTACTTCCAGACGGCCCTGAACGTCAAGGACATCCTGACGGTCGTCAACATGCAGTACTACAACAGCGGTTCCATGCTCGGCTGCGACGGCAAGGTCTACAGCCAGGGCTCGGTCGACTTCCTCACGGCCCTGGCCTGCATCCAGCTCCAGGGCGGCCTGGCCCCGTCCCAGGTGGGCCTCGGCCTCCCGGCGTCGACGAGCGCGGCGGGCAGCGGCTACGTCTCCCCGTCCGTGGTCGACAACGCCCTGGACTGCCTGACGGCCGGCACGAACTGCGGCACCTTCAAGCCGTCGAAGACCTACCCCGACCTGCGCGGCGCGATGACCTGGTCGACGAACTGGGACGCGTCGGCGGGGAACGCGTGGTCGAACGCGGTGGGGGCGCATGTGCACGCGCTGCCGTGACGTGAGATCCGGCTGGTGACGCACCGGTGGCGGGACGACGCCCGGGCCTTCGGCGGCCCGGGCGCCGTCGCACGGTGCCGCGGGTGGAAAGCCGGTGACCTGGACGGCTCGATCCGGCGATCATGGATGGGTCACCGGTACACCCAACCGCCGAGGAGCCGCGCGCGATGCCCGTACCCGCCGACCCGACCGTCCTGCATCCGATGCCCGGGCAGCCGCGGGTGGTGCTGCTCAAGCCGCTGGTGAAGTCTCCCCTGATCGAGGTCGGGGAATTCTCGTACTACGACGACCCGGACGACCCGACCGCGTTCGAGACGCGCAACGTGCTCTACCACTACGGGCCGGAGAAGCTGGTCATCGGCAAGTTCTGTGCGCTGGGCACGGGCGTGCGGTTCATCATGAACGGCGCCAACCACCGCATGGACGGCCCCTCGACCTTCCCCTTCCCCACCATGGGCGGCTCCTGGGCCGCCCACTTCGACCTGCTCACCGGCCTGCCGAACCGCGGGGACACGGTCGTCGGCAACGACGTCTGGTTCGGCCACGGCACGACGATCATGCCCGGCGTACGGATCGGACACGGCGCGATCATCGCCTCCGGCGCGGTGGTCACCACCGACGTACCCGACTACGGCATCGTCGGCGGCAACCCCGCCCGCCTCATCCGCACCCGCTACGACGACCAGGACATCGCCCGCCTGCTGGCGGTGGCGTGGTGGGACTGGCCGGCGGAGCGCATCACCGAGCACGTGCGGACGATCATGTCGGGGAGCATCGACGATCTGGAGTCGGCCGCGCCGCCGGTATGACGCGCGGACGGGGGGTCTCCCGCCCGACGAAGTCATCGAGCGGGAGACCCCCCGGAACAAGCCCATTACTGCGGCTGGGCGGTGGCGGTCAGCCCACGGTGAGCGGGCCGGCCGTGTACAGGGCCTCGTCGAAGGCCTGCCCGGTGGTCGGGGCCGCGCCGAGCGGGAACGCGGATACGGCCCGGCCCCCGACGATGGAGGTGGAGATGTAGTCGCCGACCATGCGGCCCTGGTTGGTGTTCGCGATCTGGGAGAGGGGGAACGGCCCGGTCAGCGTCGTGGCGGTGGTCCAGGTGACGCCCCGGTCGGCGGAGGAGATGTAGCCGACCTGGAGGCGGCAGGTGGTCGAGGTGCAGTTGGCGACCGGATAGAAGTAGTAGTACAGGCCGATCCGGGTGGTGCTCCCGGATGTGGTGCGGTCGACGCCGAGGCCGGGGAGGAAGTGGTCGACGCCGCTGGTGGTGGCGTCGATCGGGACACGGCGCACGGTCTCCCAGGTGACGCCGTCGAACGAGGTGGAGTAGACGATGTCGTTGGCCGTGCAGTTCGCGCGGAAGCGGCAGTCGTGCCACGCGACGAAGATCCGGCCGGAGGCGCTGATCTCCGCCGAGGAGATTCCCCGGATGGCCCGCAGGCCGCCCGCGACGGTGTGGGCGCTGACGGAGGCGATGAGTGAGGTGCCGCTCCAGGAGGCTCCACCGTTGGTGGAGTTGAAGACGCGGATGGCGCTTCCATTGGCCGAGTACGGTACGACGACGGTGCCGTTCGGCCGGACGAGCGGCTGCCCGGCCAGGCCGCTCGGGGCGCCGGACGGAGTGACCGGTGCCGACCAGTGGAGTCCCCCGTCGGTGGAGGTGCTCATCAGGATCCGGTTGCCGGCCGAGTTGTTGTCGACCTCGATGTAGCAGCGCCCGTAGAACGGGCTGGTGGGGGTGTTGTCACAGGTGATCCACGGCTTGTCGTAGTTCGGCCCGTTGAATCCGACCGCTCTGACGGGGCTCTGCCAGCTCACGCCGTCGGTGGTGGAGCGGCTGACGGTGACTCCGGCGCCGATGACGCCGCTTGAGGTCGCGTTGAGGGCGAGGCCCGCGGTCAGCCAGGTGCCGTGCCGGGCGTCGTAGCCGACCGACGGGTCGGAGACCCGGGAGAAGGGGCCGCCCTGGTAGACGGTGATGCCGGGGATGGTGCCGTGGGTCCAGGTGACCCCGCCGTCGGCCGACCGGGCCCAGCCGAGGCCGGAGGCGCCGCCGCTGAAGAAACGGCCGTTCTGGGCGACGGCGATGACCGTGTTGCCGGCGGCGAAGGTGTCGGGCTCCACCACGGTGGCGTGCTGGCTGGCGGAGTTGGTGAAGGGGTCGGTGTCGATCCGGGTCAGGGGATCGGCGGTGAGCTGGACGTCGTCGTAGCGGGTGAAGGTGCGGTGGGCGGCGGGGTGATCGCAGTGGTGGGCCAGGCGGAGGGTGTAGCTGTGGCCCGGCCTGACGGCGGTGCTCGCCTTCTGCCAGCCGCGTCCCTGGGTGCAGGTCTTCCGCACGACGGTGGTGGTCACGCCGGTGGTGTTGTCCCGCAGCCGGGCCGTGGCCCAGTTGCGGGCCGCGGAGCCGTGGCAGCTGACGTCGTACCAGAACGACAGCCGGCGCTCGCCCGTACGCGCGCGGAAGGTCTGGGTGATGGCGGAGTCGCCGTCCGCGGCGCCGGCTCCGCCGACGCGTGCGGCGTACCTGCCGCCGTGGGCACCGGAGCTGACCATGGCGGTGGCACCGGCCCGGGTCCAGCCGGTCAGGGTGCCGTTCTCGAAGCCGCCGTTGGCCACGGCGGCGGAAGCCGGGGGTGCGAGCAGGAGGGACGGGACGGCAAGGGTGGCCGAGGCCGCGAGGGCGAGGAGGCTGCGGGTGCGCAGCGTGGAGAGGGAGAACACGACCGGATCGTCGTCGAGCGGACCGCGACCCGGTGGGCGACACACGGACCCGTCCCCCGCACGGACCTGCATCCGGGGTGTGCGGCCCCGAACGCTTCCACGGTCCGTTCAGCCGCCCCCGGTCACAACGGGCGAACCGTCGTCCTCAGTCCGAACCGTCGTCGAAATACGCGTCCAGCACGGCGTCCAGCTGCGCGTCCCACTCCTGGAAGCGGGCCCTGGCCGCCGCCTCGATCTCGATCGGGTACCAGCGGCGGTCCGGGGTGTGCACGGTGATCGTGTAGCGCTTGCCGAAGCGGGGGGACTCCGTCTCGACCGCGGCGATCTCCTCCCAGCGGAATTCGCAGGACTCCTCGTCCAGGCGGAGGCGGACGCCCTTGCGGTCGGCCACGATCTCCGCGCGGCGGTCGGAGGCCTCGAAGACCGGCCCGTCGTCCGGGCCTTCGTCGTCCGTGCTCTCGTCGCTCTCGTCGGTCTCCGCGGTCTCCCCGGGCGCTGCCGAGCCCTCCGGCCGAGCCGCCGCCTCGCCCGGCAACGCCGAATCCACCGGCTCCGGCTGGGCGTCCCCCACCTCCTCTGACGTGGCCGGGGCCGGGACGGAGATCCCGGGGATGAACGCCGGGTCGAAACCGGCGCCCGTCACGGGCCCGGCCTTCAACGGCTCGGTCCCGGACGGCTTGCTGCTCGCTCCTATGCGCTGCTCCACGGCGGCAGTATGGACGACTTCCCTGTGCCGGAACCAGTCAGCCCGCTCATCCCCGGTTTCACTCACATCACGTTCACACGAAGACGCTCACCACCGCCGCCACCGCGAACCCCGCCACCGACAGCACCGACTCCAGGACCGTCCAGGTCCGCAGCGTGTCCCGTTCGGTGATGCCGAAGTACTTGGCGACCATCCAGAAACCGCCGTCGTTGACGTGCGAGGCGAAGATGGAGCCTGCCGAGATGGCCATGATGACAAGCGCCACGAAGGCCTGGGAGTGGTGGCCCTCGGAGAGGAGGGGCGCCACGATGCCCGCCGTCGTCACGATCGCCACCGTCGCCGAGCCCTGGGCCACCCGCAGGGCCAGCGAGATCAGGTACGACAGCACGATCACCGGCAGGCCTACGCCGTGGAACGTGTCCGACAGGGCCTGGGCCACGCCGCTCGCCTTCAGTACGGCGCCGAAGACCCCGCCCGCGCCGACCACCAGCAGGATGTTGCCGACCGGCTTCAGCGAGGAAGTGGACACCGTTTCCAGGGACTTGCGGGACCAGCCGCGGCGGATGCCCAGGAGGTGGTACGCGAGGAGAAGCGCCAGCGTCAGGGCCACGAACGGGTGGCCGAAGAACTCCAGGACCGAGCGGGCGGGGGACGGGTCCAGGGCGATCGAGGAGAAGGTCGCGGCGAGGATCAGGATCAGGGGCGTGCCGATGACGGCCAGGACCGTGGCGAGCGGGACCGGACGCTCCTGCGGTGCCACGCCCTGCGCGCGCTGTTCGGCCACCACCGCCCGCTTCGCCTCCTCCGCCGCCTCCACCATGTCCTGCGGTACGGCGACGAAGATCCGCTGTCCGATCCAGGCGGAGAACGCCCAGGCGGCCAGGACGGCCGGGATGCCGCAGACGATGCCCATGAGGATGACCCAGCCGAGCTGGACGTGGAGGAGGCCTGCGGCGGCGACCGGGCCGGGGTGCGGGGGCAGGAAGGCGTGGGTCATGGACAGGCCGGCGAGGAGGGGGAGGCAGTAGAGCAGGATCGACCTGCCGGTGGGGGTCCCCCCGGGACGGAGCTCTTCGGAGTCCTGGGGGAGTTTGGCCGCCGCGTAGACGAGCGGGGCCAGGACGAAGATGCCCACGTCGAAGAAGACCGGGATGCCGAAGATCAGGCCTGTGAGGCCCATGGCGAGGGGGGCGCGCCGCTCGCCGAACAGGGCCAGCAGGCGGGTCGCCAGTACCTCCGCTCCGCCGCTGACCTCCAGGATCGCGCCGAGCATCGTACCGAGGCCGATGATGATCGCGACGTGGCCGAGGATGCCGCCCATGCCGGACTCGATGGTGGAGACGGCGTCGGAACGCTGGACGGTGCCGAAGAGTTCGGTGACCGGGAGTCCGGCGAGCAGGCCCACCGCTATGGAGACGGCCAGGAGGGCCACGAAGGGCTGCAGCCGGACCTTGATGATCAGGAACAGCAGGAGGGCTATGCCGAGGGCTGCGACCGTGAGGAGGCCGGGGGTGCCGTTCAGGAGGAGGAGCAGGCCTCCGGTGTGGGGTGGGGTGGCGGGCGCGGCTGCGGCCACGGAAATGCCGGGAACGAGGGACATACGGGGGGTCCTCTGCGTAAGAACATGGTGCTTTCGGGCAGGGGGGATCGCGGTACGGCGGCCCGGGGGTGAGGGCCGCCGTACCGTGAAAGGACGTGCGGGAAGTGAGGGACCGTCGGGCGCTCAGCCGAGTACGGCGAGTGCGTCGATCTCGATGAGGAGGCCGGCCGGGAGACCGACGTAGACCGTGGTCCGGGCGGCGGGCGGCTGGGTGAGGCCCTGCTCCTCGAAGTAGGCGTTGTAGATCTCGTTCATCTCGGCGAAGTGGTCCACGTCCGTCAGATAGACGCGGATCATCATCACGTCGTCCCAGCTCGCGCCGCCCTCTTCGAGGATCGCCTTGACGTTGGCGAGGGTCTGGAGGGTCTGCTCGCGCAGGGTGGGACCGGCCGGTGTCGGGGGCTTGCCCTCCTCCGCGGGCAGGAAGCCGACCTGGCCGGCGACCTGGAGGATGTTGCCCTTCCGCACGCCGTGGGAGAACTTGGCGGGCGGGGTGGTGTGGGTCTTCGGGGTGAGGGCGATCTTTTCCGTCTTGTCCGTCATTCGCGGTCCCTTGCTGGTGTTCTGCCGGAGTACTCGCCGCTGATCGCGTCCGCGGTACGGCGGACCTGCGGGAGCAGGGTGAGGAGTTCCTCGGCGGTGACGACCACGTTCGGCGCGGACACCGACATCGCGGCGACCACCCGGCCGTCGGCACCGCGGATGGGGGCGGCGACGCAGTTGATGGACTCCTCGTGGCCACCGAGGTCGGTGGCCCAGCCCTGTTCGCGCACCGTGGCCAGTTCCTTGAGGAAGGCCTCGGCGTTCGGGGTCGAACGGGGCGTGTACGGGGGGTAGTCGAGCTTGTCCGCGAGGGCGTGGCGCTCGGGTTCGGGCAGGTCGGCGAGGAGGAGTTTGGCGACCGCGGCCACCGTGATGGCGACCGGTTTGCCGATCCGGGAGTACATGCGGACGGGGTAACGGCTCTCCACCTTGTCGATGTAGAGGACCTCGCCCTCCTCGTACACCGCCAGGTGGACCGTGTGCCCGCACTGCTCGTTCAGCCGTACGAGGTGGGGGTGGGCGATCTCGCGGATGTCGAGGTTCTCCATCGCCTCCTGGGCGAGGGCGAACAGGCGGGCGCCGAGGCGGTAGCGCTGGTCGGACTGGCGGTAGACCAGGCCGTGTTCGTGCAGGGTGCGCAGGAGGCGGAGTGCGGTTGATTTGTGCACGCCCAGGCGGTCGGCCACCTGGCCGAGGTCGGCGGGGCCCTCGGCGAGGAGCGGCAGGATGCTCAGGGCGCGGTCTACGGTCTGACTCATGGGGTGTTCGCCTCCTCCGTCGCCCGCACGGCTTGCGTCCAGCCGGGGGCGAGTCGAAGTCTCCCCCATGCGGTGTCGTCCAGGGCGGACAGGCGGTCGGCGTGGTCTCGGGTGGGGGGCGGGGCGAGGTCGGCGGGGGTGGTGAGGGCGGCTGCGGCGAAGAGGTGGCCGAGTCGGAGGCGGGTCCTCAGGGGGAGCGCGCGGAGGGTGCCGGAGAGAAAGCCCGCGGCGAAGGCGTCTCCGGCACCGGTTGTCGCTACGACGTCCACGCGGGGGGCCGGTTCGAAGGTGCCCGGGGCTACCGTCGGAGCTTCGTGGGTCGGCTGTGCGGCGCCCGGGGTTACGGTGGGCCGAGGGTCGTCCGCGCGGCCCGGCGCCGGCGGGATGCCGCCTTGCCCGGGGACGGGGGCCGCCCCAACGGCACGACTGCCCGCGGGCTGACGGCACGGGTCCGCACCGTCAGCGACCGCGGGAACGACCGAGGAGCCTTGCACGCCGTCCACGCTCACCCCAGCAACACGACCGCCCGCAGACTGACCACGCAGGTCCACGCCCCCCTCAGCCACGGGGCCGATCGCGGAGCGCTGCGCGGGGAGTGCCGGCCGTTGCTCGCCGCGCCCGGCCGCCCCAGCCGGAGGGCCGACCGCGGACTGGCCGCGCTCGAACGCCGTCGCCCCCTTCGCCCCCTGTTTCACCACCAGCACCCCCGGCTCCGGAAGTGCCGCTCGGATCGCCTCGGGTCCGCCCGTGATGCCCCAGGCCTGCTCCGCCTCGTCCTCGCCGACGAAGACGATGTCCGCTCGGCGGGCCAGGTCCAGCAGGATCAGGGGTCCGTCCGCGGTGGGCCACAGGGGTGGGCGGTAGTTGATGTCGAAGGAGAGGAGGGGGCGCCCCGGGCAGGGGGCGGTCAGGGTGTGCATCAGGGCCAGGCAGTCGTGGGACAGGGCCGCCGTGATGCCGGACAGGTGCAGTACGCGGCCCGCTCGCACCGCCGCCAGGTCCACGTTGCCCGCCGACATCGCCGACGCCGCCGAACCCGCCCGGTAGTACGCCACCTCGTGCGCACCCGTGCCCCGGTCGCCGGCCGTGCGGAAGTAGACGCCGGTCGGGCGGGCCGGGTCCCGGGGCACGGAGGTGACGTCGACGCCGTACCCGGCGAGCCGCTCCACCAGGTGGTCGCCGAAGCCGTCCGCGCCGACCCGGCCGACCCAGCGGGCGGTGTGCCCGGCGGCGGCCAGCGCGCAGGCCACGTTGGACTCGGCGCCGCCGATCGCGCGGTCGAAGGAGGGCACGTCCGCGAGGCGGCCCGGCCGGCTGGGCAGGAAGGTGACCATGGACTCGCCGAGCGCCACCACGTCCACCACCTCTGCCACGTCCGCCACGTCCACGGCATCCATGTCCGAAACCTTCACGGCGTAAGCAGCGTCGTTGATGATGACTCCTGTCCGATGACCGGGTAACCACTCCGTTGACCTGGTGTCGGCGAGATGCTAGACACCAGTTGGCAACACATGCAATGGGCGTTGCAGAGAATGCAACGAACCGATGAAAGGGGCCCCATGAGCAGCAGCGAAACGCTCGCCCGGCTGGCCGAGGAACGCGTCGACCACCGCTTCAAGGGCCTCCCGCCGGACGCCGACGGCCTCACCGTCGGCGAGCTGGCCGCCCAGCGCCGCAACCTCTTCACCGGCGGCTTCACCACCCCGGTCCTCGCCCTGTCCGCCGAGCGCCTGGAGCACAACCTGGCACTCATGGAGACGTACACGATCCGGCACGGCCTGGCCTTCGCCCCGCACGGCAAGACCTCGATGGCCCCGCAGCTCTTCCACCGCCAGATCGAGCACGGCGCCTGGGGCATCACCCTCGCGCTGCCCCACCAGGTGCGGGTGGCCGGGGAGTTCGGGATTCGGCGGATCTTCCTCGCCAATGAACTGGTGGACGCCTCCGCGCTGCGCTGGATCGCCGGTGAACTCGCCGCCGACCCGGAGTTCCGCCTCGTCTGCTACGTCGACTCCGTGCGCGGGGTGGAGCTGATGGACGCGGCGCTGACCGGCGCGGCCCGGCCGGTGGAGGTCGTGGTGGAACTGGGCGCCGGCGACGGCGCCCGCACCGGTGTGCGCACGGAGGCGGACGCGTGGGCGGTGGCGGACGCGGTGGCCCGCACCGAGACGCTGCGGCTGGTGGGTGTGGCGGGATACGAGGCCCAGGTGCCCGGCGCCGACCCGGAGCGCGTGCGGGAGTGGCTGACACGGCTGGTCACGCTCGCCGCCGAGTTCGACAAGGCGGGGCGGTTCGCCGGGGCCGGGGAGATCGTGGTGAGCGCCGGCGGCAGCGAGTGGTTCGACGCGGTCGCCCACGCCTTCGCCCGGATCCCCGCGCTCTCCCTCCCGGTCCTGAAGCTGCTCCGCTCGGGCGCCTACGTCTCGCACGACGACGTGCATTACAGGAAGCTCACGCCGTTCAACCGGGTGCCCGAGGAAGGTGCCCTGGAGCCCGCGTTCCGGCTGTGGGCGCAGGTCGTCTCCCGCCCCTCGGCCGACCAGGCCTTCGTCAACGCGGGCAAGCGGGACGCCGCCTACGACCTGGACCTGCCCGTCGCCCAGGTGGTACGCCGGGACGGCACGGAGCACGCGGCGACCGGGATCGAGGTGACCGCCCTCTCCGACCAGCACCTGTGGCTGGGCACCGCCCCGGAAGCGGACGTGGAGGTCGGCGACTGGGTCGGCTTCGGCCTGTCCCACCCGTGCACGTCCTTCGACAAGTGGCAGCTGATCCCGGTCGCCGAGGCGGACGGGACGGTCGTGGACTACATCCGCACCTACTTCTAGTACCTACCTCTAGTACTTCTAGGGAGCCATTCGTGGAGGACCTGGTCATCCGGGACGCCGACGTCGCCGACGGCAGCGGCGAACCCTCGTACCGGGCCGATGTGGTGATCGACGGCGGCCGGATCGTCTCGATCGTCAAGGAGGCCGCCGCGGCCGGCTGCCAGCGCCCGCGGGCCATGCGGGAGCTGGACGCGGAGGGCCTGGTCCTCTCCCCCGGCTTCATCGACATGCACGCCCACTCCGACCTCGCCCTGCTGCGCGACCCCGACCACAGCGCGAAGGCGGCGCAGGGGGTCACCCTCGAAGTCATCGGGCAGGACGGGCTGTCGTACGCGCCGGTGGACGATCGCACGCTGGAGGAGGTGCGGCGGGCGATCACCGGGTGGAACGGGTACGGCGACGACGTCGACTTCGACTGGCGCTCGGTCGGCGAGTACCTCGACCGGCTGGACCGAAGCATCGCCGTGAACGCCGCGTACCTGATCCCGCAGGGCACGGTCCGCGCGCTTGTCGTCGGCTGGGAGGACCGGGGGGCGACGCCCGAAGAGCTGGCCCGGATGCGGCGGTTGGTCGCGGAGGGGCTGGAGCAGGGCGCCGTCGGGATGTCCTCCGGGCTCACCTACACACCCGGCATGTACGCCCCGGACGCCGAACTGACCGAGCTGTGCCGGGTGGTGGCGTCGTACGGCGGCTACTACTGCCCGCACCACCGCTCCTACGGCGCCGGCGCCCTGGAGGCGTACGCCGAGATGGTCGCCCTGACGCGGGAGGCAGGGTGCCCGCTGCACCTGGCGCACGCGACGATGAACTTCGGCGTGAACGAGGGTCGGGCGCCCGAGCTGCTCGCCCTGCTCGACGCCGCCCTGGACACCGGCGCGGACATCTCGCTGGACACCTATCCCTACACCCCCGGCTGCACCACCCTGGCCGCGCTGCTGCCGAGCTGGGCGAGCGAGGGCGGCCCGGAGGAGGTCCTGGCCCGGCTCACCGAGCCGGCGACGGCCGCGCGGATCCGGCACGACCTGGAGGTGACCGGCTCGGACGGCTGCCACGGCGTGCCCGTGGAGTGGGAGACGATCGAGATCTCCGGCGTCGCCGACCCCGCGCTGGGCGATCTCGTGGGCCGTACCGTCCGGGAGGCGGCGGAGCTGCGCGGCGAGGCGCCCTGGGACACCGCCCGCCGGCTGCTGGTCGAGGACCGGCTCGGTACGACGATCCTCCAGCACGTCGGCCACGAGGACAACGTCCGCACGATCATGCGGCACCGTACCCACACCGGCGGCTCCGACGGCATCCTCCGGGGCGACAAGCCGCACCCGCGCGCGTACGGCACGTTTCCACGCTATCTCGGCCACTACGTACGGGAGTTGGGGATCCTGTCCCTGGAGGAGTGCGTCGCCCACCTCACCTCCCGGCCCGCGGCCCGGCTGCGACTGCCGGACCGGGGGCTGGTGCGCGAGGGGTACCGGGCCGACCTGGTGCTCTTCGACCCGGAGACGGTGGCGCCCGGCGCGACGTTCGCCGCGCCCCGCACGCTTCCCACGGGAATCCCGCACGTCCTGGTCGACGGCCGGTTCGTCATCGAGGACGGGAAGCGGACGGATGTGCTCGCGGGGCGGGCGGTCCGTCGTACGGACGTCGGCTAGGGCTTGGGCAGGATGCAGCCGGCCGCGCTGAGGTCCAGCTTGTTGCCCGTGGTGAAGCAGGCGGGGATCTGGTAGGTCTCCTCGGCGTAGTTGATGCCCTGGTGGATGGTGACGTTGCCGCTCTCGTCCACCTCGCACGGGTTGTTCTCCGTGCAGGTCTCGCCGTCCTCGTTGCCGGTGTTGTTGACGGCGACGACCTTGCCGGTGCTGGTGTCGATGACCGGGGAGCCCGAGGTGCCGCCGATGGTGTTGCACGACGAGGTGTAGCGGACGGAGTCCTTCCAGGTCCAGTCGCCCTCCTTCAGCCGGTACACGAACCCGTCGATGCTGCAGCTGTACGTCCGCTTCCAGTAGCCGGAGACGACCTTGATGGCCGTCCCGGCGGTGGGGTGGGTGTCGTTCACGGTGAGCGGACTGATCCCGTACGAGCTCTTGATCTGCGCGTACGTGGTGGTCAGCCGGTAGATCGTGACGTCCGTGTCCGTCATGGTCGAGTAGACGACCTGGTTGGCGCGCAAGGTGGCGACCTTGCTGCCGGAGGCGTTAAGCAGGCCGAAGCTGCGGCTGGAGGACTGACCGGTGATGACCTCGCCGGGGCCCGGGAAACCGGTCTCCAGGCAGTGGCCGTTGGTGAGCACGAGCGCCGGGTCGCTGTCGGCGGAGTTGGGGAAGCGGATCACAGAGCCGGAGCAGTTGCTGAGCGAGACGGTGCCGGCGAAGTTGACGGTCGCCTTGGGTTTGGCGGTGGCAGCGGCGGTGGTGTGCGGCGCGGCAACCGCGGGGGTCGCGCCCAGCCCGGCTATGGCCAGGGAGGAGAGCGCGGCAAGGAGAGGCTTGTTCATGTGGGGGTCCCCTCTTACGACTTGGGCGACCGGAGTTCTCCGGCCGCCCCTCGTTTGTCATGCGCATTGTCGATGCATCGGAGGGGCGGGAACAAGAAGCCGGCTCAGGTCATAGGGGTTTCCCTGTGCGACGCCGATGTCGTCCGGGACCACGATCCCGGTGCCGCCCCGGAGCGCGGACGTCGTCGGACCGGCCGTCAACACGGTGAGCTCGGGCGGCAACAGCACCCGCCGGCCGGCCCGGATACCTCGTCACACCACGCCCGCCCCAACCCCAGCCGCCAAGAGGCCCGGCGCGGACATCATCCGACCAACCGTCAACGCGACAGCCTCACGCGACACAGCACCCACCGGTCAGTGCAGGTGCTTCGTCGCACCACGACTCCGACCACAGCCACCGGGAAAGCCCGGCGCGAACCTCATCCGACCAACCGTCAACTTGACGGCCTCACGCGACACGGTGCCCGTCGGTCAGTGCGGGTGCTTCGTCGCGCCGTGGCCATGGCCGCGGCCGCTGGGGAAGCTGGGCGGGGAGGTCGTCGGACCGGGCGTCGTCGGGGTGGGCTCGGGTGCGCGGGACGTCGTGGGGGCCGTCGCGGTGGAGGCGGAGGCGGTCGGGGTGTCGGCCTGCCCCTGGGGGGCGCCGGCGGCCGGGGAGGCGGACGAGTCGGACGGCTTGGCCGAGGGGGCGTCGGCGGCGGCCGTCGAGGCCGCGGACACGGCCGGGGAGCCGGCGTAGGTGCGCGGGGTCGCGGTGGTGGAGCCGGCGACACCCGGGCCGGACCCGTCCGAGGCGGGGGAATCCGAGCCGCCCGCCAGAGCGGCGATCGCCGCGATCGTGCCGGCCACTCCCAGCACCCCGGCGACGACCGCCACCCGGCGGCGGCCACCCGTGCGCCGATCGGCGCGCCGCCGCGCGGCCCGCCCCTCACCCGGCCGGGACCGGCCGGCCGACGCGACCGGATGGGCCGACCTGGCCAACTCGGGCAGCTCCGGCGACTCGGGCCACTCGGACAGCTCGGTCGGCACGGGCCGCTCCGTCGGCTCCGTCAGCGGGGGCAGCTCGCGGGTCTCGTCGTAGGCGTTCTGCCAGCCGTGGGCGGCGGCGGGGTCGGCGTACTCGTCGTACGCGGGAGCGGAGGCCGCCCGGGGGAGGTACACGTTCGGCGGGGCCGAGCCCGACGGCGCGTGACCGGCGTGCGGCGGGACCTGGGGCGGCTCGGTGTCGTACACGTTCGGCCGCGCCTGGGTCGGCTGCGCGTCATCCGTGTTCGGCGGGACCTGGGGCAGGTCGGCGCCGTACACGCGCGGCAGCGCCTGGGTCGGCTCGGTGGCGTGCAGGGTCGGCGGATCCTGGGGCGTCGGCGCTTCGCCCGGTCCGTGTCTGCCGTTCATGCCCGTGTCTCCGTGCATCCCCGCCCCACTCCGCCTCGCTGTGCACACAAGCCGCCCGCTCGGGCCCGCCCCCGCCGTACCGGGCCGATCCGGCGGAGCGGCACCGCATTTTAGGGACGCGAGTGGCTCCTGAGACAGCCATGGACGATATCCGGACAAATCTCCGCGTCTCACGTGTCGGAAAACACGACCCACGAGGCATTACCGGGCCGTAAGCTCACGGATATGCAGGTGATCCAGTCGACCAAGCTCGCCAACGTCTGTTACGAGATCCGGGGTCCGGTTCTCGAGGAGGCCATGCGGCTTGAGGCGGCAGGCCACCGCATCCTCAAGCTCAACACCGGCAATCCCGCCGCCTTCGGCTTCCAGTGCCCCCCGGAGATCCTCGAGGACATCCTCCGCAACGTCTCCAGCGCGCACGGCTACGGCGACGCCAAGGGCCTGCTGGCCGCCCGCCGCGCGGTCGTCATGCACAACCAGACCCTCGGCATCGAGACGGACGTCGAGCACGTCTTCATCGGCAACGGCGTCTCCGAGCTGATCGTGATGGCGATGCAGGGCCTCCTGGACGACGGCGACGAGGTCCTCGTACCCGCCCCGGACTACCCCCTGTGGACCGCGGCGGTCTCCCTCTCCGGCGGCACCGCCGTGCACTACCGCTGCGACGAGCAGTCGGACTGGATGCCCGACCTCGCCGACGTCGAGCGCAAGGTCACCGACCGCACCAAGGCCATCGTCATCATCAACCCGAACAACCCCACGGGCGCGGTGTACGACGAGGCCGTGCTGAGGGGCCTGACCGACATCGCCCGCCGGCACAACCTGCTGGTCTGCTCCGACGAGATCTACGACAAGATCCTCTACGACGGCGCCACGCACACCTCGACCGCGAAGATCGCCCCCGATCTGCTCACCCTCACCTTCAACGGCATGTCGAAGGCGTACCGGGTGGCCGGGTACCGGGTGGGGTGGATGTCCGTCTCCGGGCCGCGCGCGCACGCCGACTCCTACATCGAGGGCCTGACGATCCTGGCGAACATGCGGCTGTGCGCCAACATGCCGGGCCAGCACGGCGTGGTCGCCGCGCTCAGCGGACGCCAGTCGATCAACGACCTGGTGCTGCCGGGCGGACGCCTGAAGGAGCAGCTGGACACGGCGTACGACCTGCTGACGCAGATCCCGGGCGTGAGCTGCGTACGACCCAAGGGCGCGCTGTACCTCTTCCCGCGCCTCGACCCCCAGGTCTTCAAGATCAAGGACGACCGGCGGATGGTCCTGGACCTGCTGCGCCAGGAAAAGATCATGGTCGTCCAGGGTACGGGCTTCAACTGGCCCGAGCCGGATCACTTCCGCGTGGTGACCCTGCCGACGATCGGCGATCTCCGGGACGCGATCACCCGGATCGGGAACTTCCTGGACGGATACAGCCAGCCGTAGTCGACGGACTTCATTCCGTGACACGACTCAACTTTAGACGAAATCTAAGCTAGGATGGCTTCCTGTCAGAGCACAGGAGGCCATCCCATGTACGAACCGATCCGCGCCAAGTCGGTCCACAGCACGATGGCCGACACCGCCTCCGACTTCCCCCACCGGTCACGCGAGGAGGAGCTGGACATCCAGCTCGCCGGACACCTCGCCGCCCTACTGGCCGTCACCGACGAGCTGCGGGGGTTGACTCCGTCGGCCGATCTGGAGGCCGCTGCGGAGCGCCTTGCCGGCGAGGTGAGCAGGCTCCGGGCGGGTCGTACGCCGGCGCGTGCGGTACCGGCCTCGGCCGGTGAGCCTGCGCCGCTGCACCGGCGGGCGCATGCCCTCGCGGGCCGTGCGCTGGTCGTCGCCGCGTCCCGCGCGGACACCGCCGCGGCGATCCTCGCCGCGGAACGCATGGACGCCCACGCCGCCGCCCTGGCCGACCCGAAGGAACTGAGCACCGCCCACTGACCCCTTCCGAGGGTCCCCCGATCGGCCCCGGTCCGCGTGCACCCGCAGCGACGCGCGGACCGGGCGCCACAGCACTGCGTCGGCTTCGGCCGGCTTCTTGGCGTGCGGGACGTTTCGTGGGCCCGGTTGACCCGGCAGCGTCCACCCACACGGCGGAGCCGCATATCGATACAGCCCCGCGCCCCTGGCGGGGGTCCGGCAGGCGCCCACGTCCGGACAAGGCGGAG
This sequence comes from Streptomyces sp. NPDC001709, assembly GCF_053596375.1. Classification (NCBI taxonomy): domain Bacteria; kingdom Bacillati; phylum Actinomycetota; class Actinomycetes; order Kitasatosporales; family Streptomycetaceae; genus Streptomyces; species Streptomyces sp. NPDC001709. The sequence goes on along the minus strand of NZ_JBSFGB010000024.1, from coordinate 107,248 downwards.
CACCTCGTCTCGGCGCTCCGGGGCACGGAAGCGCGCAGGCAGGAGTCACATACGCGGTATCCGGGACCGTGGCCGGTGGAGACAGGCGAAGGCCTGCCGTCGTGCTCCCGCGGGGCGAGCGGGAACGTGACGACAGGCCCAGGGCCCCCACGCCGTTGTGCGGGCCTCGCCGGCTTGTCACCACGGCCGGCCGGGACGATCGCTGGTCAGGGCACGGCGGCCGGCCGTGGAGTCTCGGGTGGGACTAGCCCAGGCGCTTCACCAGCGCGTGGTACTGGTCCCACAGCTCCTTCGGGGTGTGGTCGCCGAAGGTGTTGAGGTGCTCGGGGACGAGCGCCGCCTCCTCGCGCCAGACCTCCTTGTCGACCGAGAGCAGGAAGTCCAGGTCGGAGTCGGCCAGTTCGAGCCCGTTGGTGTCCAGCGCCTCGCGCGTCGGCAGCACGCCGATCGGGGTCTCCACGCCCTCGGCCTTGCCGTCCAGGCGCTCCACGATCCACTTCAGGACGCGGGAGTTCTCACCGAAGCCCGGCCAGACGAACTTGCCCTCGTCGTTCTTCCGGAACCAGTTGACGTAGTAGATCTTCGGCAGCTTCGCCGCGTCCGCGGACTTGCCGACCTTGATCCAGTGGGCCATGTAGTCGCCCATGTTGTAGCCGCAGAACGGCAGCATCGCGAACGGGTCGCGGCGCAGCTCGCCGACCTTGCCCTCGGCGGCGGCGGTCTTCTCGGAGGCCACGTTGGCGCCGAGGAAGACGCCGTGGTTCCAGTCGAAGGACTCGGTCACCAGCGGCACCGCGGTGGCGCGGCGGCCGCCGAAGAGGATCGCCGAGATCGGCACGCCCTTCGGGTCCTCCCACTCCGGCGCGATGATCGGGCACTGGGAGGCCGGGACGGTGAAGCGGGCGTTCGGGTGGGCGGCCGGGGTCTCGGACGCCGGCGTCCAGGCGTTGCCCTTCCAGTCGGTCAGGCGGGCCGGGAGTTCCTCGGTCATGCCCTCCCACCACACGTCGCCGTCCTCGGTGAGCGCGACGTTGGTGAAGACCGCGTTGCCCCACAGGGTCTTCATCGCGTTGGCGTTGGTGTGCTCACCGGTGCCGGGCGCGACACCGAAGAATCCGGCCTCGGGGTTGATCGCGTACAGCCGGCCGTCCTCGCCGAAGCGCATCCAGGCGATGTCGTCGCCGATGGTCTCCACGGTCCAGCCGGAGATCGTGGGCTCCAGCATGGCGAGGTTGGTCTTGCCGCAGGCGCTCGGGAAGGCGGCGGCGACGTACTTCGCCTCGCCCTGCGGCGGGGTGAGCTTGAGGATCAGCATGTGCTCGGCCAGCCAGCCCTCGTCACGCGCCATGACGGAGGCGATGCGCAGCGCGTAGCACTTCTTGCCGAGCAGGGCGTTGCCGCCGTAGCCGGAGCCGTAGGACCAGATCTCGCGGTCCTCGGGGAAGTGGGAGATGTACTTGGTGGAGTTGCACGGCCACGGAACGTCGTGCTGGCCCTCCTCCAGCGGGGCGCCGAGGGAGTGGACGGCCTTGACGAAGAAGCCGCTGTCGCCGAGCTCGTCCAGGACGGCCTGGCCCATGCGCGTCATCGTGCGCATGGACACGGCGACGTAGGCGGAGTCGGTGATCTCCACGCCGATCGCGGACAGCGGGGAGCCGAGCGGGCCCATGCAGAACGGGACGACGTACATGGTGCGGCCCCGCATGGAGCCGCGGAACAGGCCTTTCTCGCCGCTGAAGATCTCCCGCATCTCGGCGGGGGCCTTCCAGTGGTTGGTCGGGCCCGCGTCCTCCTCCTTCTCGGAGCAGATGAAGGTGCGGTCCTCGACGCGCGCGACATCGGTCGGGTCGGAGGCTGCGTAGTAGGAGTTGGGGCGCTTGATCGGGTCGAGCTTCTTGAAGGTGCCCTTGGCCACCAGCTCCTCGGACAGCCGGTCGTACTCGGCCTCGGAGCCGTCACACCAGACCACGCTGTCCGGCTGGGTCAGTTCGGCGATCTCGTTGACCCACGAGATCAGTTCCTTGTGATGGGTGGGGACGGGAGCCGCGATGTCGCGCGCCACGATTGCTCCTAAGTGAGGGATTTTTGCCCTGGTGAGGGATTTTTCCTTGGGGCCCCGTGGGGGCTGCGACCCGGATGCTTCGCAGTCGTTCGACTGTGGGCGCTCATCCGGTGCCGACCGCACTCATTTGATCATCCGTCCCGAGTGCGCATATGTCCAGGGGGAGTCACAGGTGAGCGGCGTGAGGAAGGCCACGGTTTTCGCATCCTTCCTGCGTACCTCCACGTCCCTTTACGTGCACGTTGAGTTCGCCTGAAAGACTTTTTGAACACGGCCGTGGCGTTTCGCATGAGACGATGGCCACTCCGCGACGCTCCGCCGACCGCACTGACCCGTAACTTACGGTTCCGTAGGTACGATGCGGCCCATGACTGCGTCCGCCCCCGACGCGCCCACGGACTCGCCGGCCGCCGGCCGCGGTCCCGTCGCGCTCTCCGTGCCACTTCCGGTCAAGCCCATGCTCCGCGGCTGGCTGCACCTCGGCATGTTCCCGGCCGTACTCATCGCGGGCCTCGTGCTCACCGCGCTCGCCGACTCCACCAGAGGCCGTGTCGCCTGCGGGATCTACGTCCTCACGGCCTGCCTGCTCTTCGGCGTCAGCGCGCTGTACCACCGGGGCAACTGGAGCCCCCGGATGGACGGCGTCCTGCGCCGCCTGGATCACGCCAACATCTTCCTGATCATCGCGGGCACCTACACCCCGCTGACCCTGCTCCTGCTGCCCGGCGCCAAGGGCCAGTGGCTGCTGTGGGGCATCTGGGCCGCCGCCGCGGCCGGGATCGTCTTCCGCGTCTTCTGGGTCGGCGCCCCACGCTGGCTCTACACCCCCTGCTACATCGCGATGGGCTGGGCCGCCGTCTTCTTCCTGCCCGACTTCCTGCGCACCGGCGGCATCGCCGTCCTGGTCCTGGTGGTCGTCGGCGGCCTGCTCTACAGCGCCGGCGGCCTGGTGTACGGCATCAAGCGACCGAACCCCTCACCGCGCTGGTTCGGGTTCCACGAGGTCTTCCACTCCTTCACGCTCGCCGCGTTCGTCGTCCACTACGTCGGCATCTCGCTGGTGGCCTACCAGCACGCGTAAGGCTCCGCCAACTCCCCTTCCCGGCCACGGCTCACCAGCCGTGGCCGTTTTCGTATGCCTGAAACCGGCTCTCCATTGACAGCTTCATGATTTTGCGAGTTACTCTCATTTCATGGCTACTGTCACTCACCCGGACGACACGCGGTCCGACCCCCGCCGCTGGTGGGCCCTCGGAGCCCTGGTCGCGAGCATGCTGGTGCTCGCCTTCGACTCGACGATCCTCAACGTGGCCCTGCCGACCATGGCCGGGCAGCTCGGCGCCACGACCGGGCAGCAGCAGTGGATGGCGGACGCGTACGTCGTCGTCTTCGCCGCGCTGATGCTTCCGGCGGGCCTGCTCGGCGACCGGTTCGGCCGGCGCCTGATGCTCATCGCCGGACTCGCGGTCTTCCTCGGCGGCTCGGTACTGGGCGCCCTGGCCGGTGATGTGAACGCCGTCATCGCCGCCCGCGCGGTAATGGGCATCGGCGCCGCGCTGATCATGCCGCTGTCGCTGGCCGTACTGCCCGCGATGTTCGCCCCGGACGAGCGCGGCAAGGCCATCGGCATGATCTCCGCCGCCTCGGCGCTCGGCATGCCGCTCGGCCCGCTGGTCGGCGGCTGGCTCCTGGGCCACTTCTGGTGGGGCTCGGTCTTCCTGATCAACATCCCGATGGCCGCGCTCGGCATCGCCGCCTGTCTCTTCCTCCTCCCCGAAACGAGCGACCCGGCGAGCCCGAGGGTCGACACCGTCTCCACCGCGCTCACCGCGACCGGCCTCGGCGCGCTGATCTACGCGATCATCGAGGCCCCGGACCGCGGCTGGGGCGACGGCCTGGTGCTGGCGATGTTCGCCGCTGCCGCCGTCCTGCTCACCGCTCTCGTCCTGCGCGAACGCCGGATGAGCCGCCCCATGCTCGACATGGGCCTGCTCACGCACCGCGGCTTCCTGCTCAACACCACCGCCGCGACCCTGGTGATGTTCGTGCTGTCGGGCCTGATGTTCACCGTGCCGACCTACCTTCAGGCGGTGCTCGGCCATGACGCCTTCGGCACCGGCCTCCGGCTGCTGCCGATGACCGGCGGGCTGCTGATCGCCGCCAAGGGCGCCCAGGCGGCCGTCGCCCGGTTCGGGGCGCGCGCGGTGGTCAGCGCGGGACTGGTCGTGCTCGCCTTCGCCGCCCTGCTGGGCAGCCGTACCACCACGGACTCCGGTTACGGCTTCACCGCGCTGTGGCTGTCGATCACCGGACTCGGCTTCGGCTTCGCGGTCGTCCCGGCGATGGACGGCGCGCTCGGCACGCTGCCCGCCGACCGGGCCGGCAGCGGCTCCGGGCTCCTCATGACGTTCCGCCAGGTCGGCGGCGCCATCGGCATCGCCCTGCTCGGCAGCCTCCTCGCGGGCGTCTTCCGGGACCGGCTCGACGTGGCCGGGCTGCCGGGCGCGGCGGCACACTCCGCCGGGGAGTCCGTGGTCGCCGCGCACGCCATCGCGGCGCAGAGCCGCTCGGCCCACCTGGCGGCCTCCGCGAACAGCGCGTACGTCCACGGCATGACCGTGGTGCTGCTGGTGTGCGGCATCGCCGCCCTGCTGGCCGCCCTGCTCGCGGCGCTGCTGCTGCCGAACGCCCCGGCCGTCCGGCACGCCGGGCGGGAGGAGGCCCCGGCCATGGCCGCCCCCGTGGCGGATGCCGGACAATGACCGGCATGACGGCCGCACGCTCCCCCCGCTCCCCCCTCTCCCCCGCCGACCGCCCGCAGCTGGGGCTGCGCGAGCGCAAGAAGATCAAGACCCGGGAGGCGATCCGCGCCGCGACCTACGCCCTCGTGCGGGAGCAGGGCTACGACGCCACGACGATCGACCAGATCGCCGAGCGCGCCGAGGTGTCGCCGTCGACCGTCTTCCGGTACTTCCCGACCAAGGAGGACATCGTCCTCACGGACGAGTACGACCCGGTCATCCTGGCGGAGATCAAGGCACGGCCCGCCGACGAACCCTGGTCCGACACCATCCGGTACGTCCTGCACCGGGCCGTCGAGCTGGGCATGACCGAGGATCTCGCGGTCTCCCGGCTGCGCACCCACCTCATGGTCCAGGTCCCCGCGGTGCGCTCGCGGATGATGGAGAGCATGTCGGCCAGCGGCCGCATGCTCTGCCAGGCCATCGGCGAGCGCACCGGCCGCGACCCCGACAGCCTGGAGGTCCGGGTCTACGCCATGTCCCTGATCGGCGGCCTGATGGAGACGTCCATGTACTGGGCGGAGAACGACCACCGGGACGACTTCACGGCCCTGATCGACCGCACCCTCGACGTCCTGGAGCACGGCCTGCCGAGCGAAAACCGCTGAGGTTCGGGCGGCCCCGCGTGCGATGCTGACGAGGTGAACGGACCCGAGATCCACGTCGAAGTCGCCCCCGCGCTCCACCTGTTCGTGCCGCACGCCCGACGGGCCGGCACCACACCCCTGGCCACGGACGGCGTCTCGACCCTCGGCCATGTCATCGAGTCCCTCGGCGTCCCGCTCACCGAGGTCGGCGCGCTGGTCGTCGACGGCCGGGAGGTGCCGGCGTCGCACATCCCGAAGGCGGGCGAGACGGTGCGGGTACGCCCCGTCGACCGCCCCCAGCGGGTCCCCGGCGCCCCCCTCCGCTTCCTCCTCGACGTCCACCTCGGCACGCTCGCCCGCCGCCTGCGCCTGCTCGGCGTGGACACGGCGTACGAGTCGACCGACATCGGCGACGCGGCGCTGGCCACCCGCTCGGCCGCCGAGCAGCGGGTCATGCTCAGCCGCGACCGGGGCCTGCTGCGCCGCCGCGAACTGTGGGCCGGCGCGTTCGTCTACAGCACCCGCCCCGACGACCAGCTCCACGACGTCCTCGACCGCTTCGCCCCCGACCTGCACCCCTGGACCCGCTGCACCGCCTGCAACGGCCTGCTGAAACAGGCCACGAAGGCCGAGGTCGCCGACCAGCTCAAGCACGGCACCCAGCGTTCGTACGACGTGTTCGCCCAGTGCACGGACTGCGGCCGCGCGTACTGGAAGGGCGCACACCACGACCAGCTGGAGGCTGTCGTGGAGCGGGCGTTGAGCATGCGTACCCAGGCGGATTGAGTACGGCAGCCGATCTCCGCAACCGGCCGGCGCGGTGGGATGGCTTCATGAACACCACGACCGAACAGCACGTGACGCCGACCCCGCAGCACAAGGACCGGTTCATCACCGGCTGGGCCGTCGCCGGACTGCTCTCGCTCCTGCCGATCGTCGCCCTGTCCTGGATCGTCGTGCTCTCCGGTGAGCGCGGCTCGAGGTGCCTGGAGTACGGCGAGCAGTGTTCGACGATCCCCGGCTACGCCCTCTACGACGCCTTCTGGCTGGCGGTGTTCGCCGGTCTGGTGGCACTGGTGTGGCCCAGAGCCCGGTGGACGTACGCCAGGCTCTGGGCCGTGTTCGTGCAGTGGGCCGCTCAGCTCACCCTCGGGGCAATGATCCTCAACGGCGCCTGACGTCGCCCTTTCCGCACGCCACCCCGTCCCGGTTCCGGTCCAGGCCCAGTGGGTCGTCGGCGCCGTTGACCTTCAGCCGGCCGTAGTCGTTCTGCTGAAGCCAGGCGCAGCGAGCCGCCGCCGTCTTCCTCACCTCGGGCGGGAACACCGTCGGCACGCACACGTTGGCCGACCCGTAGTGCCGGTCGCAGCCGGAGATGGTCGGGCTGACCCGCTGCGAGGCGCGTTTCCCGGCCGGGCCGGAGACCTGGCCCGACAGGGAGTCGGCGAAGGCGTGGATGTGCGGGGACGCGGCGGTGAGGGCCGTCGGGCCCGTCAGGTGGACCCACTTGGCCACCGAGGGCACCCCGTTGGCGTCGACCGCGAAGAGCATGTACCAGCCGGGCGGGGCGATGTTCGGGTTGTTCGTGACGTTCAGGTCGACGTTGTTGCCGTCCACGCTCAGCGGCAGATCCACGAACCGCTGGTTCGGATCGGACGAATGGGTCACCGCGGCCGGGCGGATCAACTCCGCCTTGGCGATGGGACGGTCGACGGTGATCCGCTGGGTGTCGCCGTACTTCCACTCCTGGTTGATCACCGAGGTGATCGTCGGACGCGTGCCCTTGTAGAGGTAGGGCGGGGTGTAGATCGACACGTTGTGGTTCCAGGTGCCGTTGCCCGGGTTGTCGCCGGTGGCCATCACCCGGCCGTCGGGCAGCAGGAACGCCGAGGAGTGGTAGCCGCGGGACTCGGGGTCGGCGGCCACGGGGTCGAAGGTGTTGGTGCCGGGGTCGTAGATCGAGGACTCGTACACCGGGTTGGCCCGGTTGTGCAACGCGCCGCCGGTCTCCAGCACCTTGCCGTCGGGCAGCAGTACGGCGGAGACGTACATCTTGCCCTGGTTGCCGGTCTCCGGCTGGGGCCCGTTGCCGAGGTCGACGGTGCCCTGCGGGACGGGCGGCCCGGCGAGGTACGACGGGTTCGCCTGCTTGAGGTCGATCAGGTCGGTCAGCCGGTTCGCGTCCGGGTTGGAGTCGATGTTGCCGCCGCCGATGGTGAGGACCTTCTGGTCCTGGGCGGGGGGCAGCAGCACGCTCGCCGACTGGTCGCGCTGGTCCTTGTTCTGCAGCCCCGGGATCTGCGTGATCGTGTTGGCGCCGTAGTCGTAGATCGCCGAGCCCGTGCCGGGGATGTTGTTGCCGAAGACATGGCTGCCCGTGTAGAAGAGGCGGCCGTCCTGCATCAGGATCATCGCCGGGTACAGGCCCCAGTACGACCAGGTCTGGTTGACCTGCGACAGCGGCAGCCACTGGTTCTGCGCGGAGGAGAACCTCTCGGCGGTCACCGATCCGGAGGAGTCCTCGCGCAGCCCGCCGAAGGAGATGACGTCGCCGTTGCCCAGCTCGGTGGCCGACGGGTACCAGTGGCCGTCGTTCAGGTCGTTGGTCTTGGTGTAGGTCTCGGTCGTCGGGTCGAAGAGGTACGAGTCCTTGAACCCCTCGTAGCCGTGCCCGCCCGCGACCGGGTACGCCTTGTTGCCGCTCAGCACCAGCACCCGGCCGTCCTGCAGCTGGACGTGGCCCGCGCAGAACATGTCCTTCGGCGTCGGGATGACCTTGTACGTGCCGTTCGCCGGGTCGTACACCGCCGAGGTGAACGTGCCGGCGTTGAAGTTCTCCTCGCTGTTGCCGGAGCCCGCGATCAGCAGCACCTTGCCGTTGTTCAGGACGACGGAGTGCATGGAGCGGACCGGGTTCTGCGTCGGCAGCACCGACCAACTGCCGCCTGCGCACTGGTCGGCGGTGCCGGTGCACTGGGCCGGCGGGAGCGGGTCCGGGACCTGGTCCATGGTGTAGTCGTCGGTGGTCGCCGAGCCGGTGCCGTAGACGGAGACACCCCAGGTGATGCGGTCGGTGCCGGCCGGGACCTCGGGCGTGCGGACGGTGGCCTGCGTCCAGGCGGACGCCATGTCCAGGGTCTTGAGGTCGGTCCAGTACTGCCAGCCGGTGGTGGCGTCGTGCCGGAAGAGGGTGATGTTGGCGTCGGGGGTCGTGGTCTTGTACCAGAGCCCGAGGTCGTACTGCCTGCCGGCGGACACGGCGGGCGCGCAGTCGGTGGACTCCGTGATCAGCGCCTTGCGGTCACCGTTGACCCGCCGGGTCAGTGTGACCTTCATGGCCTTGGTCCCGGAGTGCGCCTCCGAGGTGGTTGCGAAGCTGAAGTCGTTGTCGCCCCAGCCCGACTTCTCCCAGCAGTACGGCATGCCGTCGCTGCCGGCGGTCTCGAAGCCGGGGTTCTTGATCAGGTTGGCGGCCTCGGCCGGCTGGGGCGCGGTCAGGAGCAGACCGGTGGTCAGGGCGCCCACCCCGGCCAGCGCGGTCCGTCTGCGGTACTTGGCTCTCACTCGGCTCTCCTTGCTCGGCTCCCCCGGCGGCGGGGGAGGTAGACCAGCGCCTCGGTCCCGACGAAGCGCAGGACGAACGTCAGGACCAGCGCGAGCGCCGTGGCCGGCAGGGCGCCCATGCCGAACCGGCCGACGAGCAGGGCGATCAGCGGGATGCGCAGCACCAGGTCGGCGTTGGCCAGCAGGGTGAACCGGCCGAGCCGGTCCCACCAGCGGCGGTGCGCGCGCCGGTTGCGGAACAGCAGCTGCTCGATGAGCAGGAAGTTCCAGGCGACCCCGAACTGGTTGGCGAGGATCTCGGCGGGCAGGTAGTGCATCCCGAGGACGGTGAGCGCCCAGAGCCCGACGAGGTTCGGCACGAACCCGCTCGCCCCGATCAGCCCGAAGCCGATCATGCGGGCGACCGGGGAGGCGGTGCGCAGACCCGCCAGGTGGCGCAGGAAGCGGAAGCCCTCCTGGGCGGTGGACTTGGACTCGCCGGCGAACCGGTCCTGGAAGACGAAGGGCACCTCGGCGACCCGGCGCGGGCGGCTGCGGACGGCCAGTTCCAGCAGGATCTTGTAGCCGAGGGGCTTGAGGACGTCCGCCGCCACCGCGCTGCGGCGGATGGCGAAGAAGCCGCTCATCGGATCGCTGATGCCCCGCAGTCTGCGCGGGAAGAGGGCCTTGGCCAGCCAGGTCGCGCCGCGCGAGACGGCCACCCGGTAGCCACCGGCGAGCCCGGCCCGGCTGCCGCCCTCGAGGTACCGGGAGGCGACGACGAGCGCGGCGTTCGCCCGCTCGCCGGTGGCCACCAGATCCGGTATCAGGGACGGTGGGTGCTGGCAGTCGCCGTCCATGACGACGATCCACTCCGAGGTCGCCGCCTTCAGCCCCTCGACCACCGCCCCGCCGAGCCCGCCGACGGGTTCCTCGCGGTGCAGTACGGCCACCGGGAACGGGCAGTCCTGGGCGGCCTCGCGGATGACCTCGGGGGTGTCGTCGGTGGAGTCGTCCACGAAGACGACCTCGCAGGGCAGCCGCGCGGGCACCGACTCGGTGATCCGGTGCAGCAGCTGTCGGATGTTCGCGGACTCGTTGAAGGTCGGTACGACGACGGTGACGGCGCCCGGCTCCGGAACCTCGACGGCGTCGAGACCGGGGACGGGGGCGGTGTACTCATGGCCGTTCATCGGCCCGCTCCCACGGCCTGGATCTGCCGGATCTCGATGCGGTCGGGACCGCTGCCGAAGGTGGCGACCGGGGTGGAGTGCCGGATCGCGGCCCTGACGACCGGCAGGTCCTTGGCGTCCCGGCGGACGGTCGGCGAGGCGACGACGTAGTCGATGTCCTGCCAGCCGTGCGGCATGGTCCTGGTGACGGCCGGGTCGAGGTCGGCCTTGTAGAACCAGATGGCGCCGAGCCCGGGCCGGTACCCGGCGTGCACGAGGTCCAGCCAGAGGGCGTCGTCGACGAGGACACGGGTGTCCTTCGGGTCCGCCACCTTCGTGCCGAGCCAGTGGGAGGCCTGCCGGTAGGGCTTGTTGGCGTCGGCGGTGACGGCGGTGCGGTCGCCGTCGTACCAGTGCGGTACGACGTAGGCGCCCGCGGCGAGCGCGAGGACGGCGGCGAGCGCGTACCGGCCGCCGGTGAGGTACCGCTTCTCGCTCTCGGCGCGCCCCCTGCGCAGGACCGCGTGCGCGACGGAGGCGGCGCCGCCGGCCAGCACCAGGGCGAGGAAGGGCAGCGCGCCGATGACGTACATGGCGGGCAGATAGCCGCTCGGGCGCAGGGCCACGGCGGCCAGGACGGCGACCGTCAGCGCGGGTCCGGCGAGTGCGCGGGCGGTGACCGACCAGCGCCAGGTGAGCAGCAGGAGCAGGGCCGCGGCGAGGCCGCCGAGGGGCAGGACACGGTCGTAGTACAGCCAGGCGTGCAGGACGCCGTACGAGCCGGATCCCCGGTCGAGGATGAATCCCGAGCCCGGCCTGGACATCTGGTACGTGATGCCGTCCCACAGGGACACGTGCCCGGCGCCCGGGAACAGTTCGCCCTTCAGCAGGGCGAACAGCGGGTAGGAGAAGCCGATCAGGGCGCAGGCGGTGACGGCTCCGGTGAGGGCGAACTTGCGGGTGTCGCGGTGGCTGTGCCGCCACATGGTGACGAACAGGGCGGGCAGGACGACCAGCATCGTCTCCTTGGTGAGCACGCCCGCGGCGGCGGCGAGGCCCGCCCCGAAGTGGTGCCACAGATGGCGGCTGGGCGAGGCGGCCAGGCAGAACGCCAGCAGCAGCCACATCACGGCGATGTTGTCGAGGAAGATCTCCCGGCTGAGCACGACCGCGAGCGGGGAGAGCCCGAACAGGGCCATGCCGAGTCCGGCGGCCCAGCGGGGCAGGGAGAGCCGGCGGCCGAGGACGTAGACGAGGACCGCGCTGACCCCGGTGATCCCGAGCATGACGAGCCGCATGGTGCCGACGGTCATCGAGCCGGGGCTGACCGCCGAGGGGATCCAGCTGAGCAGGGCGATCTGGATCCAGCCGAGCGGCGGGTGGTCGTACCAGTAGGTGTAGTGGGCGAGGCCGCGGCCCTGCTGGACGGCCCAGGCCTGGGCGAGGTAGGTGCCCTCGTCGTCGCTGAGGGTCGGGTAGTCGGCGATGTTCCAGCCCTGGACGACGAGGATCGCCGTGAGCAGGGCACCGCAGAGCAGCAGGTCGGGGCGGGAGGAGCGGAGTCGTGGTGGGCTTGTCCGACCCGTCGGACGGCCATCCGGCACAGGTGGGCGCTGCGCGGGGACCTTCGCTGTGGTCACCGCGGGGAGTGTGGAGGTCACGCGGGAACGTCCTCTCGGATGGGCTCGGCCGCGGTGAGGTGCGCGCCGACGTGGGTCGTCAACTCCCAGTCGTTACGGCCGCGTTGCTCACGCCACACGGCGCGGATCGCGGCACCGGCGAGGAGGACCTGGTAGAAGGGGCCGCCCACGATGAGCTTCACGTAGTGGCCGAGGCGGACCTTCAGGCCGTACTGCTTGCCGAAGTCGTGCAGGCCGACCACCTCGAAGACGAAGGTGACGACGGCGGTGACCAGCGGCAGGAAGGTGAGGAAGGCGATCCCGACGGGCACGTCCAGGAAGAGCGCGACGGCCGCGTTGAGCGGGATGATCACACCGGAGAAGGCTTGCATGAACGGTGTCATCAGGGTGTACCGGGCGAGCAACCGCTGCCTGAGCGAGGGCAGTTGCTTCCAGTCCTTCTTCCGGTACACCTGCAGGAAGCCCTGGTTCCAGCGGGTGCGCTGCTTGAGCAGCGACATGAGGGAGCCCGGGGTCTCCTCCTTGGTCACCATGTCGGAGTCGTAGGCGACGACGACCTTCTTGCCGACGCTGGAGAGGCGTACGCCCAGGTCGCAGTCCTCGGCGAGGCAGTTGGGGTCCCAGCCGTCCGCTTCCCTGAGGACGTCGGTCCGCACGAACACGGTGTTGCCGCCGAGCGGGATGAACCCCTTCTGCGCGTGCAGGTGCAGCCGGGAGCGGAACCAGAAGAAGTACTCCAGGCAGTTGCGCAGGCTGTACCAGCTGGAGTGGAAGTTGATGAGCTGTACGCCGCCCTGGACGACGTCCGCCCGCGTCGTCCGGAAGGCGTGGTCGACGTGGGCGAGCAGCTCCGGGTGGACCTGGTCCTCGGCGTCGAAGACCCCGACGACGTCGCCGCGGCAGTGCGGCAGCGCCGTGTTCATGGCCTTCGGCTTGTTCTTCTTCTCGTGGGTGTCGACGACGACCCGGACGCGCGGGTCGCGCGCGGCGGCCCTGTCGGCCACCTCCGTCGTCTCCGGGTCGTCGTGCCCGACGATCACGATGATCTCGAAGTCGGTGTGCGTGGATTCCAGCAGCCGCTGGATGGTGTGGTCCAGCACCGCCTGCTCGTGCCGGGCGGGCAACAGCAGTGAGAACGACAGGTGTTCGTCGCCGTCCGGCCTGCCGAACCGGGTGGAGGCCAGCACCTCGGGCGTGCGCCACGCGTGCATCTGCCACCACAGGGTGAACGCCGCCATCCAGAACAGGGCCAGTGAGACTGCGGCGATGAAGACAGACGTGAGCAAAAAGATCCCCCCAGATCCCTGAATTCCCCCCTGTGCGGGCGACGGTGAGTGACCATCCGTCGACCCGCTGTGGAGAGACTAGGGGGGATCTGTGAAGTGCGGGAGCTCTTCCGATAAATAGCTTGTTTCGGAATGGTGGTGCGGGTAGTGGGATCTATCCGAACACGTGCTCCGTTTCGGACAGTTCACACCATCCCGCGCCCGGGAATCCGCGTGCTCAACGCCTGTTCAGGGTCATGCGCAGCCGTTCCGGATCGGTCGTCGGCGCGTCGCAGGTGAAGTTACGGCAGACGTACGCGGTCGGTTCGCCCTGGTGCAGGGGCCGGTCGGCGAGGAGCGGAAACTCGTCACTCTGCGCAGCGCCGACGGCGACGACGGCACCCGGGGCGGTGCCGAGAAGTGCCGTGCGGTGCAGGGCGGTCGTCCGCTCGTCCGCGAGGCCGGGCCCCGGTCCGACGACGGCGACCTCCTTGGGGCCGTCGAGGAGGGCCTCGGCGACGGCGAGCCCCCAGCCGATGAACCGGGGCACGCGCGGCCCGAGGGCGTGGACGACCCCCAACGCCCGTTCGGCCGCGGTCCGGTGGGCCTCGGAGCCGGTGTGCGCGGCATAACCCAGCAGGGCGCCGGCCGCCGCGGTCCAGCCCGAGGGGGTGGCGTTGTCGGTGGGGTCCTGCGGCCGGCGGATGAGCTGCTCGGCGTCGGCGGCGGTGTCGTAGAGCGCGCCGGTCCCGGGGTCGGTGAAGCGGGCGAGCACATGGCCGAGCAGCAGCCCGGCGAAGTCCAGCCAGACGCCCTCGCCGGTCACGGAGGCGAGCGCGAGGAAGCCCTCGGCGACGTCGGCGTAGTCCTCCAGCACACCGGCGTTGGGGCCGACCCGGCCGTCCTTGCTGGTCCGGGCGAGGCGGGCGTGCTCGTCCAGATGCACCCGGACGAGGAGATCGGCGGCACCGACCGCGGCCTCGACGAGATCGGGCCGGTCGAAGTAGGCGCCGGTCTCGGCGAGCGCGGCGATGGCGAGGCCGTTCCAGGCGGCGACGACCTTGTCGTCCCGGCCGGGTGCGGGGCGTGTGGCGCGCTCGGCGAGGAGCCGCTCTCTGATGGAGGCGATCTTCCCGGCGTCGAACACGGTGTTGTCCTGCGGCAGTTGGAGGACGGACTGCCCGTGCTCGAAGGTGCCCTCGTCGGTCACGCCGAAGTACTGGGCGGCGAGGTCGCCGTCCGCGTCCCCGAGGACGGCGCGCAGCCGCTCGGGCGTCCAGACGTAGTACGCACCCTCGACGTGCCGCCCGCTGCCGTCATCGCTGTCGGCGTCGAACGCGGAGGCGAACCCGCCTTCGCCGGTACGCAGTTCACGCACGAGGAAGTCGGCGGTCTCCAGTGCGACACGCCGGGCGAGATCCGATCCGGTGGCCCGCCAGAGATGGGCGTAGACGCGGCAGAGCAGCGCATTGTCGTACAGCATCTTCTCGAAATGGGGCACGACCCAGTCACGGTCGACGGAGTACCGGGCGAATCCGCCACCCAGCTGGTCGTAGATCCCGCCCCGGGCCATGCGCTCACAGGTGTCCTGGGCCATCTGCAGCGCGCCCTCGGCGCCGGTCCGCGCGTGATGCCGGAGCAGGAACTCCAGCACCATGGACGGCGGGAACTTGGGCGCCCCGCCGAATCCGCCGCGCTGCGGGTCGTACTCGCGGGTGAGTCCGAGCAGCGCCTGCGCGAGCTCCTGTTCGCCGGGCGGCTGCGGGGCCTGGTGGCTGATCTCCCGCTGGGCGAGATCTCGGACGATCTTCCCGGCGACGTCCGCGACCTCGTCACGGCGGGTGTCCCAGGCCTGCTGCACACCCTCCAGCACCTGCCGGAAGGACGGCATGCCGTGCCGGGGGGCGGGCGGGAAGTAGGTGCCGAAGTAGAAGGGCTCGGCGTCCGGGGTGAGGAAGACGGTCATGGGCCAGCCGCCCTGCCCGGTGGCGGCCTGTACGGCCTCCATGTAGACGGCGTCGACGTCCGGGCGCTCCTCCCGGTCGACCTTGACGCTGACGAAGTGCTCGTTGAGGTAGTCGGCGGTGGCCCGGTCCTCGAAGGATTCGTGAGCCATGACATGACACCAGTGGATTGTCAGAAGCATAAGTGGCAGGACGCATAACCCACGCTCAAGAGCACAGGTACGTCCCGCCGCTTAGCTTCTTCCATCGCCTCCTTCCCCCATGGCCACCAATCCACCGGGTTGGAGGCGTGCTGGAGAAGGTACGGCGACTGGGAGTCGGCCAGTCGATTCATATCGGCATCGTCGCACGATCCGGAGCGTCCGGCCCCGCAATCGCGGGCCGGACCCGGGTGTAATTGGATGGACACGGAACGTAGCCAGGGTGCATGCCCACGCCCCGGCGGAGGAGGCGAGCCGTCAGTGCAATCATCGACGCGCGCTTCGCATCGTCCGACCTTGACGTCGACGATCGCTTCGCGCAGGGTCTCGGGGCGGAGATCTGCCCAGTCCAGGAAACCCTTTTAACAAGTCTGCCGAATCCACCAGGATCGGTACATGTATGTTCTGGATGCTCAGCTTCTCAGCGATCTCGCCGGGTACAGACCCCAAAGCATTGCCGTCTGAAATGACCCGTGCGCCCGCGGCGGCGACGCGGGCGCCGAGCCGTCAGGCGGGCTGGACGGTGATGGTGCAGAGGCGCTTGGTGGCCCGGGTCAGGGCTACGTACAGGTCCCTTTCCCCACCGGGTCGGGTCGTGGTGATTTCCTCGGGGTTCACGACGACGACCCCGTCGAATTCCAGGCCGCGTGCTTCGGACGCCGGCACGATGCGTGCGTGGTGAGCGATGCCCTGGGCCGTCAGCTCGCTCACCCTGGTGTCCGCGCAGATCACTCCCAGAAGCTCGCCCGGGTACGCGGTGCTCTGGGCGCGGAGTTCCTGAACGACGGCGGTGCCCAACCCGTCCGCGGGTGTGGTCACGGTGCGCGGGCTCTCACCGTTTCGCAGTGACCGTGTGGGCTTCTGGTCCGGAGCGATCCGCGTGAGCAGGTCCCGGACGCTCTCCAGAATCTCCTGCGTTGTCCGGTAGCTGACGGTCAGATCGTGCAGTTTGAACCGCGGTTCGACGTGCGGGCTCAGTGCCTCCTTCCAGTCGCGTGCTGTCGCGACCGGGCCTGCCTGGGCGAAGTCACCCACCAGCGTCATCGACCTTGACGGGCAGCGGCGGACGATCATCCGCCACTGCATGGCGGTCAGTTCCTGCGCCTCGTCGACGACGACGTGCCCGTACGTCCGCTCGGGGGGGCCGTCGACCAGGCTCGCCGCCTCGTCCAGCAACGGCACATCGGCATCGGTCCACGGGTCGTCCGCACCGCACAGCAGAAGGGACCGCTCCTGCGCGGTCAGGCGGGGCAGGCGCTCGGCGAGAGCGTCGGCGTTCGTCAGGAGCGCCTTCACGAGGTCACCGGGTACCAGCCGCGGCCACAACGCCTCGACCGCTGCGTCGACGCCGGCGTCGTCGAGGAGATCGGCCCGGATGGTGTCCAGGTCCAGCTCGTGGACCGGACCCGGGTCGGCCGCACCTTCGACACGGCGCTGGGCGACTCCCGTGAACCGGTCGAGGTCGATGCCCGTCATCCTTTCGGCATCGGCGTCGATCTGCTCCAGGAGGTCGCCCATGTCCCGTTGCATCGCGTCGGTGACGGCGTCGACCAAGAGCTCTTTGAACACCTGGCGCGCGGGGTTGTGCCCCTGTACGGCTGCCAGGGCGGCGTCGCGTGCCGCGGCGACTTCCCCGGCGGGGAGGTGAACCAGTTCCTGTCCGACCCGCACGGTGAAGTCACCGGCGGGGGCTTGGTGGACGCGCAGCAGGCCGGCCAGGGCGTCGGCGAGGTCGGAGCCGCCCTTGAGACGCGCCGTGCCGAACGGGCCCACCGCGTCCGGGGACACCCCGGCCAGTTCCCGGCAGGTCGCCAGAACGACGTCGTTCTCTCCGAGCGAGGGAAGGACCTGGGAGATGTAGTCGAGGAACCGGGCGTTCGGGCCCACCACCAGGACACCGTCCTCCGCGGCGCGCGGGAACGCGTACAGGACGTAGGCCGCCCGGTGCAGCGCGACCACCGTCTTGCCGGTGCCGGGCCCGCCCTGCACGACGGTCACCCCGCGGTGGGCGGAGCGGACGATCTCGTCCTGCTCGGCCTGCAGCGTCGCGACGGCCGCGTGCATCCTGCCCGTACGCCGTGCCGACAGAGCCTCGGTCAACGGGCCGTCCCCCACGACGTCCTCGTCGGTCGGGGCGGTCCCGTCCAGCAGTTCGTCGCTCACCGAGACGACCGTGCGCTCCTCGAGGCGCAGGTGCCGGCGCCGCCGCAGGTCCATCGGGTGGACCGGTGTCGCCTCGTAGAAGGGCCGCGCCGCGTTCGCGCGCCAGTCCACGAGGAGAGGCAGCTCATCCTCCTCCGTCTGCAGTCCGATCCGCCCGATGCGCAGGGCCGTGCCATCCGTCCAGTCGATGCGCCCGAAGACCAGGCCCTTCTCGGCGCCCTCCAGTCGGCCGATTTCCTTGGACAGACGCTCGGCGGCGATTTCCCTCTCGTATGCCTCACCGGCGCTTTCCGCCGGGGCCTTCAGCACACTCGCGCGCTGTGCTCGCGCCTCGGAAATCCGCTCGGTGAGCAGCTCATACAAGGAGGACACATAATCCTGCTCCGATGCAACCGCACGCACAGCGGGATCATTCGTTTTCGACAACAAGGGTCTCCTTCGATTCACACCGGACCATGCCGGCGAAAACCCGAGCGCGCCCTGCAGGTAGAACGCGTTGTAGAAGGTGATGGCGGCCACACCGAAGAGCAGCAGTCCGAGCGCCACGTTGCCGCCACCGCATGTGCGCTGCGCGAACAGTCACGGATCAAAGCTGGGCGCCTCGAGGCGCAGTTCCACGAGTACGAAAACGGCCAGCAGAACGGCCAGCAGAACCAGACCGACAACGATCGGCGCCCAAACCCGCGCGGGCCCGGTAAAGGTCCACATGAGGATGGCCATCGTGGCGGGCGTGATCAGCGCGCTGCCCACCCCCATCGCGGCTCGGGCCGCGATGCTGGGCCGGACCGCTTGCGTACGCCGCCCGCAGCGAGGACGCGGCGAAGATCACCGACCAGGACGGTGTTTTCTATCCAAATCAGCAGCGAACACGGCATGAGAATGGAAAGAATCAACTGCTGCCTGGATTCCGGCAATGCGAGAGGCGCGGTCATGAACACCTTCGGATATCGGTCGGCGGGGACTTGGCCGCCTGGAATATAGGCAAGCTCCACAACGCTGTCAAGCTTGGATTTTCTCGCCAAAACCATTGCGGCCGAACGAACTATGTGCCTCTGCCGGATTTGCGGACTGAGCAGATTTATGCCTCTGGCGGATTTGCGAGTCGACGGATTTCACTTCCGGATGGTTGCGACCGGGCGGACTTCATGTCTCCGGGGGTCGTCGCACCGCGTCACCCGTGACCTTTCGGGTAGGGATGTCGTGTTCGCGCAGTTTGTTCAGCACGGTCGCACGTCCGGCACCAGCCGCCGCGGGACCGCCGAAGAAGCGGAACGCGATCGGCCTCCCGGAGCCGTCGAGGGATTTCGACGGCTCCGAGGTGCCCGACCCCCTCAACCCGGGCACCGGCATTGCTCATGGGGAACTCGACCGATTCTCCAGGGAGCCTCTGGTTCGAGCGTGGCCGGCAGCGGCGGTGCCGGTGGCCCCTTGAGGCGTCGGCACGAAACCCTCACCCACCCCCTGATCGCCGCCCCCTCGCCTTCCCGTCTCCCCCGAAGGACACTCGTGGACAAGGGAGTTGCCGCCAGAGGGGGACGAGACATGCGGGACGGTCACCGGGTGGAGGCCGAGCGGCTGCTGGTGCGGGCTGTCGAGGAGGAGGTGCGGCGCTCGGGCGGGCGGGTCGACGGGCAGGTGCTGCTGTCGCGGGCGCGCGGTGCGCTGGAGGCGATGGCGGGGGCGGCCGGCGAGGAGTACGAGGCCTATGCCCGTGCACTGGACGAGGCCGAGGCCGGCCGGCTGACCTTCGGGCAGCGGTACGCCCGCGAGGGCGCCGGAACGGCCTTACTGGTGGCGGTCGTCGCGGCCGTGGCCGCCGCCGTGGCCGACCTTGCTCTCGGCACCGGCGCCGGCACGGCCGTCGGCGCGGGCGTCGCCGCGGGCGTGGTCGGTGCCGCCGCCTCCGTGGTGAAGGTGGCCGGGGCCCATCTGCCCGCCGCGCATCACGACGCGGGCGCGGCCGGCCAGCCGGGTGGGGCCGAGCAGCTGCGGCTGCAGTGGCTGACCGCGCTGGAGGTGCGCGGCATCCGCCCGTTCCTCGACCAGCAGCGGGTGCTGAGCTCCTCCACGGGTACGAAGAAGCCGGGTGGCCCACCGTTGCGCGGCGCGGACAAGAGCGCGGCGGCCCGCCGGCGCTCGGTGCTGGAGCAGTCGTTCGGGCAACTCCCCGACGAGGCCGGGCCGTTCGCGGGGCGCCGGGCGGAGCTGGCGCGGATGCGGCAGTGGGCGCAGGCGGCCAGGGCGGCCACGGAGACCCGGCCGACGGTGGTCGTGCTGCACGGCGAGCCCGGCTCCGGCCGGACCACGCTCGCGGTGCGCGCGGCGCACGAGCTGCGGGACCACTTCCGCGGCGCGGTGGTCGTGGATCTGCGCGGCGGCGGGCGGGAGGAGAAGCCGCTGCCGACGCGGGACGCCCTGCTGCATCTGCTCAACCGGCTCGGCGCGCCCCGCGAGCAGCTGCTGTTCCGGGAGCGCTCCTCCCCGGATCAGCAGGTCAAGCGGCTCGGCGAGCTGTACCACCAGCATCTGACCGGCCTGCCGGTGACGATCGTGCTGGACGACGCCTCGGACCCGGAGCAGGTGCGGGCGCTGGTGCCCGAGCGCTCCGACAGCCTGGTCCTCGTCACCGCCCGCAGCGCCCTCGACCTGCCCGCGGACCTGCCGGCCTGGGTGCACCACCTGCCGGTCGAGCCGCTGGACGCGGCGGGTGCCGAGGAACTGCTCGGGGCGGCCGCGCAGGACGCGTCCGGCCCGTACGACGCCGAGTCCGCCGACCGGATACGGGACCTCACCGGCGGGCTGCCGCTGGCGCTGCGGATCGTCGGTTCCGCGCTCGGCCCGCGCTCGCCCCGGCAGCTGGCGACGGACCTGGGCGCGTACGGCCCGGTGGAGCCGGTGGAGCGTGCCCTGTGGCTGCGCTACACCGACCAGCCGGAGGCCTCGCGCCGGCTCCTGCGCAGACTCGCGCTCGCGGGCCGTGCCTCGCTGGGCGCCGCGGCGGCCGCCAGTCTGCTCGCCACGGACGAGGCCGAGGCCACCCGGCATCTCGTCGCCCTCGCCCGGGCCGGGCTCATCGACCATGTCCGCGGCAGCCGCTACCGGCTGCACGACCTGGTGCGCGGCTTCGCCCAGGCCCGGCTGCTGGACGAGGAGGACCCGGCCGAACGCACGGCGGCGCAGGAACGGCTGATCGTGAACTACGCGGAGCTGGCCGACTCGGTGCTGCGCCTGGTCGACGGGAACATGTCGACGCGCTCGCACCAGTTCGGCCCGCACGGCTTCACCTCGCTGGACGAGGCGCTGCGCTGGCTGGACGACGAGTCCAGCTTCATCACCGCGGCCCTGCGCCACGCGGAGGGCGTGAACCAGTCGGCGGTGCAGAACCTGCTGGGCGCGCTGTGCGACTACTGTCTGCTGCGCGGCGACCTGTACCGGCTCGGCGAGATCAGCGAGTTGGCGCAGTCCGTGGACCAGGGGCTGCTGGTGCGCTCGGTGCAGTGGCGTACCGGTATCGCGGCCCGGCAGCTGGGCGAGCTGGACAAGGCGCGTACCACGCTGGCCTCGGTAGTGGACCTGTACCGGGAGGCGCACCATGACGCGGGGGCGGCCCGCGCCCTGTGCTCCCTCGGCATCACCCTGCACCACCAGGGCAATCTCACCGAGGCCGCCGCCAAGCTGCAGGAGGCGCTGGATCTGCAGGCGGCACCGGAGCTGGCCACGGACCGGGCCTGGACGATGCACGCCCTGGCCGCCGTCCAGCGCGACCGGGCCCGGCTCGCCGAGGCGCTGGAGCTGCTCACCCGCTCCCTGGTCCTGCACCGCGAGGGCGGCTCGGTGCACGGCGAGGCCTGGGCGCACTTCCAGCTCGGGCAGCTGGCCCTGCGGATGGGGGACGTACCGCGCGCGGAGACCGAGCTGCGGGCGGCCCTGGAGCGGTACGGCAGGACGCAGGACGCGCGCGGGGAGGCGTGGGCGCTGACCCAGCTGGCCCGGGCCCGACTGGTGGACGGCGATGCCTCACCGGCCGTGGACAGCCTCAGGCAGGCCGCCGCCCGGCACCGGGAGAACGAGGACGCGCGCGGTGAGGCGTGGACGCTGTACTACCTGGGCCAGGCACTGGAGGAGTCCGGCGATCTGGACCAGGCGGTGCGTGACCTGGAGCGGTCCCGCACGATGTTCTCCCGGATGCGGGACGTCTACGGCCTGGCCTGCGCCCGGCACCATTCGGCCCGGGTCACCCGCGACCAGCGGGCCGCGCAGACCGGCTCGCTGCGCAACTCCGGCTTCGCCCGGCAGCTCCTCGTGGACGCCCGCGCCGACTTCCAGCGCATCGGCGTCGCCCACGGGGAGGCGTGGACCTGCCTGGAGCTGGCGGTGGTCGACGCCGGAAACGCCCGTACGCAGGCGGCGCTCGCCCTGTCCGACGAGGCGCTGGACCTGTTCGCCTCCTACGGCGACCGGCGCGGCGAGGACTGGGCCCGCTTCCTGCGCTGCACCCTGCTGCCGTACGCGGCGCCGGGCGGGGTGGAGGTGGGCACGGCGGTCGCCCAGGAGGAGCTGGCCCAGCTGGCCCGCGCCAGCCATCGGCTGCGGGACGAGAAGCTGGCCGACTATGTCTCGGCGTACGCCCTGCTGCTGGAACGCGGGGTCAGCCTGGAGGACGGCTGGCAGGCCTGGCGCCTGCGCATGACCCCGGACCGCCACGCCCGGGAGGTGATGGGGGTGGCGGTACCGGACGGGCGCTGAGGTGCGGGTCAGCCCCGCTGTGCCGCGGAGTCCGTCTTCTGCTCGGCCTCCGTGTCCGGGGCCTCCTTGAAGTCGACCTTGTTCATGTGCTTGCTCATCGACTTCATCAGGCCCCACACCGCCAGGGCCATCACCGCGAAGACGATGAAGCCGAGGACTCCGGGGGTGACCTTGTTCTCGTCGACCTCCTTGGCGAGGGGGACGAGGTGCGTCACTGCCAGGCTCACGCTTGCGCTCATGTCAGGCATTGTCGCGGATGCCCGCGAAGAGGTCGTCCTCGGGGAGGGAGGTGTCGACGAGAGACTTCGCCAGCTCGTACTCCTCCGTCGGCCAGACCTCCCGCTGCAGCTCCATCGGGACCTTGAACCAACCGCCGTCGGGGTCGATCTGCGTGGCGTGTGCGATGAGCGCCTTGTCGCGGATCTCGAAGAAGTCCGCGCACGGAATGTGCGTGGTCAGCGTGCGCTCGGTGCGCTCGAACTCCTTCCAGCGCTTGAGCCACTCCCCGTACGGCGACTCCAGGCCACGGTCCAGCATCGCGTGGTGCAGCGCCTCGGTGCGGGGGCGGTTGAAGCCCTGGTTGTAGTACAGCTTCAGCGGCTGGTAGGCCTCGCCGAACTCGGACTCCGGGTACTTCTCGGTGTCCGCCGCGCCCTCGAACGCCACCATGGAGATCTTGTGGGTCATGATGTGGTCGGGGTGCGGGTAGCCGCCGTTCTCGTCGTAGGTGGTGATCACCTGCGGGCGGAAGGCGCGGATCTTGCGCACCAGCTCGCCGGCCGCCTTGTCGACGTCCTCCAGGGCGAAGCAGCCCTCGGGAAGCGGGGGCAGCGGATCGCCCTCGGGCAGGCCGGAGTCGATGAAGCCGAGCCATTCCTGGCCGACGCCGAGGATCTCGCGGGCCTCGTCCATCTCCCTCTTGCGCACCTCGTGGATGTGCTCCTCGATGTACGTGTCGCCCTGGAGCTTGGGATTGAGGACGGACCCGCGCTCTCCGCCGGTGCAGGTCACCACCAGCACGTCCACCCCCTCGGACACGTACTTCGCCATGGTGGCCGCGCCCTTGCTCGACTCGTCGTCGGGGTGCGCGTGAACGGCCATCAGTCGCAGCTGGTCAGTCAAGACTCAATCCTCGGTAAGTCGGCGCCCCGTGGTCTCGGCGCGATCGGCGGCTTCTATAGTGACGGAATCGGGGGGCGAATAATTCCGAGACCGGCTCCTGCCGAGAGGACGATCATGAGTACGGCGAGCGCGCGGCTGCCCGAGGGCCGCTACGGCCGTTCCTCGGACGAGCGTGCGGACCGCAAACTCAAGATCGCCGGTGCGGTGCTCGGCACGGCCCTGCTCGCACTGGTCGGTTACTTCGCCTACCACTACGTCGTGGAGAGCGGGATCAGCGCCCAGGTGATCACCTTCGACGCCACGGACAACGCGGTGCGGGTGCATCTGGAGGTCCACAAGGACTCCGGCACCGACGGCTACTGCACCCTGCGCTCCCAGGCGGCCGACGGCTCCGAGGTGGGCCGGGCCGACTTCCGCTTCACGGGATCGGCCACGCGTATCGACAAGGTCGTTACGCTGCGTACGACGGCGAAGGGCACGACGGCCGAGCTGCTCGGCTGTCACACCGGCTGAGGACGGCGAGCGGCGCGCACTCCCCGGCCGTCACCCGGAATACGTACACGCTGACCTGCGTTGATGTGATTCTGATGGCTTATGTCCTCCCCCTTCCGGCCTTGAATTGTTAGGCTCGTGGTTTCGCCCATCCAAGAGAGAACATGCTTCTGGGGAGGGCGATGCTTTGTATTCCCAGTACCGACGAGGAGCACCCTGTGACCCAGACCAGCGAGAACGTCACCTGGCTGACCCAGGAGGCGTACAACAAGCTCAAGAACGAGCTTGAGTACCTTACTGGTCCTGCGCGCACGGAGATCGCCGCCAAGATCGCGGCCGCGCGCGAGGAGGGCGACCTGCGCGAGAACGGCGGGTACCACGCGGCCAAGGAGGAGCAGGGCAAGCAGGAGCTGCGCGTGCGGCAGCTGACCCAGCTTCTCGAGAACGCCCAGGTGGGCGAGGCCCAGGTCTCCGCCGACGGCGCCGTCGCGCCGGGCATGGTCGTCACGATCGCCTTCGACGGTGACGAGGACGACACCATGACGTTCCTGCTCGCGTCCCGTGAGTACGCGAGCGCCGACATCGAGACGTACTCGCCGCAGTCCCCGCTCGGCGCCGGCGTCATCGGCCACAAGGTCGGCGAGGACGCGGAGTACGAACTCCCGAACGGCAAGAAGGCCTCGGTGAGGATCCTGAAGGCCGAGCCGTACTCGGGCTGATCCACTCCCCTGACCTCGAGCCCCCGGTGTCCGCCGGATTCCGCCGGACACCGGGGGCTTTGCCGTACCCGCAGCGTGCCCGGAGCCGTCAGGCGGTGGCCGAGCGGTACTTGCGGACGGCGAGGGTGCGGAAGACGGCGATGATCAGGATCGAGTAGATCAGCGAGGCCCAGACCGGGTGCTCCATCGGCCAGGCGTGCGAGGTGGACCGGCCGGGGTTGGCGAAGAGCACTCGGCAGGCCTGCGCGGTGGCACTGAAGGGGTTCCACTCGGCTATGTGCCGCAGCCACGGGGTCATGTGACCGGGGTCCACGAAGGCATTGGAGATGAACGTGACCGGGAACAGCCAGATCAGCCCGCTGGACGTGGCCGCCTCGGGGGTGCGCACGGACATGCCGATCAGCGCGCCGATCCAGGTGAACGCATAGCCGAGCAGGAGCAGCAGGGCGAAGGCGGCGAGGACCTTGCCGACGTTGGTGTCGCCGTCGGATCCGACGCGCCAGCCGACCACCAGGGCGACCACGGCGAGCACGACCAGGGTCACGGCCGTCTGCACCAGGTCGGCGAGGGTGCGCCCGGTCAGCACCGCACCGCGTGCCATCGGCAGGGAGCGGAATCGGTCGATGAGCCCCTTGTGCATGTCGTCGGCGATGCCGGCGCCGGAGCTTGCGGTGGCGAACGTGACGGTCTGCGCAAAGATGCCCGCCATCAGGAAGTTCTTGTAGTCGATGGCGCTGGCGCTGGCGCCGATCCGCATGGAGCCGCCGAAGACGTAGGTGAACAGCACCACGAACATGATCGGCTGGATCAGCCCGTAGATGATCATCTCGGGGATCCTGGACATGCGGATCAGGTTGCGCTTCGCCACGACCATGGAGTCGCGGAAGGACCGGCTGATGGGATTGCCCGGCGGTGCCACCCGCACGGCTTCGCTGACGGCGCTCACTTCACGGCCTCCTTGCCGGTCTGCGCGTGACTCTCGTCCTGGTCGTCCTGAGCGGCGGTCTCGGCCACGTGTCCCGTCAGCGACAGGAAGACGTCGTCGAGGGTGGGGCGGCGCAGCCCGATGTCGTCTATCTCGATCCCGCGGGTGTCCAGCTCGCGGATGATCTCGGCGAGCAGCTTGGCGCCGCCGGTGACGGGGACCGTGAGCTTGCGGGTGTGCTCCTCGACCGTGACGTCGCCCTTGCCGAAGCCGCGCAGCACCTCGGCGGTGTCGGTGATGTGTTCACGCTCGTGCACCACGATCTCGACGCGCTCGCCGCCGGTGCGGGCCTTGAGCTGGTCGGAGGTGCCCTTGGCGATGACCCGGCCGTGGTCGACCACCGCGATGTCGTGCGCGAGGTGGTCGGCCTCCTCCAGATACTGCGTGGTGAGCAGCAGGGTCGTACCGCCGGAGACGAGCTGTTTGATGACCTCCCACAGCTGCTGGCGGTTGCGCGGGTCGAGGCCGGTGGTCGGCTCGTCCATGAACATCACCGGCGGCGAGACCACGAGGGCCGCGGCGAGGTCGAGCCGGCGGCGCATGCCTCCGGAGTAGGTCTTGGTGGGGCGGTCGGCGGCGTCCGCGAGGTTGAACTGCTCCAGCAGCTCTGAGGCGCGCTGCCTGGCCGCCTTGGCCCTCATCTGGTACAGCTGCCCGACCATCTGCAGGTTCTCCCGGCCGGTCAGGTATTCGTCGACCGCGGCGAACTGGCCGGACAGGCCTATGGAGCGGCGTACCGCGTCGGGGTCCTTCAGCACGTCCACGCCCGCGACGACCGCCTTGCCGCTGTCGGGGCGCAGCAGGGTCGTCAGGCAGCGGACGGTCGTCGTCTTGCCGACGCCGTTCGGCCCGAGGAGGCCGAGGACCGTGCCCTCGGGCACGTCCAGATCTACGCCGTCGAGAGCCCTTACGTCGCCGAAGGTCTTCACCAGGCCTTCGGCATGGATGGCGCCTGGCATGTCTGTCTCCACGTCATCGGGGATCGTCGTGCGGGATTTCTTCGGAAAGGCTAGGTTTGCGCGCTCCCGATCCGCCCGTGGTTTTTCTGCGGGCAGACGACCGGTGGCCGGCCGCCCACACACCGTAACGCGATGTATCGCGTCTCTCAATGGGTTTGGGCCGGGGATTGACTCGAACGAGTGATCGATGGAGTTGCGGTCCCGGGAGCCGGGGCTCTCAGCCGATGACGGTGTAACCCGCGTCCCGCAGGGCCTGGCCGACCTCGGCGCAGTGCACCGGGCCCTTCGTCTCGAGGTGCAGCTCCACCTCCGCCTCCGTGAGCCCGAGCCGGGGGTCGGTTCGGACGTGGCTCACGTCGAGGACGTTAGCGTCGACCACTGACAACACCCCGAGGAGCGTGGCGAGGGCACCCGGGCGGTCCGTGAGCCGGAGCCGAACGGCCAGGTAGCGGCCCTGCGCGGCCATGCCGTGGCGCAGCACGCGCTGCATCAGCACCGGGTCCACGTTGCCGCCGGAGAGCACCGCGACGACCGGGCCCTCGAAGGCGTCCGGCGCGGCCAGCAGCGCCGCGACCGGGCTCGCCCCAGCCGGCTCGACGACCAGCTTGGCCCGCTCCAGGCACAGCAGCAGCGCGGCCGACAGCTGGTCCTCGCTGACCGTGCGCACCTCGTC
The DNA here is from genome assembly GCF_053596375.1 of Streptomyces sp. NPDC001709. Classification (NCBI taxonomy): domain Bacteria; kingdom Bacillati; phylum Actinomycetota; class Actinomycetes; order Kitasatosporales; family Streptomycetaceae; genus Streptomyces; species Streptomyces sp. NPDC001709. Next base: position 80,155 of record NZ_JBSFGB010000024.1, on the reverse strand, counting down.
GACCAGCTCGCTGATGATCCCGAACGGCACCAGGCCGGGCCGGCCCACCTTGATGCCGTCGGCCATCGTCGCCGGGTTCTCCACCGACACCGGATGCCCGGCCGCCAGCGAGGGCGGGTAGGCCGCCGCGCCCTCCGCCTGGACACCGACGATCCTGACCTCCGGGCGTATCGCCTTCACCGCCACCGCGATCCCGGCCGCGAGCCCGCCGCCGCCGACACCGACGACGATCGTGCGCACCTCCGGGCACTGCTCCAGGATCTCCAGGCCGACCGTGCCCTGCCCGGCGATGATGTCCGGGTGGTCGAAGGGGTGGATGAACACCGCGCCCGTCTCGGCCGCGTACTCCTCGGCGGCGGCCAGCGTCTCGTCGACCACCTGGCCGTGCAGGCGCACCTCGGCGCCGTAGTCCCGGGTCGCGCTGACCTTGGGCAGCGGGGCGCCCTTCGGCATGAACACCGTGGAGTGCACACCGAGCAGCGAGGACGCCAGCGCCACGCCCTGCGCGTGGTTCCCGGCGCTCGCGGCCACCACGCCGGCCGCCCGCTCCTCCGGCAGCAGCCCGGCGATGCGCACATAGGCGCCGCGCAGCTTGAACGAGCCGGTGCGCTGGAGGTTCTCGCACTTGAGCTGCACCGGCGCGCCGACCAGCTGGGACAGGTGCCGGCTCCCCTCCATCGCGGTTACCCGTGCCACGCCCGAGAGCATCTTCCGGGCGCCGCGCACATCGTCGAGGGTGACGGAACGCAAGGTGTCAGCCGTGCCGTAGCTCATGACTCCAGCATCGCAGTTCACGGTCGTACACGACTGGAGTGACCAAGCTCCGAGACCGGTTTGCGCAGCGCCGGTACGACCCGCCGCCGGGCCGCGTACCCTGTCCCCCAACCCAGCAGCCCTTCATGAAGCGAGCCTCCGGCCATGCCCACAACACCTGAAATGTCGATGGACATGACGACCGTCGGTGACACCGGTCTCCTCGACACCCTCCAGCACGAGGTGGCGGTGTTCGCACGCCGTGCCGAACAGACGCGGCTCGGCGGGGTCGGGCAGGTGCGCAACTCCATGGACCGGGCGGCCTATCTGCTGCTCAACCGCCTCGACAAAGAAGGCCCGATGGGGGTCAAGGCGCTCGCCGCGAGCATGGGCATCGACTCCTCCACGGTGACCCGGCAGGTGGCTCCGCTGGTCGACACCGGGCTCGTCAAGCGCACCTCGCACCCCGAGGACGGGCGTGCGGTGGTCCTTCAGCTGTCCCCGCGCGGGATCGCCCGGCTGGAGGAGGTGCGCTCCTCCAGGCGTCAGTTGATGGCCGAGCTGACGCAGGACTGGGCACCGGAGGAACGCGAGCAGTTCTGCACGCTCCTGACCCGCTTCAACCGCGCGCTCTCCGCGCGGATGACGCTGGGGACCGCGCCGGCGGATCAGCCGCCGGCCTCCTGAGGGCGGACGCCCACCGGGTACCCGGACCGGTCGGTGCCGGAGTCTTGACCCCGGGCCGCCGCTGGCCTCATATGAGACGACCGGGTCCTGTGTCGTTCGTACGCGGTTCACCTGTCCCGTACCGGACAGGGCCCCTTCAGGGGGAGGCGCGGTGCGTGATCGGCAGGTGTTCCGGGGTGCCCGCCGGGCCCGGGAGTTCGAGGCGTTCGTCGCGGGCGCGGCCGGACGTCTGCTGCATGCCGCCACGCTCCTCACGGCGGAGGCACCGAACGCCAACCCGCGCGCGCGGCGCCTGCTGACACTCGCGCTCGCCCACACCTACGCGCGCTGGGACCGGCTGCACGGCGAGGACCCGTACGACTGCGCCCGCCAGTACCTCGCCACCCGGTTCGCGCGCACGACCTGGCACCACTACGGCGCCTTCGGCCGCGCCCGCCCCGATCCGCGCAGCCCGCTCGCCGTGCTCACCCCCCAGGAACGCCTGGTCCTCGTACTTCGCCTCTACGAAGGCGTGGCCGAGGAACAGGCGGCGGCCCTCCTGGGGCTGCCGGTGGAACGCGTCCACACCATCTGCGACCGCGCGACAGCCACCCTGCTCCATCCACCCCGCCCGGCTCCGCCGCGAACGGCGGGCAGTCAGGTGGCGCCCTCATGAACCGGATCGAGCGGGAGGCCGCCGCGCGGCAGATCATGGAGCAGGTCCCGGCACCGGTGCCGCCGGACCTGTGCGTGGAGGCGGTACGCCGTGGCGAGCGCCTGCTGAGGCGCAGGCGACTCGTCCGCCGGGTGATGTGGATGCTGGCCCTGGCCGCGGCCGTCGCATTCAGTGTGTGGGCGGCCCGTGTGCACCCGTGGACGCAGCCGCCCTCGCAGACGACACCGCCGATCACCGGCTGGTGACCTGGCGGGCGGACAGCAGTGGGACCCGGACCGGCGGTCGGTACGTCCACGCGCCGGAGGGGCTACGGCAGGACGGCGGCGGTACGGCCCGTGCGCGCGGCCGGGGCGAGCCTTGTGACCGGCGCCCGGACGCGCGCGTCCGTCTCGGTCAGCCCAGGGCCTGCTGGAGGTCTGCGAGCAGGTCGTCGACGTTCTCGATGCCCACGGAGAGGCGCACCAGGTCGGCGGGGACCTCCAGCGCGGAGCCGGCCGCGGAGGCGTGCGTCATGCGGCCGGGGTGCTCGATCAGGGACTCGACGCCGCCGAGCGACTCGCCGAGGGTGAACACCTTGGCGCGGTTGCACACCTCGACCGCGGCCTCCTCGTCGCCCTCGACCCGGAAGGACACCATGCCGCCGAACGCCTTCATCTGCTTCGCGGCGACCTCGTGGCCGGGGTGCTCGGGCAGGCCCGGGTAGAGCACACTGGTCACGCGCGGGTGCCGGGTCAGCATGTCGGCGACCTTCGTGGCGTTCTCGCTGTGCCGGTCCATGCGCACCGCGAGGGTCTTGGTGCCGCGCAGCACCAGCCAGGAGTCGAAGGGACCGGCGACGGCGCCCATCGCGTTCTGGTGGTAGGCCAGTTCCTCGCCGAGGCCCTGGTCGGAGACGATCAGCGCGCCGCCGACCACGTCCGAGTGACCGCCCATGTACTTGGTCAGGGAGTGGACGACGACGTCCGCACCGAGCGCCAGCGGCTGCTGCAGGTAGGGCGTGGCGAAGGTGTTGTCGACGACGAGCTTCGCGCCCGCGTCGTGCGCGACGGACGCGACGGTGGCGATGTCGGTGATGCCGAGCAGCGGGTTGGAGGGGGTCTCCACCCAGACGGCCTTGGTCTTCGGGGTGATCGCGGCCCGCACGGCGGCCGGGTCGCTGGTGTCGGCGACGGACCACTCCACGCCCCAGCGGGTGACGACCTTGGCGAAGAGGCGGAAGGTGCCGCCGTAGGCGTCGTTCGGGATCACGACGTGGTCACCGGGGCTGAGCAGCGTGCGCAGCAGGGTGTCCTCGGCGGCCAGGCCGGACGCGAAGGCGAGGCCGCGACGGCCGCCCTCCAGCGCGGCGAGGTTCTCCTCGAGGGCGGTACGGGTGGGATTGGCGCTGCGGCTGTACTCGTAGCCGCCGCGCAGCCCGCCGACGCCGTCCTGCTTGTAGGTCGAAACCTGGTAGATCGGCGGTACGACCGCGCCGGTGAGGGGATCCGCGGTGTTGCCCGCGTGGATCGCGAGGGTCTCGAAATGCTGACTGGTGTGCCTGTCGCTCATGGGAACCGAGCGTAATGCGCTGGGCCGGATGCTGACGCCCGCACGGCCCGGGCAGCACCGGCCGAAGGGATTTCCCTGTACGGGGACGGCGCGCCCAGGGTCCTCGGGAGACGACCCACGGCCCTCGGGAAACGACCCAGGACACTCGTGGAAACCCGCCCCCAGGGCATCCCTGTCATGACCCGGACCGGAGTTTTCCACAGACCCGCGGCGGGGTTCGCCAATTGTCGGCGGCGTCTGGTTCGCTTGGGGCATGGCGATTCTCTGGCTGCTGATGGCGCTGCTCATGCTGAGCTTCGTGCTGCTCCCGCTCATGCGGCGCAGGCGCGGGGTGATCGAGCAGGTTCCCCCGGGACACCCGGACGCCGCCGACCCGGCGGCCTACGGCTTCGTGCGCCAGGAGGAGCTGGACGTGCGCATGCCGGGCCCGGACCAGGACCTGCTCGACGTCCTGGAGGTGGTGCAGCGCACCCAGGACTATCGCGCGGCCTCCCAGTTGCTGGCCGGCACCGAGAAGGAGGGCGAGCGCCGCTGGCAGCGGGTGCAGGCCTTCGCCGGTGCCGCCGCCCTGGAGCTGCGGCAGCGGCCCGGCGGGGTGCACGAGACACCGGGCGGCCAGTGGCTGCGGGTGTGGCGGGCCGAGCAGCCCAAGGACGCGGGCGCCGCCGCCGTCTACGCGGAGTTCCTGGTGCAGCAGGCCTGGCGGACGTCGACGCCGGGCACGGACGACTTCCGGATCATCATGGAGGAGGCCCGGGACGCGTGCGCGCAGGCGGCCCTGCTGGCCCCCGGTGACCCGGTGCCGTACATCATCGAGCTGTCCGTTGCCCGTGGACTCGCCTACTCCCAGGCCGAGTTCGACCAGCTGTGGCTGAAGATCCTCGACCGTGCACCGCTCCACATGGGCGCGCATCTGGCCGCGCTGCACCACTGGTGCGAGAAGTGGCACGGCTCGCGTGAGCAGGCGTACTCCTTCGCCGAGGCCGCCGCGGCCCGCGCCCCGCAGGGCTCGCTGCTCGCCGCGCTGCCGCTGTTCGCGGTCTTCGAGCACCTCCCCGAGGTGAACCTGGTGGCGGGCTTCTACCAGAGCGAGGTCGTCACCAAGGCGATGCACGGCGCCCTGCACGCGGTGCACTCGGCCCGTCCCGACGACCCGGTGCTGGCACACGTCCGCCATCTGCTGATCTTCTTCCTGGTCCGCGCCGAGCGCTGGCAGGAGGCCATGCACCAGCTGATACACGTCGACGGACACGTGGGCGCGCTGCCCTGGACGCTCTCCGCCGACCCGGCAGCCGAGTTCGCCGTGTACCGCGCCCTGGCGGTGGGCGGCTACGAGGCGAACGGCGGCAGCCCGGCCACCCTCCCCGGCTGAGCCGCCACCGGGGCCGGCGCCCCGCCGTATCCGCATTGCCGTTCTGACCTGCGGTAGGGCATACTCCGGCATCCCCCCACACGCACCGCACGAACCACAAGCACCACACGCACCGACCCCCGCCCACCACCTCGGCCAGGTGCCGCGTGATGCCCTGTTTCGTCATGTCCTGTTTCTGAGGTCCTGTGGGGGGATCTGCCCGATGGGCGCAACTCTGCGCGCGCTGCGCGCTCTCGTACTGCTGCTCGGTTTCTATCTGCTGAGCCTCGTGCTGCTCGCGGCGTTGCTCGGTCTCGACATCGCCATGTTCACTTGGGGGCACGGTCCGGTCGTCGCGAAGATGGCCGTCGTGTCGGTGCTGCTGGCCATCCCCGTCGTCCGCGGCTTGTTCATGCTGCGCACGCCCAAGGGCGAGGACGGCCCCGGCATCCCGGTCACGGAGGCCGGCGAGCCCCGGCTGTGGGCGCTGGTCCGGGAGGTCGCGGCGGCGTCCGGCACCCGCGTCCCCGACCGGATCCTGCTCACCGGCGACGTCAACGCGTCCGTCAGCGAGGAGCCGCGGCTGCTCGGCCTGCGCCCCGGCCCGCGCCGCCTGCGCCTCGGCGTTCCGCTGCTGACCGGCCTGACCGAGGCCGAGCTGCGGGCCGTACTCGCCCACGAATACGGCCACTTCACCGGCGGCGACACCCGGCTGTCCGCACTGGTCGTGCGCGGCCGGGTGCAACTCGCCCGGGTCATCGGGCAGTTCCACGCCAAGGCGGACGGCAAGGCGGCCGCCGAACGGGCTCGGCAGGAACAGGCCGCCGCCAAGCGGATCGCCAAGGGCAAGAAGGCCAAGCAGGTCGACACCAGCGGCTCGGGGGCGACGTACCGGATCATGGCGGCGATCTACACCGCGTACGCCAATTTCTATCTGCGTGCCTCGCTGTCCACCGCGCGCGGCCAGGAGTTCGCCGCCGATCTGGCCGCCGCGCGGATCGCCGGACGCGACGCGACGGCGTCCGCGCTGCGCGAGATCCCGGTGCTGTCCGCCTCCCACGGCTTCTACCTCGACTCCTACGCCACCCTCGGCCTGCAGGCCGGGCTGCTGCCGCCGCGCGGCGAGTTCTTCGGCGGCTTCGGCAAGCTGCTGACGGCCCGTGAACGGGAACTGGTGCGACTCCGCTCGGAGCTGCCGGAGGAGCCGGCCTCGCCGTACGACTCGCACCCGCCGATCGCCGAACGGGTGCGCCGTATCGAGGCGCTGCCCGCCGACGGACGTACCGAGGAGGCCAAGGGCGCGGCGCTCGCCCTGCTCACCGACCCGGACCGGACCCTGGCCGCACTGGAGGACGCCGTCCTGACCGACGAGGTGCTCGCCTTCCGGCGCACCGCCGCCTGGGAGGAGCTGCTGGACGCCTCGATGGCCGCGGGCCTGTCCTCCGCGCAGACCCCGCTGCACCGGGTGCTGGCCGACTACACCGGGCAGCCGCCGACCCTGGCCGCACTGCTGGCGGTCATCGACGACGGCCGGTTGTGGCAGCTGGCCGAGCGGCTGCCACTGTCGGAGGAGGCGGTGGCCGCGAAGGGGCGGGTGTTCCGGGAGTTCGCACGGCCCGTGCTGGCCAGGTCGGTGCGGACGATGGTGCTGGCCGAGTTCAGCGTCCGTTCACTGCTGCACTGGGAGTTCTCCTGGTCCCGCCCGGCCGCCGTACGACTGCCCGGCTGGGGTTCGCAGACCGCGGAGGACGAGGGCCCCGAGGCCGCGCTCGACGAGGCGCTGGACGCGGCGCTCGCCGACCACCCCGACACCGCGCCCCTGCGCGCCCTGCTGCCGCCGACGACACAGCACGCCTGACGCCGGCCGGCGCCCTCCCCCGCCGACGAGCAACGAACCACAAACGAAGAACGAAGACCGAAGAACGAGAACGGATCGAACCCGCCGATGACCGTCCTGCTGTGGATCCTGGGCATCCTGGCCCTCCCTGTCGTGATCGCCGCCGTGTGGTTCACCGGCGTGTTCGTGAAGGAACTCTTCTCGCCGAGTCCTCCCGGCCCCGACGCGGCGGCGCAGACCGCGGAGCGGCTCGGCCTGCTGCCCGCCGAGCGGCAGGACACCGAGCACTGCGCGCCGCTGCCCGACGCGTGGTCGGCCGCTCTCGCCGCGGTGCGCGGCGGCGAGTGGCGGCCCGCCGCCGAACTCCTGCGGACGATCGGCCGGGACTGGGAGCGCCGTTCGACGGTCACCGGTCTGCTGGGCACGGTCGCGGCCGAGGAGGACGCCTGGCTGCTGGGCTGGGAGGCGGCGCGCCCGCAGGACCCGGACGCGGCCGTGGTCAGGGCGCAGAGCACGGTGTACCTGGCCTGGGAACTGCGAGGTGCGCTGCGCGCCGAGAACACCACGCGGGAGCAGTTCGACGGCTTCCATCGCACGCTGGCCACCGCGCGTGAGGAGATCGCGCGGGCGGCCGCGCTGAATCCCGACGACCCGACGCCGTACATCACGGAGATATGGGTGGCGCTCGGACTCGGTTACCCGCACGCGGAGATGGACAAGCTGTGGGCGGAGATCACCGCCCGTGCCCCGCACCACTACGGCGCCCATCACGCGGCGCTGCAGTACTGGTGCGCGAAGTGGCGGGGATCGCAGGAGCTGGCCTTCGGCTTCGCCGAGCGGGCGGCGGCCGGGGCGCCGCTGGGCAGTCTGCTGACGGCGCTGCCGCTCATCGCGCACTTCGAGCACGACAGGTCGACCGATGTCGCGGCCGACGGCACGCCCGAGATGGTGGCCCGGGTCGACGCGGGCCTCGCGGACGCGGCGGCCGCGGCAGCCGCGGATCCCGACCGGCCGGGCCTCGCCCAGCTGCGTCACCTGCTGGCCTTCTACCTGCATCTGCAGGATCGGCACGCGGCGGCGCTGGAGCAGTTCAAGCTCGTGGACGGGTATGTGGACGCGCTGCCGTGGAGTTACCGGGGCGACGACGCCGCGGCGTATTACTGCCGGGTCCGCAATGAGACGGCCCAGGCGGTGGCGGCGGCGTCCTGACAACGACGTGTGAGTCGGCCCCTCGGGCTTCAGAGGAGCGCACCCCCACGAGACGAACGCGGGGGCGCGGTGCTGCGGCCGGAGCTCTCCGTCGCGGCGGGCAGCCGTCGAAAATCAGTGGCCGCCTGAACCGGTCGACCCCACGCTGTACGGCATGGAAGAACCGCAACGCAGGATCCGTGCGGCCCACTCGGAATCCACGATCACCGTCTACCAGGCGTACTGCCCGGAAATCGGCCTGCCCGCTGTTCGCGACGGCCGCTTCCCGGCCGTGTGGAAGCGGGACAGGATGACGTGGATCAAGCCGTCGTTCCTGTGGATGATGTACCGCTGCGGCTGGGGCACGAAGCCGGGGCAGGAGACCGTGCTCGCTGTCGAAATCGCCCGTGACGGCTTCGAGTGGGCGCTGCGCCACGCCTGTCTGTCGAGCTACGCCCGCGAGGTCCACCCCGACCGCGCCACCTGGCAGCGTCAGTTGAGGCGCGCGCCCACCCGCGTGCAGTGGGACCCGGAGCGGGACCTGCGCCTGCAACCCCTGCCGTACCGGTCCCTGCAACTCGGCCTCTCCGGTGAGGCCGCACGACGCTATGCGGACGAGTGGACGGTCGCCATCCGCGACGTGACCCCACTCGCCCACGAGATCCAAGCCCTCGTCACTGGTGGGGACCTGGACTCCGCCGCCAGGCTGCTGCCCCAGGAACGCCCCTATCCCATCGGTGACGAGCTTCTCGCCCACCTGAGCGGATGACGGACTGCTCCACCCCGCGGCCCCGCACCTCCGACTCGGTGAGTCCTTCGCGGTGTCCTGCCCCATCGGTGTCGCCCGGGCCGAGGGCTGACTGACTCGGATGGGCTTCGGGACGTACGCGCGAAGGGTGTGGGACGAGCGGTTGCCGCTCCCCCGGCGGTACACGGCGCTGCGGTGTGCCGTCGGGCAGTACTGTCCGCTCGGCTTCAACGCGACCTGGGCCTACCTCGCCGCCATGGCGCGGCCCTCCCCCGATCTGCGCAGGGATCCCGCGGCGATGATCCGGGCGCTGGACACTCTGGAGGCCGGGCGCGCGGTCCGGCTCGCGCAGGTGCGGGCGTTCGCCGCTCGCCGCAGGGTGGAGAAGGCGGCCGGCCGGCGGACCCCCCGGTCCGCCGACACCGCACTTCTGGCAGGGCCTTACCGGCCCGGCGCGTCGGCGCCCGAACGGCTCGGGCTCATCGCCGCCGTGGCGAACCGCCACGCCGACTTCAAGCGTTTCCCCCCTCCCGACGAATCGCGCCATCACGGCCGTCAAGCCACCCACCACGACGGTCAGGCAGGGCGACTCGCCGATCAGGCAGCGCGACTCGCCGGTCTGCACGCCCGTCTGGACGCGTGTGCGACGGCGTACCTCACCGGACTGGGCCGGATGGACCAGCCGGCGCGGAAGGCCTTGGCCGACTGCCTCGACGGGATCCGTGCCCTTCTCCGTCCGGGCCATGCGCCGCTGAACAGCCATCTGCTGGTGTGGCAGCGCTTCGCCGTCCTGCTCGCATACGCCGCGGACATGTCCGGAGAGGCACCGCCAGAAAGCTGATCATGGGGTAGACGGGCGGTCGGGGACGGTCCGCACCGCCCGGCCACGGGGCCCGGATCGGAAGCGTATCGGAAGCGCGAAACCGGCTTCCGCTCCGCGGATGTCGGGCAAGGTGGCTCTCGCCACGCCGTTGGAACAAGCCAAACCCCGGTTGTCCACCGGGAGTTGCGAGGGCCCATGAACCACAGTTACGAGCCGCCCGGTCTCCTGCCCGCAGAGGGCCAGGAGAGAACCTACGCGCTGGCCATAGCCGGTGCCCCCCTGCTGCTGATCCTGCTGATGGTGTTCATGCTCCATCTCGCCTCGGGTGAGGACAGCGCGGCCGGAGCCACCTCGGTGACCGGCCAGGGCGGCTACTCCTACGAACCGCAGCCGACGGATTCCTGGACACCGGACACCTCCACGGCGTACGGCACCGAGCCGTCCGCGCCCACCGCCGGCGACGACGCCACCGACCTGTACCCCAGCACGCTGGACACGCAGAGCACGGACACCACGCCGAGCACGGACAGCACCGACGGGACCACCGGACCCGCCGCGACCGTCACCCGTTTCTTCGACGCCATCAACGCCCACGACTTCCAGACCGCATGGGAGCTGGGCGGCAAGAACCTCGACGAGTCGTACGACGCCTTCCAGTCGGGCTTCGCCACGACCGAGCACGACGAGGTCACCGTCGAGTCCGTCGAGGGCGACACGGTCTCGGTGAGCCTGGTGGCCCAGCAGACCGACGGCACGGAGAAGTCGTTCAGCGGTCAGTACACCGTGGCCGACGGGGTCATCACGCACGCCACGATGGCCTCGGCCGGCTGAAGGAAGCGGAGAACACAGCCATGGCCAATGACATCATTTCCTCCCTTCCCGCTCCCGCGCCGGAGCCGGACGGGCAGGTCACCGGCCGCCCGTCCGTGGACGCCAACAGCGACGCCACCCGGCTGCTGTGCGCCGGCACCTACCTGGACCCGGTCTACCGCACCACCGTCATCCGAGAGTTGCTGACCCACCGGTTCCGGGTGGTGGCACCGTCGTACGGGTACGACGCGGTCCCCGTGCTCGCGCACGCCCTGGCGGCGCGCCGGCTGCACCGCATCCGGCTGGCCCTGCTCGGGGCGGGCCTCGTGGTCACGTACTTCTTCATGGCCGTCGGCGTGCTCAACGGCTTCGCCGCGCTGCTGTTGGCGGCGTGGCTGCTGTGGGTCACCGCGTTCCTGCGGCGGGTCGTCACCCTGCAGCAGCTCTCGACCCGGCTGGCCCGCCGCACCGGCTCGGAGGGCCGCCGTGGGCGGGGGTTCGACGGCTCCTACCCCGCGCATCCCGAGCTGACGGACCACCTCATCGCCAAGATCAACCGGGAGCAGACCTCCGACAGCAGCCAGATCTGCTACGGCGGCTACAAGCCGTTCGTCGGCGCGGGCGATCAGGTGCGGCGCTGGTCCACCGCCGAGCTGCTGGTCGGCGCGCCGCTCGGCGTGTTCGAGGGCCGGCAGGCTCCCGGCATGCCCGGTATGCCCCCGGCGTCCGGCGCGGTCGGGACGAGCGGCTCTGCCCACGCGGCCGGTCAGGAGCCGCGGCGCAAGGAGATCATCCCCTTCACCGTCGAGGACATCACCGACTACATATCCGCCCGCATGCGGTCCGAACTGCGCGACCAGGCCACCCGGTTGGCGCGGATCGAGGGGCTCGCCGTCGAGCGGAGCACCTTCACCACGGCCGTCACGACCCTGCGCGGCGCGTTGACGGCGATCCCGGCGCAGAGCGTCGACCACTGGCGGGACGCCTACGGCTCGGGGCGCGGCTACCTGTGCATCCGGGTGGGTTCATGGAACCAGGAGCTGGTCACCACGGCGTTCGTGGGCTTCGACCTCAAGGGGAGCACCCTGCACACCGAGTTCTACTCCTATGTGCTGGGGCCGATCCGGGGGAGTTTCCACCTGGTGGACCGGCTCCCCGCGACGCTGGACGGCCGGACCCTGCTCAAGGTCGGCTGGCACACCCTGCGGGCCACGCCCGAGGCCGCGCTGCGGTCCCTCGTCTCCCGGGCGCCCGCGGCGCTGTCGGGGCTGCTGCCGTGGCGGAGGAACCGGATCGAGCTGCCGCAGGCGGCCGACTCCAGCGAGTTCGGTCTGGGCCGGTACGCGGACACCGTGGTGAACCGCGGGGCGCTCACCAGCATCCGGGAGCTCGCGGCCAGCGGTGCCTTCCACGTCTTCTTCCAGGAGACGGACACGATCAAGTACACGCAGATCGTGGAGCGTCAACTCCTGCACATCGTCCGTGAGTTCCTGCAGGAGCACAACGTGGACCTGGCGGAGCACGAGGCCCGCCAGACGAACATCCTCAACTACGGCAGCAACAACAGCTTCGTGAACGGCAACAACAACACCACCAACTCGGGCACGCAGAACCACTTCGGCGGCTCCGAGGGCGGTCGAGGGGCGGGAGCGGCATGACGGACACCTCCACGGGCACGGGCGGTCCCAGCAGCAATTACGGGAGCGGCAACACCTTCGGCAGCAACAACAGCTTCGTCACCGGCAACAAAAACTCCACCAACTCGGGCACGCAGAACTTCTACGGCACTGCCCCGGGCGGCCCCGAGCCGTCCCGTGGGGACCGGGAACGCCCCGGGCCCTCCCCCGACCGCCGCCGCAACGTCTTCGTCGTCCACGGGCGGGACGAGGAGGTGCGCACGAAGATGTTCGGCCTGCTGCGCCGGCTCGATCTGCGCCCGCTGGAGTGGGAGGACCTGGTCAGGGCCACCGGCAAGACGGCACCGTTCCTCGGCGAGGTCGTCGCCAAGGCTCCCGAGCAGGCCCAGGCGGCCCTCGTGCTGCTCACCCCGGACGACATCGTCCAGCTGCACCCGGACCTGCGGGGCAGGCACGAGCCGCCGTACGAGATCGAGCCGACCGGTCAGCCCCGGCCGAACGTGCTGATCGAGCTGGGCATGGTCCTGATGGCCTACCCGGAGCGCACGCTGATGGTGGAGGTCGGTGAGCTGCGCGCGATCGCCGACATCGCGGGCCGGAACGTCATCCGGTTCGACGGCTCGGAGGGCGCCCTGAGCAAGATCGTGCAGCGGCTGAAGCTGGCGGGCTGCACGGTCGACGACACCGGCTCCGAATGGCGCGAGACCTGGCCGTACAGCCATCTGTCGGCGTACGGCCGTACCGGGCGGGGAGTGCCGCCGGTCCACTGAGCCGCGGTACGGGCCCGGTGGTCGATCTTCCACGGCCGGGGGAGGGCCCGTACCGCCCAGGCCCTGTCGTCGAGTTCCCGTCGTCCGCCCGGAGGGGGGCCGGCGGCGGCTGGTGGCCCCGACCGCGTTGCCGGGCCGGGGCCACCTCCCGGCGAGCGCCGGGGGAGGGAATCCGACGACAGGGCCCAGCCCCCTCGGGTGTGCCGAGGGGGCATCCGGCGTCGGACGTCAGATGTGGCGCCGGGCGCCCGCCGCCAGGCCGGCCAGGAACGCGCCGGTCTCCGGCAGGTCTATCCGCCTCAGCTCGCCGGGGCGGACCACCACATGCAGCTCACGGCAGACCGTCCGCTCCCAGGAGTGCGCCACGAACGACAGCAGGATCAGCCGCAGCAGGGTGTCCTCGTCGAGATCGTGCAGCCGGGCGAGGCCCGCTCCGGTGAGCGGCATGGTGACGCGTTCCAGCTGGCCGTGCCGGTGCACGGCGTCCCACAGCCGGTCCAGGCCGAGCCACAGTTCCTGGACCCCGGAGGAGGCGACGCAGTCGTTGCCCATCCGGCTGTAGGCGACGGCGAAGACGAGCTGCGGGCGGCTGCCGAGGACGGCGACGGTCCCGATCGGGTACCGGGCGCGCTTGCCGCGCGGCTTGTCCCGCGCGCTCTCCCGAGCCACCGGGGCGACCCCGTCCAGCGCGGCGGCGAGCTCCGCGTCGAGCAGGTGGGCGTCCCCCGCGTAGCGGCGGGCGAGCAGCTGTCCCTGGACGCTGTCGTCGTTGATGACGACACCGTCGTCCACGAGGGTGTCGAAGGTGTCGGTGAATCCCACCACCAGATGCCCGGGCTGGTCGAAGAGGTCGCCCTCCTCGACCACCACGGTCATGTGGGGACGGGTGAACTCCTGCCGTACGGCCGCCTGCGGACGCGCCCGGGCCAGCCCCCAGCCCAGGCACAGTGCGACGGAACCGGCGAGCACCGCCCCGGGCCGGGACACGGTCTGCGGGAACAGCTGGCTGACGAACTGCACGACGGCCGACACCGCGCCGAAGGCCACCAGCACGTTCCCCAGGAACACCCGCCACCCGCGCCAGGACCGCGGCAGCCGGGATCGCACGGGGCGCGGCGACGGGCGCGGCGGCCGGCGGGGCGACGGGTGCGGAACGGTCAATCGCACGCTTGCCTCCAGGGCATCTTGGTACGCTGGCAACAGTGTTGACTAGGTGTCATGCGGCCGGAGGGGGCGAGGCGCGTGCAGACACCGTCCGTACGCGTGAGCGTCCTGGGCCCCGTCCGGCTGGACGTGAACGGCGCCCCGGTCCGCCTGACCCCGCTGACCGCGCGTCTGCTGCTCCGCCTGGTCGCCGCCGAGGGCGAGGCCGTGACCGCCCGCCGGCTGTACCGGGACGTCTGGCAGCAGACCGTGGAACTGCCGCACCAGGGCCTGCGCAACCGCAACGAGGTACAGAAGCGGATCCTGGAGCTGCGGCGCGCGTTCGATCTCGCGGGGCCGGGTCAGGGTGCGCGGATCGTGCGGACCGGCCAGCTGCCGACCGCGCGCGGCGCCGAGAGTACGTACCAACTCGACCTGTCGGTCGAGGAGTTGGACAGCACGGAGTTCACCCGTCTGGTGGGCGACGCGCTGCACGCGGCACCGGCGTCGGCCGTCCGGCTGCTCGCGGAGGCCCTGGCGCTCTGGCGCGGCCGGCCGCTGGCCGAGGTGGACGGTGAGGAGTTCGCGACCGTGCCGGTGCGGCGGCTGACCGGGCTCAGGGAGACCGCGCGGCGGGAACTGATCGCGGGGCACACGGCACTGGGCCGCTACGACCTCGCCCTCCCGGTGGCCGAAGGGACGGTCCGGGAACGGCCGGACGACCCCGAGGCCGCCGCCGTGCTCGCCCGGCTGACCGCCCGGTTGCGCGAGCGGCACGGCGATGAGCTCCTCCGCCACACCCTGCGGGGCCTGCGGGTGGACGTGGTCGTGCTGCGCGGCGACCTGTTCGACCAGGAGGACGCCAATCTGGTCGTGGGGTTCTGCGACACCTTCGACACCTTCCCCGACGACGTGGTGATCAGCCGGGAGAGCGTGCAGGGCCAGTTGGTCGACCGGCTCTTCGAGGGCCGGCACCGGCTGCTCGACGACAAACTGCGCCGCGGGCTGAAGGAGTTCACCCCGCGGGCCACGGAGAGCGTCCGGGCGAAGCGGCGCGGCCGGCGCACCCGCTATCCGATCGGCACGGCGGTGGCGGTGCCGGACGGCAAACGCCGGATCTTCGCGCTCGCCTACTCCCAGCTGGGCAACGACCTGCGTGCCCGGTCCGCACCGGCGGACCTGCGGCTGAGCCTGGAACGGCTGTGGCCGGCGGTGGCCCGGCACGGCATGTTCAAACCGGTGGCGATCCCGCTGATCGGCGCGGGCCTGTCCCGGATCGTGGAACTCGACCGCACCCAGCTGCTGTCGCTGATCATCGAGACCTTCGTCCGGAGCCTGCACCAGGATCCCGCCGTCTCCCCCGAGTTGCGCGTCGTCATCCCCGCCGGCGAGCTGGAGCGGACCGATCTGTCGTCGGTCGAGGCGTTCCTGCGTGACCTGGACGAGCGGGGGCTGAAGCTCCCGCCCAGCGCTGCCGGTTGACCTCTTCACTCTCCCAGCAAAGATCCGCCGCCGCTTCCGCCGACAGCCACCGCCCGCTTCCGGAGCACTTCCGGAATACTTCCGGACCGAAACCGAGCGGATGAACGACAAGGGGGAAGCCGGATGAGCACGTTTCTGATCGGTGGCGGGTGGGACACCGCCGAGGTGTACGAGCCGTTCGTGTCCGCGGCCGGAGGGGACCGGCGGATCGGGTGCCTGATCCTCGACGAGGGGGACGGGGCGGCGCAGTTCGAGCGGTATGCCGAGGTGTTGCGGAAGGCGGGGGCGGGCTCGCCGGTGCCGTTGCTCGTGCCGCTCGGCGGCCGGTTCGAGCCGGAGGAGGCGCTGGAGGGGATCGACGGGCTGCTGGTGTGCGGCGGGCTGACGCCCGCCTATCAGGAGGCGCTCGGAGAGTGTCCGCAGCGGCTGCCGGGACTGCTCGCCGGGCGCGGGATGCCGTACGCGGGCTTCTCGGCCGGTGCCGCCGTGGCCGCACGGCGGGCCGTGGTCGGCGGGTGGCTGGTGGACGGGGTGCCGGTGTGCCCGGAGGAGACCGGGGAGGATCTGGCGGAGGTCGAGGTGCGGGCGGGGCTGGGGCTGGTGCCGTTCGCGGTGGACGTCCACGCCGCCCAGTGGGGGACGCTCGCGCGGCTGGCCACCGTGGTCGGGCGGGGTGCGGCGCCCTACGGCATCGCCGTGGACGAGAACACCCTGCTCGAGGTGGCGGACGGCGAGGTCCGGGTGACGGGTCTCGGCCGCGCCCATGTCGTACGGCCGGGTGGGGCCGACGCGGCTGTGCTCGTGCGCTCCTACGGCGCCGGAGAGCGGTTCCCCGTCGAGTAGGCGGGGGGCAGGGAGACCGACGGGGGGACCGACGGCAGACCGATCACGCCCGGATACGGGCGCGGGAGGCCTGCCGGCCGGCTGCGGCTCCGGGTGGGCGGCACGGTGTCATCGGCGACTCCGGCGCCCTCGCCTCCGGCATGGGCTCGGACACCGGCGCCGCGGCCGCGAGTCGTGCGTGCGTGCGTCGAGGTTGCGGGCCGTCCTGGCCGTGTCCGTTGTGGGAGGCCTGCCGGCCGGCTGGGGCTCGGACGCCGGGGAGGGATCCGGCGCAGACGCGGCGGACGGGGGTGGGCGGCACGGTGTCGTCGGCGACTCCGCGGCCCCTTCCGCCACTCCCGCATGGGCTCGGGCACCGGTGCCGCGGCGGTCGGCTGGACGACCTGCTCTTCCTCGGCAGCGTGGCCGCTCCGCGACCACCGCCACCCGGCCGGCCACACCCCGTCGGCCCGATCAGATGGTCGCCGTGTCGATCACGAACCGGTACCGGACGTCGCTCGACAGCACCCTCTCGTACGCCTCGTTGATCTCCGCGGCGCTGATTAGCTCGATCTCGGCGCCCAGGGTGTGCTCGGCGCAGAAGTCCAGCATCTCCTGGGTTTCGGCGATGCCGCCGATCATCGATCCCGCGAGGGTCTTGCGGCCGCCGATCACCGAGAACAGGTTCAGGGCGACGGGCTCCTCGGGCGCGCCCACGTTGACCAGCGCGCCGTCCACCTTCAGCAGCGACAGCAGCGCGCCGAAGTCCATCGGTGCCGAGACGGTGGAGACGATCAGGTCGAAGGTGCCGGCCAGCTCCTCGAAGGTCTTCGGGTCGCTGGTGGCGTAGTAGTGGTCGGCGCCCAGCTTCAGGCCGTCGTCCCTCTTGCGCAGGGACTGCGACAGGACGGTCACCTCGGCGCCCATCGCGTGCGCGATCTTGACGGCCATGTGGCCCAGGCCGCCCAGTCCGACCACGGCGACCTTCTTGCCGGGGCCCGCGTTCCAGTGCCTGAGCGGCGAGTAGGTGGTGATGCCGGCGCAGAGCAGCGGGGCCGCCACGTCCAGCGACAGGCCGTCGGGGATGCGCACGACGTAGTTCTCGTCGACGACGATCTTCTCGGAGTAGCCGCCGTAGGTGGGCTCGCCGTCCTTGCCGATGGCGTTGTACGTGCCGACCATGCCCTTGAGGCAGAACTGCTCGAGGCCCTTGAGACAGTTCTCGCACTCACGGCAGGAGTCGACCATGCAGCCGACGCCCACCCGGTCGCCGACGGCGAACCTGGTCACACCGGGGCCGACCTCCAAGACCACGCCCGCGATCTCGTGGCCGGGCACCATCGGGAAGATGGCCTCGCCCCAGCCCTCGCGGGCCTGGTGGATGTCGGAGTGGCAGATACCGGCGAACTTGATGTCGATCAGGACGTCGAACTCGCCGACGGCGCGCCGCTCGATGGTGGTCCGCTCCAGCGGAGCCTTCGCGGCGGGCGCGGCGTACGCAGCAACAGTGGTCATGCCGGGGTTCTCCTAGCAGGTGTTCCGTGCCCGGTTGCCTTCCGACCGGGTACGGCTGCCAGCCTGCCGCGGCCTGGGCCGGCCACCCAGACCACGCCTTTGCGTACGACCGCTGTGCCTACTACTGGCGGGGTCAGGCTCGTGCACGTACGACCAGGAATACTGGACGTATGGCACACAGGGACTCGGAACCGCAGGTCGCAGCCGCCGTCGGGCGGCCGCTGGACCGGCGGGCCGAGCTGAGCGAGTTCCTGCGCAGCCGGCGAGCCCGGCTGAAGCCGGAGGACGTCGGCCTGCCGGACTTCGGACGGCACCGGCGGGTGCCGGGGCTGCGCCGCGAGGAGCTGGCGCAGCTGGCCGGGGTGTCGGTGGCGTACTACACCCGCCTCGAACAGGGCAACGGGCGGAACGTCTCGGCGGAGGTCCTGGACTCGATCGCCCGGGCGCTGAGGCTGTCGGACGCCGAGCATGCGCATCTGACGCATCTGGCCAAGCCGAAGTCGCACAAGAAGAAGCCGGCGGCCAGGCAGCAGCCGGTGCGGCTCGCGCTGCGGCAGCTGCTGGACACGATGGACGGCGTACCGGCGTACATCGTCGGGCGCCGCTCGGAGATCCTGGCCTGGAACCGGATGGCGGCGGCGCTCTTCGGCGACTGGGCGGAACTGCCGGCGGCCGAGCGCAACTGGGCCCGGCTGGTGTTCCTGCGGCCGGACTACCGGGACCTGTTCCTCGACTGGGAGCAGAAGGCGATCGACATCGTCTGTGCCCTGCGCATGGATGCGGGCTGCTATCCGGACGACCCGAAGCTCTCGGCGCTCGTGGGCGAACTGTCCGTGAAGAGCGAGGAGTTCCGCCGGCTGTGGGCGACGCACGACGTCAAGGAGAAGACCCATGGCGTCAAGCACCTGCACCACCCCCTGGTGGGCGATCTCTCCCTGAACTTCGAGTCCTTCCGGCTGACGGACGACTCGGACCAGTCCCTGATCACCTACCACGCCGAACCGGACTCCCCCTCCGCCGACTCCCTCCGCCTCCTGGCCAGCTGGAGCACGGACACCGGCCGCCCGGTCCCGTCCGCCTAGTCGTCAACTCCCAGATCGACCCGCATCACCCGCCGCATGGTGGCCAGCAGCGGCTCGGCCTCCTTCAGTTCGAGCAGCGCCCGTTCCACGGATTCCCCGTCCCGGGCCAGGCCCCGGTCAAGGCGTTTGACGACCGCGTCGGTACCGGCGAGGACACGGTTGACGGCACGCGACGCCTCCAGGATCCGCTCCGGTACGACCATCTGGGCCTCGGCGTACTGATCCCGGTACTCCCGGCGGGCCTCCTCCACCTGGTCGCGGTCCTGCTCGGTGTAGACACCGTCGCGGAGCCGGTGGAGGGCGTCCTTCAGGAGCGTGTGGAACTGCCGCGAGGCCCGGTTCATATGGGTGTACGCGGTGCGCCGCTCCTCGAAGACCCGCCTGCGCTCCGCCTCTTCCGCCTCCCGGGCGCGCTGCCGGCCGGAGTACCTCTGGCCGAGCAGCGGCGCGAGGAGCGTACCGAGGACGCCGACGACGGCGGTGATCATGGCGGTGAGGGATGCGGTCACGGGTAGCGACCCTATGGGCTGAGGGCGGTCTCCGTACGAAGAAGGGGCACCCGGAGTCCATGCTCCGGGTGCCCCTCGGCTCGTCAAGCGGTGTGCGGGTTACTTGCCGAAGTACGCGTCGTAGATGGTGATCTCCGACGTGTTGCCCTTCTTGTCGGTGATCTGGGAGCGGAGGGAGATGGACTTGCCCTTCGCCGGGTTCTTGACGGTGATCTTGCCGTTGCGGACGTCGACCTTCTTGAAGGTCTTGCCGTCGTAGGAGACGTACACCGCCAGCGACTTCAGGTTGCTGCCCGCTGCCGCGCCCTCGACGGTGACGGGGTAGGTGACCGTCGCGCCGGCCGCGACCCTGCTGTCCAGGCCGGTCGTGACGCCGTAGTGCAGGACGGAGGCGGGCAGCTGGACGGGGGTGCCGGCGACCCTCTTGGAGCGGAAGGTCCAGGCCGCGTCGATCCGTGAGGAGGCCTGGGCGACCTTGGCCGAGCGCTTGACCGAGGTGGTCAGCTTGTACCCGGCGTCACCGGCCGGGACCTTGAAGGTGGCCTCGCCGAAGAGCGGGTCGTCGTTGGCGCCGACCTTGGTGCCGTCGCGGTACAGGGTCGTGTTCACCGAGGTGAACTGCGAGGACCCGGCATGCTTGCCGGAGTCGGCGAACAGCGGCAGCGAGCCGTAGATCTCGTTGCCGGTGCGGTACAGGCCGAGGTCCTTGTCGACATGCGGGCCGAAGACCGCGGTGTTGACGGTCCTGGTGTAGGTCCGGCCGGCCTTGAAGGTGGACTCGCCGAGCTCGTACCCGGCGTCGGGGATCGGGAAGCCGTCCTGGTCGCGCCCGCCGTACTGGGTGAACTGCAGCCCCCACAGGACCCCGCCGCCGGTGGACACGTGCAGGGTGCGGGTGCCGGGCAGCTTCTGCGGGATGTCGATCGAGGAGGCGCCGAAGCTGCCGGCCAGCCAGCCGGTGGCGCTGATCGAGCCGGTCTTGCCGCTCGTGGCGGCGCCCAGCCGGGCCTTGACGGTGGCCAGCTCGCTCGCCTTCCAGTGCTTGGTGTAGCCGGTGGCGAGCTGCCTGACCGGGCCGCCGGAGGTGACGTCGTACTCCTCGCCGCCGCCCTTGGTCCAGTGGCCGTCCCACTGCTGGAACAGCTGGCCGACGGGCAGCCGCGGGCCCAGGTGGGCGGTGCGGAAGTTCTTGTACGAGTCCAGGAACCAGCTGTAGCCGTACTCGTTGCCGCCGAGCGTGAGGGAGTACCCCGGCGAGGCGAACTGCGAGGTCACGCCCGAGGCCGGGACGCTGATGTCCACCGGCTCGGCCTTGCGCGCGTCGATCGTGATCGTCTGCTTCTTGGCGACGGTCAGCTTCGGCTGGGCGATCCAGTCGAGGCCCTTGCGGGCGTCGTTCGGGTCCACGTCGACGGAGGAGTTGAGGATGTACGTGCCCTTGGGCGCGCGCACCTTCACCGTGCCGGACGCGTCGTACGGGCTCAGCTCCGTGCCGTTCGCCAGACCGGAGACACCACTGAGGTCGGCGGTGTAGTACGTGGCAGGCTTGCCGTCACGGCCGATGACCTTCAGCGTGATGTCGTACGACTCCACCTCGCGCTGCACCGCGGCGGCCGTGCGGACCGTCTGGCCGCCGGCGGTCGCGGTCACGTACGCGGAGTACGCGCCGTCGAGGGTGCCGCCCAGCCTGGTGTTGACGGTGAGGTCGACGGAGGCCTTGCCGTGCGCCGGGACCGTCACCTTGGTCGCGCCCAGCTTGAAGAAGCCCGACGGGGCCGCGTGGCCCTTGGGGTCGAGGGCGGTGCTGCGCAGGGTGAGCGTGACGTCCTTGTCGGCGAGGTTGCGGTACGTCACCTTCTTGGTGACCGGCTTGTCGTCGGTGTGCGGCCACTGCTGCATCCCGAAGTTCACCGAGACCGGGTCGGCGATCACGGTCTGCCGGTAGGCCTTGTCCACCGCGATACGGCCCGAACCCTGCTGGTACGGCGTGTAGTTCCCGCCCTTGGCGGAGCCGGTGAGCGCGCCCTTCAGCTCGGCGTAGCCCCAGTCGGGGTGCTCCTGCTTCAGGATCGCGGCGGCGCCCGCGACATGCGGGGTGGCCATCGAGGTGCCGGAGATGGTCAGGTAGCCCTCGGGCTTCTCGCCGACCTCCTGGTCGATGACGCTGCCCTTGGCCGCGGCGGCGGTGATGTCCACGCCGGGCGCGGTGACGTCGGGCTTGATCGCGCCGTCGCCGAGGCGCGGGCCGGTGGAGGAGAAGTCGGCGAGCTTGTCCTTCTTGTCGACGGCGCCGACGGTGAGCGCGGCGTCCGCGCTGCCCGGCGAACCGATCGACTGGGGGCCGTCGTTGCCCGCGGCGATCGCGAACAGGATGCCCTTGGTGGCGGAGAGCTTGTTGACCTCGGCCTCGAGCGGGTCGATGCCGGGGCTGTCGGAGCCGCCGAGGCTGAGGTTGACGACGGAGGCGCCCTGCGCGGCCGCCCACTCCATGCCGGCGAGGATGCCGGAGTCGTCACCGGAGCCGGTGTCGTCCAGAACCTTGCCGTTGAGGATCTTGGCGTCCGGAGCGACACCCTTGTACTTGCCGCCCGACTTGGCGCCGGTGCCCGCCACGATGGAGGCGACGTGGGTGCCGTGCCCGTAGTGGTCGGTGGCGTCGGCGGCGCCGGAGAAGTTCTTGGACTCGATCACCTGGTCCTTGAGGTCCGGGTGGCTGGTGTCCACCCCGGTGTCCAGGACGGCGACCTTCACGCCCTTGCCGGTGTAGCCGGCCTTCCAGGCGACCGGCGCGCCGATCTGCGGCACGGACTTGTCGAGGGAGGCCTTGCGGACGCCGTCGAGCCAGACGTGGGCGATGCCGGAGGCGGCCTGGTCGCCCTTGGTGACGGCGTGCCACAGCTCGGCGGTGTCCTTGACCGGCGTCTGCACGGCGTCGGCGTTGAGGGCCGTCAGGCTGCGGCGCAGCTGGGCCACGTTCCGGACGTCCGCCTTGGCGGCCGGGGCGGAGCCGCTGTAGCCGACGATGACCTTCAGGCCGTTCTTCTGCGACCGGCGGGTGGCGGCCTTGTTCAGCTCGGTGACGTCGAACAGGCGCTGGTCCAGCTTGCCGGAGGCCACCAGATGGGCCGCGTCGACCGGGATGACCAGCGTGTGACCCGGGGTCCTGCGGACCTGGAAGGGTATGTGCTCACGGCCCTTGGCTCGCTCCAGACCGACGAGCCGGCCCTTGGCGTCGAGGGCGATGCGGTCACCGGTGATGAGGGTGACATGGGTCTTCGCGGTGAGCGCGGAGGCGGCGGCCGGGATGCGCTCCGCGGGCTTCGCCGACGCCGGGCTGGTCATACCCGCTGCGAGGGCGACGGCGGCGGCCGCGGCGACACCGGCCGCGGCCGCACTTTTCACTTGTCTGCGCAAGTTCTCCCCCTGGAGATGGAGTACCGGGCGAATTCCCCGTCACCCGGCCGGGGGCGGTCTCGTACGCATACACGTCACCCCCCGGGTCACGCAGTATGCCGGGGGGTGATCAGAGGGCTCAATAGACGAGAGGAGGGTAAGAAAAAGCGACGGAAAACTGTTACGCCGCGGGCGGGACACCGTTACAGAACCGCGAAGTGCCGTGTGAGCAATCGGTGTTGTGCGCCGTCAGGTGCCGGCGTTCTCTCTCACCGTGATCTTTCCCTTCCGGATGGTGGCAAGCCGCGGGGCCTTCTTCGCGATCGCGGAGTCGTGGGTGACCACGATGAAGGTCAACCCGTGTTCCTTCCACAGGCGTTCGAGTACGTCCATGATCTCGTCCCGCATGCCCTCGTCGAGGTTGCCGGTCGGCTCGTCGGCCAGCAGCACCTTGGGTTTCTTCACGACGGCCCGGGCGATGGCGACGCGCTGCTGCTGCCCTCCGGACATTTCGCCGGGGAGATGGGCGAGACGTTCGCCGAGGCCGACGGACTCCAGCGCGTCGGCCGCGAGTTCGCGGCGTTCCTTGGCCTTGATGCCGAGGGGGACGAGGGCCGTCTCCACGTTCTCCTGGGCGGTGAGGGTGGGGATGAGGTTGAAGGACTGGAAGACGAAGCCGATGTTCTCGCTGCGGACCCGTGTCAGCCGGGCTTCACTGAGCTTGGCCAGATCCGTGCCGTCCAGCACGACTTCTCCGGTGGTGGGGCGGTCCAGGCCGCCGAGCATCTGCAGGAGGGTGGACTTTCCGCCGCCGGTGGGGCCCTGGATGACGAGTCTGTCTCCGTCGGCGATGGTGAGGTCGACTCCGTCGAGGGCGTGGACGGTGTCTTTGCCGCGGGTGTAGCGCTTGGTGACGTTATTGAGTTCGTACATGGTGGCTCCTGGGTGGGGTTCGGGGGTGGTGCGCTTCGTCGTCGGCTGCGGGTGGGTGGGGGCTGCTCGCGCCCACGCGGCGGAGCCGCATATCGGTACCGCCCCGCGCCCCTTCGGGGCGCCTGCGCAGCCGACTTCGGCTACTCGACCCGGCGCAGGGCATCCGCCGGACGGAGCCTGGACGCCCGCCAGCCACCGAAGGCTCCGGCGACGAGGCCGCCCGCCACTGCCAGGGCCACCGCCAGCGCGATGGTCGTGACGCTGACCGGGGCCGTCAGGGCAACCTCCAGCGATCGCGCCGCCTGTCGCCCCGGCCCGCCGAAACCGCCGCCACCGGGCCCGCCGCCGAAACCGCCACCGGCAGCCGTGCCGCCGCCCAGCTGGGCCTGCAGCGTCGGGCTGATCGCCGTGACGGCGTACGCGCCGGCCAGGCCCAGGGCGATGCCGAGCGCTCCGCCGACCAGCCCGTTGACGACCGCCTCGCCGACCACCTGCCGGGTTACCCGGCCCGACTTCCAGCCCAGCGCCTTGAGCGTGCCGAACTCACGGACGCGGCGGGAGACCGCCGAGGAGGTCAGCAGGCCGGCGACCAGGAACGCGGCCACCAGGACGGCGATCGACAGCCACGTGCCGACCTTGGTGGCGAGGGAGGACGCGGTGGACAGGGACCCCGAGACCGTCTTGGCGAGGTCGGAGGAGGTGGTCACCGTCGTACCGGAGACGTTCTTCTGGATGGCGCCCTTGACGGAGTCGATCTTCTGGGAGTCGGTCGCCTTGACGTAGATCGTGGTGACCTTGTCCTTCTCGTCCGCGAGGGTCTGCGCCTGCTTCAGCGGGATGTACACATCGGCCGCCGAGTCACCGCTGTCGGCGGTGGCGATGCCGATCACCTCGTACTTGGTGCCCTTGACGGTGACGGTCGAGCCGACCTCGTACTTCTTCTCCTTGGCGTACGCCGAGTCGACCACGGCCACCTCGGCGTCCGTCTCGGTGCTCCTGAAGGTGCGGCCGCTGGTGATCTTCGAGGAGGTCAGCGGGCCGAGCGCGGTGTGGGCGACGTCCGTACCGAAGACCGTGTACTGGTTGATGTCGAAGTCGGCGCCACCGCCCTTGACTTCACCCTGCGGCCGGCCGCCGCCGCGCTGGAATCCCCCACCGCTCCCGTTCTGCTGGAACTGGCCGCGCGTGAACTGGCCGCTGACCTTGAACACGTTGAGGCTCAGCCCGCCGACGGCGCTCGAGACGCCCTGCTGGCCGGCGACCTTGCTGACGGTCGAGGAGGACAGGGTGGTGAAGCCCTGCACCATGACCCGGTCGCTGCTCTGGGTGGAGCTGTCGTCGTCGTTCCGCGCGCCGAACTGGAAGCGGGGGCGTTGCGAGCTGCTTCCGCTCGGCGTCTGCGCCTTGGTGACGGTCATGTCCGTGCCCAGGCCGTACAGCGACTGCAGGACCTTGTCCTGGGCCTTCCCCATGCCGTTGGACACGGAGTCGACCACGATGACCAGCGCGATGCCCAGCGCGAGTCCGGAGGCGACGACGAGGGCCGCCTTTCTGCGGCGGCGCAGTTCGCGCCTCAGGTAGGTGAAGAACATGGCCGCAAGCTAGGGACGGACCGTGACGGCACCCTAAGGCCGGCATAAAAGAAGCATGAGAACGCCGGTGCCGCCCCTGGGGGCGGCACCGGCACGCTGTGGAGGAACCGTCGGACGGCCGAACCGTCAGACGGCCGAACCGGCCTTCCACTGAGCCCAGTCCATGTTCCAGCCGTTGAGGCCGTTGTCCGGGGCGACCGTCTTGTCGCCGGTGTTCTGGACGACCACCACGTCACCGACCAGGGAGTTGTTGTAGAACCAGGCGGCCGGGGTGTTCGGGTCGCCGGCGCCCTTGGCGTCCTGCAGGCCGACGCAGCCGTGGCTGGTGTTGACACTGCCGAAGACGGAGGGCGCGCCCCAGTAGTTGCCGTGGATGAAGGTGCCCGAGGTGGTCAGGCGCATGGCGTGCGGCACGTCCTTGATGTCGTACTCGCCCTTGCCGTCGGAGTCCTTGAAGCCGACCGTGGCGCCGTTCATCCGGGTCTGCTTGAACTTCTCCGCGATCACCATCTGGCCCTGGTACGTCTTCTTGTCCGGGGCGCCGGCGGAGATCGGGATGGTCTTGATGACCTTGCCGTCCTGCGTGACCTTCATCTGGTGGGTCTGCGCGTCGACGTAGGAGACCTGGTTGCGGCCGATGTGGAAGGTGACCGTCTTCTGCTGGACGCCATGGATGCCGGGCGCGCCCTCGACCCCGTCGAGCGCGAGCTTCAGCGTGACGGTGGCGCCTTCCTTCCAGTACTGCTCCGGGCGGCAGTCCATCCGGTTGGCGTTGAACCAGTGGCAGGCGACCTCCTGGCCGCTGCTGGAGCTGACCGTGATGCCCTTCTGCACGGCCGCCTTGTTGGTGATCGCCTTGTCGAAGTTGATCGAGACGGGCATGCCGACACCGACCGTGGAGCCGTTGTCCGGGGTGAAGGTGCCTATGAAGCTGTTGGCCGGCGAGACCGTGGTGAAGGAGGCGTTCTCGTGGGCTATGCGGCCCTGGGAGTCCTTGGCCTCCGCGGCGACCTTGTACGTGGTGGAGCGCTCCAGCTGGACGCTGGGCTTCCAGCTCGTCTTGTCGGCGGAGAGCTGACCGGCGACGGCCTTGCCGTCCTGGGTGGTCATCGAGACGCCGGTGAGCGTGCCCTTGCTGACCGTGACGGCTGCGGAGTTGTTGATCGACGCGTTGTCGGAGCCGTCCTTCGGCGTGATCGTGATCTGCGCCTGCGAGGACTTCTTGGCCGCGGCCGCGTCGGCCTGGGCCTGCGAGGAGTCGCCGTTGCCGCTTCCGGAGGACTTGCCGCCGCCGGAACACGCCGTGAGCGCCAGAACACCGCCGAGCAGGGCGGACGCGGCCATCAGCCCCTTGCGCCGCTTACCGTCCGTCATCACACGCTTCTCCATCGTTGCCGAGTCGCCGAAAACCCCGAGAGTCCCCCGTAAGAATCCCCAACGCTACGGCCGTGCCGCCCCGTTCCCCATCCGCTGGATCTGTGGGGCACACCACGTACGCGCGGTGCGGGTGGTGCGGGAGCCGGTCCGTGCGTCCCCTGAGACGACGAAACCCCGGACGGCGGTTGCCGTCCGGGGTCGAAAACGCGTCCCGGGACGTTCAGCCGATGCCGTCCTCTTCTTCGTCGCCCTCCCCATCATCCTCGTCCAGGTCCCAGTCCGGCGAGTCCGGGTCGTAGTCGATCCGCTCACTCGACCAGGACGCCTGCTGCAGCTCCACCCCGGGCACCTCACTGACCAGGTCGAACGGGTCCACGAGGTAGGCGAGGGCCTCCGCGGTGTCTTCCGTCACAGCGGCCTCGGCCTGGGCCCGCTCCGCCTCCGGCACCTCCGGATCCTGCGCGAGCCGGCGCAGCGCGGCCTTGGTGACCTCGTCCTCGTCCTGCACCTCGAGGACCAGATCCACCCGAAGCCGTACAAAACGTGATGTCTGTTCAGCGCTCATGGCGCGAGCGTACGACCGAAACCTCCCGTGACTTTCCTGTGACCCGCGACTTTCACTAACATCGCTCCCCACGGCCAATTCGCCAGCGTCACAAGGGGATCGATATTCCGTGTCATCCGCTCGCCGTCCGCTGCTGACCGCCACCGCCGCGGGCACCCTGCTGTGCGCGCTGTGGTTCGTCCCGTCCGCGAACGCGTCGCAGGGCTCCGCGGCGAGAGTGAGCTCGGCGCAGTCCTCGACGACACAGGTCACCGAGCAGGCCAGGGCGGTGTCGCAGGCGACCGCGGAGACCGCGCGGGAGGCCGCGGAGGACACCGAACTCGCCGACACCGGAAGCCCGGACACCACTCCGTACGTCGTCGGCGGCACCCTCTTCCTCGGTGTGGGCGCCGCCTTCGTGGTGTATTCGGTGCGCCGCGAACGCATGGGCTTTTAATTCACCTTGACGAATCTTTGACGGTACCCACATAGTTCGCCCATGAAGAGATCATCGGGCGTGCGACTGTGCGCCACCGCGGTTCTGGGTGCGCTGTCACTCGCCCTTGTCGCGGGCTGTTCCAACGGTGGGTCGAAGGACCCCGGATCCGGCGGGTCCAAGGACTCGGGTACGGCCGCGAAGGCGCTGAGCGCCACGGAGTTGAAGAATCTGATCATCGCCGACGGCGAGGTCCCCGGGTACAAGGTGGGACCGGTGCCGACCGGCCGTGCCAAGCCGATCACGACGGACAGCGCCGCGTGCCGGCCGCTGGCCCGGGTGATGAGCGGACTCCCGCCGGCCGACGCGGCGGCCAAGACCGACCGTCTGGCCATGGAGAACCAGAAGAAGGCCCCCACGGCCAAGCCGACCTCCCTGGACGACCTCGGCGACGGGAAGTTCGAGGAGGCCATGCACAAGTCCCTGGACCGGGACGTCACCACGGTCACCCTCGCCTCGTACGACGGGGACGGTGCCGAGAAGGCCCTCACGTCGCTCTCCGCCGCCGTCAAGGCCTGCACGAGCGGCTTCCCCGGCACGCAGGCGGGGACGAAGGTGCAGTTCACCAAGGTCGCCGAGGAGAAGGCGACGGGCACCGGGGACGGGACGGTGGCGTTCACCGCGACCATGGACTCGGACGAAGGGGACCCGGCACCCGTCCACGCCGAGGTCGACCAGCACGGGGCCACCCTGTCGGTGTACTTCACGTCGAACCTGGGCGCGATGATGGCGAAGAAGGCGTACACGGTGTCGCCGGCGGTCGTCAAAGCCCAGCAGACCAAGCTGAAGTGACGTAGGAACAAAGCCGTAGGAACAAAAAAGACGTAGGAACAAAGAGGGGCCCTGCACACGGCAGGGCCCCTCTCGTCGTGCCGGGACGTTACTGCAGCGGGCCGGTGACCGACTCCGCGGCGGCGACGAGGTGACCGCCGCGCACGAACGCGTCGGCGGCGGCCAGGTCGGGCGCCAGGAACCGGTCCGGGCCGGGGCCCTGCACACCGGCGGCGCGCACGGCCTCGATGACGGCCTGGGAGGCGGGCGCCGGGGTGAGGCCCTCGCGCAGCTCGATGGCGCGGGTGGCCGCGTACAGCTCGACGGCGATGATCCGGGTGAGGTTGCCGACGGCGGTGCGCAGCTTGCGCGCGGCCGACCAGCCCATGGACACGTGGTCCTCCTGCATCGCGGAGGACGGGATGGAGTCCGCGGAGGCCGGTACGGCCAGCCGCTTCAACTCGCTGACCAGGGCCGCCTGCGTGTACTGGGCGATCATCAGGCCGGAGTCGACACCGGCGTCGTCCGCGAGGAACGGCGGCAGACCGTGGCTGCGGTTCTTGTCCAGCAGCCGGTCGGTGCGGCGCTCGGCGATGGAGCCGAGGTCGGCGGCGGCGATGGCGAGGAAGTCCAGGACGTAGGCGACCGGGGCACCGTGGAAGTTGCCGTTGGACTCCACGCGGCCGTCGGGCAGCACGACCGGGTTGTCGACGGCGGAGGCCAGCTCGCGCTCGGCGACCAGGCGGGCGTGCGCCATGGTGTCCCGGCCGGCACCGGCGACCTGCGGGGCGCAGCGCACCGAGTAGGCGTCCTGGACGCGGGGGGCGTCGTCCTGGTGGTGCCCGGTCAGGCCGGAACCCTTGAGCACGGCGAGCATGTTGGCGGCGCTGGCGCCCTGCCCCGGGTGGGGCCGGATGGCGTGCAGCTCGGGCGCGAGCACCTTGTCCGTGCCGAGCAGCGCCTCCAGGCTGAGGGCGGCGGTGACATCGGCGGACTTGTAGAGGGTGTCGAGGTCGGCGAGGGCCATGATCAGCATGCCGAGCATGCCGTCGGTGCCGTTGAGGAGGGCGAGGCCCTCCTTCTCGCGCAGCTCGACCGGCTTGATCCCGTGCGCGGCGAGCAGCTCACCGGCGGGACGGACGACGCCGTCGGGGCCCTCGGCGTCACCCTCGCCCATCAGCGCGAGGGCACAGTGGGACAGCGGGGCCAGGTCGCCGGAGCAGCCGAGCGAGCCGTACTCGTGCACGACCGGGGTGATCCCGGCGTTCAGCACGTCGGCCATGGTCTGCGCGACCTCCGGCCGCACACCGGTGTGTCCCGAGCAGACGGTCTTGAGCCGCAGGAACATCAAGGCCCGTACGACCTCACGCTCCACCCGCGGCCCCATCCCGGCGGCGTGCGAGCGGACGATGTTGCGCTGCAGCTGGGCGCGCAGTTCCTGGCTGATGTGCCGGGTCGCCAGGGCTCCGAAGCCGGTCGAGACGCCATAGACCGGTTCGGGCTTGGCCGCCAGCGCGTCCACGATCTCGCGGGCCGCCGCGAGGGCCGCCACCGCCTGAGCCGACAGCTCGATGCGGGCACCGCCGCGCGCCACGGCGAGAACGTCGGACGCCGTGACACCGGACGTCCCCACCACCACAGTGTGCATATCCATATTCAGGAGCGTACGCATTGAATGCGGGGATGTCACTAGTGGGGATCGGGAGTGACCCTTACCGATCCGTGTGGGCTTCGCCTCACCCGCCGGGGCCACGGCTCAGGGCCGGCGCCCGCGGAACCGGCGCCGCTCGGCGGGCGCCAGGTGCGGCGGCTCGTCGGCCAGCCGTACGACCGGATCCTCCGGCCCCTCCCGGCCCGCCACCACCGGCCGGTCGGCGCGCAGCGCCTTGGCACGGTACTGGGCTGCGTCGGCGAGCCGGAACAGCCGCCGGGCGTCCCGCACCTCCCCGATCGGGTCCTCGGTCGAGGCGACCCCGCACGCCACCCCCTCCCCCAGCTCCAACTCCCCTGCCCTGCGGCACAGTTCGTCGGCGGCCTTGACGACGTCGTCGGCGGGCGGCCCGGCGGCCAGCAGACAGAACTCGTCCCCGCCCAGCCGCGCGACCAGCGCGCCCGGCACCATCGCGCCGCACAGCGACAGCACCGAGCCGAAACGCTCCAGCAGCCGGTCGCCGACGGCGTGTCCGAGGGTGTCGTTGACCCGCTTCAGCCCGTTGAGATCACAGACGACGAGGCTGACGACCACGCCCTCCCTGCGGTGCCGCTCGACGGCCTCGTCCAGGAGTACGTCCACGGCACGACGGTTGGCGAGGCCGGTGAGGGCGTCGGTGTACGCGAGCCGGCGGGCCTCCTCCAGCCGCTCGGTCTGCGCGAGGCCCGCGGCGACGACGGAGGCCAGCACGGTGGCGAACTCGGCATCGGCCCGGTCGAACACGGGGGCCTTCACGGGCCGGGCGACATACAGCTCGCCCCAGGCCCTGCCGTGCAGCACGACCGGCGCGACCACGCAGCAACCCCGGCCGCGGCGGCGCAGGGCGGCGACCCGATGGTGGAAGTAGCCCGGGGTGCCGGCCGCGGTCCCCTCGGCGGTCTCCACCCAGGCGTTGGGCCCGCCCCCGCCGGCCCACCGCTCGTGCAGGAACTCGGTGATCTCCGGGAACTGGTGCACCGGGTAGGCCTCGGCCTCGGGGAACTCCTCCTCGTCCGGGCGCCTGTTCCCCACGTTCACGAGGACCCGCAGCCGGCCCAGTTCCCGCTCCCACACCGACAGCGCGGCGAAGCTGCCGTCCAGCGCTCGGCAGGCGCCGAGTGCGGCGGCCTGCCATGCCCCTGCCGGGGTGTGCGCCGCCGCCATGGTCTGCGCCAGCGCCACGACCGCGGCCAGCCGCTCGTCCTCGCCCATTACTCCAGGTTAGGGATGTTTTAGGGTATTCGGGACATCGGTGGGGCGATCAGGTGTATGGACTGCGCGGCTACGAGCTCGGGGCTGCGGACCGTTGCCGAGTGCGGGTGCGCGGTGGCTGGTCGCGCCCACGCGGCGGAGCCGCATATCGAACACAGCCCCGCGCCCCTTCGGGGGCGCTTCACTCCCCCGGCCACTCCGGCTTGCGCTTCTCGTTGAACGCCGCGACGCCCTCCGCCCGGTCCCCGGAGAACGCCACCGCCCGCCACGCCGCGTCCTCGACCTCGAGCCCCGCCCGCAGATCCAGCCCGTGCCCGAGGCGCAGCGCCCGCTTGGCGGCACGCAGGCCCACCGGTGAGTTACCGGCAATACGCGTGGCCAGCTCCAGCGCCTCCTCCCGGTCCCGGCCCTCCGCCACGACCCGGTCCACCAGCCCCAGCTCGGCCGCCTCCGCAGCCTCCACCCGCCGCGCCGAGAAGATCAGCTCGGCCGCGCGCGCCGCCCCGACCCGCCGTGGCAGCAGCTGCGTACCGCCGCCGCCCGGGATCACACCCACCGACACCTCCGGCAGCCCCACCACCGCCGTACGGTCGGCCACGATCAGGTCGCAGGACAGGGCCAGTTCGAAACCGCCGCCCAGCGCGAACCCGTGCACCGCCGCGATCGTGGGCATCGGCAGCTCCAGCACCCCGGTGTACGCCCCGCGCGTCACCGGCCGCTGCCGCAGCAGATCCGCGTCGCTGAAGGAGTTCCGCTCCTTCAGGTCCGCCCCGACGCAGAACGCCCGCTCATGGGACGAGGTCAGAACCACCACGCGCGCGTCCCGGTCGGCGGCCAGCGCCGTGCACGCGGCGACGAGGGAGCGGGCCATCCCGGTCGAGACGGCGTTCATGGCCTTGGGCCGGTCCAGCACCAGCTCCGCGACGTGCCCGTGCCGCCGCACCAGCACGAACTCCCCGAACCGCTCCTCGCTCATGACACCCTCCGGCCGACGTGTTAACGCGGGTTAACGCACTGTCGGCCCGATCATCGCAGCCGCACCCGGCCTCGGGAAAGCCCAGGGGGCTACGCCCGTTCGAGTGACATCCCGGCCGTCTCACCCCACATCGCCCACAGGACCGCATAGCGTGCGTCCGCCACGGCGCGCCCGGGACGCGCGGCGGGGAGGGGAACCATGTCACCGATACGCGCAGATGCCCGTACCGACGAGGCGCCGGAAGGGCAGGGCGAGGCGGGGTCCGGCGTACGGCGCGGGCGGCACCGCAAGCCGCGCCCCCGCAAGGTGCTGCTCGCCGCCGGCGGTCTCGCCCTGGCGGCGGGGGTGCTCAGCCTGGTCCGGGTCGCACCGGACTCCGGGGTCGGCGCGCCGGGCACGGCGGAGGCCGAGCCCGGCCTCGGCACGACCGGCGGCGCCGCGCACGACCCGGCGAACACCTCCGCCACGGCCGCCGCCGGCCCCACCGCACTGCCCTCGGCGACCTCCGTCATGGGCGGCAGGAGCCTCGCGCCGACGGCCACCGGCCCGGCCGGGAGCACAGCCGACCCGGCGACGCCTACGGCACCGTCCGGCGGCGGCACCGCCGTACCGACCGCGGCGACCGCCCTCCCGAGCGGAGCGGCCTCCACCCCGGGCGCCACACCACGGCCCTCGGCAACGGCATCCGCGCCGGACCCGGCCCCGACGACCACCCGGCCCGCACCGACCACTCCGGCGCCCGGCAACGGTCCCTCGGAGCCGGGCCCGGGCGGGCTGTGCGTACCGGTGCTCGGCCTGTGCGTGGACGCCCCCTAGGGGCGTGTACGGGCCCTACGACCGGCCCCACGACCGACCGCGCGGGTCTACGGCTGTTCGTCGCGGCGGGCCAGCAGCCAGGGTTCGACCACGCCGAGTCCACGGACCGGGCGCTGCCACATCGGCTGGAGCGCGAAGCGGTACTTCGGCGGCTCCTCGCCCTCCTTCTCGGCGGCCGCCGCGGCCTCGGCCGCCTCCGCCTCGGAAGCGGGCGCCTCGCCGGTACGGATCAGCTCCTCGGCGAAGTCGCTGTCCACCAGCACGGCGTCCCGGGGGGCTATCGAGGTCAGCCGGGAGGCCAGGTTCACCGTCGTACCGAACACATCACCCATACGAGTGGTGACCGTGCCGAACGCCATGCCGACCCGCAGCTCGGGCATCGTCTCGTCGTTCGCCAGCGTCTCCACCAGCCGCAGCGCGATGTCCGCGGCCGTTCCCGCGTCGTCCGCCGCGTACAGCACCTCGTCACCGAGGGTCTTGATCAGCCGGCCGCCGCGCGCGGCCACCAGGTCGGCGGCGGTCGTCTCGAACGCCTCGACCAGCTCGCCGAGTTCCTCTTCCTCCATCCGGCGGGTCAGCCGGGTGAACCCGACGAGGTCGGCGAAGCCGACGGCGAGCCGCCGG
Organism: Streptomyces sp. NPDC001709; assembly: GCF_053596375.1. Taxonomy (NCBI): domain Bacteria; kingdom Bacillati; phylum Actinomycetota; class Actinomycetes; order Kitasatosporales; family Streptomycetaceae; genus Streptomyces; species Streptomyces sp. NPDC001709. Next base: position 46,371 of record NZ_JBSFGB010000024.1, on the reverse strand, counting down.
TCGACCATCTCCTCGTCGTCCGCCGACTGCACGACCCGGCCCGCCGAGGCGGCGAGCTGGCGGCGCCAGACGTAGACCAGGAACTCCTCCAGCTCGGGCAGGAGCAGTTCGACGATCGGGTACGTCACCTCGGTGCGGGTCATTCCGGGCTCGGGCGGCTCGGTCAGGCCCTCCAGGAAGGAATCCATCTGCCACTCGGCCAACCGGGCGGTGGTCTGCCCCGTGGACCGGGCCACCTGCACCGCCATGGCCTCGCTGAGCAGTCCCGCCTCGACCAGACCGGCGAGCCGGCGCAGGGCCAGTACGTCGGCCTCGGTGAGCGCCTTGGCCTGGCCGATGTCGGCGAAGCCCATGGCCCGCCAGAACCGTGACGCCAGCTCCATGGAGACACCGGCGCTACGGGCCGCCTGGAACGGGGTGTAGCGGCGCTCGGCGCCCAGGATGAGCTGTTCGAGGCGCAGGGCCAGCGGGTCCTCGCCGGGGTCGGCGGCGTCCGCGCCCGCGCCGGAGCCCGTGTCGTCGACGGTCACGCCTGCTGCCCTTCCGATCTGTCGCGGTCAGGTATCGACCGGCCTCAACTCTACGGCAGGTGTGCGCCAGCTCACTCCGTTGGGTTTGGCCGGGGGTATGTGCTCGGTACCGGGTGCGTGCCGTTTGCCTCGGTGGCTGTGCTGGAGAGGTCCGGGGGAGTCATCACCGTCGCAGAGTGCGGGTCCGTCGTGGCCGGTCGCGCAGTTCCCCGCGCCCCTGGGGAGCTGCAGTGCCGTAGGCAGCATCGCGCCGTAGCTGCGGGCAGTCGTGCCGCTAGGGGCGGCACGGGTGGGCGCAGCGGGACAGGGCACCACCAGCGCCGTATCCCCTACGCAGGCCGCAGATGGACGATGTCCCCCGCCCCCACCGCCTCCTGCACGCCCTGCTCCGTGGCGATGACAAGGCGGCCGTCCCCGTCCACCGCCACCGCCTCGCCCACGATCGACCGCTCCCCCGGCAGCTCGGCGCGCACGCTGCGCCCCAGCGTCGCGCACCCCGCCGCATACGTCTCCTGGAGTCCGCTGGCCGCGGGGTCCCCGCCCGCCGACCGCCACCGCCCGTACCAGTCCTCCAGCGACCGCAGTACCGCCCGCAGCAGCGGATCCCGGTCCATGCCCAGCGCCCCGGCCAGCGCCAGCGAGCCCGCCTGGGGCACCGGCAGCTCGTCCGCCCGCAGCGTGACGTTGATGCCGACGCCGATGACCACGCCGTCCTCACCGGCCCGTTCCGCGAGGATGCCGCCGGCCTTGCGCTCCTCTCCCCCCACCGTCACCAGCAGGTCGTTCGGCCACTTCAGGGCCGTGTCCACGCCCGCCGCCCGGGACAGCCCGGCGGCCACGGCGACCCCGGTGAGCAGCGGCAGCCAGCCCCACCGGGCCACCGGGACCTCGGCGGGCCGCAGGAACACGGAGAAGAAGAGGCCCGAGCGCGGCGGTGCCGTCCACCGGCGGTCCAGGCGCCCCTTGCCCGCCGTCTGCTCCTCCGCCACCAGCACCGCCCCCTCGTCGGCCTTCCCGGCGGCAACCCGGGCGACCAGGTCGGAGTTGGTGGAGCCGGTGCGCTGCACCACGTCCACCTCGCGGTACAGGCTCCCCTCGCGGACCAGCGCGCGCCGCAGTGCCGCGGCGTTCAGGGGCGGACGGTCCAGGTCGGACCAGCGGCTGTCGTCTGATGCATTGTGCGGCGTCATGCAAGTCACCCTAGGTGTGGGAAACGCCGCACTGCCGACCCACAGGCCCAGCACTACTCTACGGATGAGTAACCGTCCCCCCTTTTGAGCAGGCAGGGAGCCGCATCCCGATGTCCGAGCCGGAAGAGATCGACATTCACACGACCGCGGGCAAGCTCGCGGATCTGCAGCGCCGTATCCATGAGGCGACGCACGCCGGCTCGGAACGCGCCGTCGAAAAGCAGCACGCCAAGGGCAAGCTGACGGCCCGTGAGCGGATCGAGCTGCTGCTCGACGAGGGCTCCTTCGTCGAGCTGGACGAGTTCGCCCGGCACCGGTCCACGAACTTCGGCCTGGAGAAGAACCGCCCGTACGGAGACGGCGTCGTCACCGGTTACGGCACCGTCGACGGCCGTCCCGTCGCCGTCTTCTCCCAGGACTTCACCGTCTTCGGCGGCGCCCTCGGCGAGGTCTACGGCCAAAAGATCGTCAAGGTGATGGACTTCGCGCTGAAGACCGGCTGCCCGGTCATCGGCATCAACGACTCCGGCGGGGCCAGGATCCAGGAGGGCGTCGCCTCCCTCGGCGCCTACGGCGAGATCTTCCGCCGCAACACCCACGCCTCCGGTGTGATCCCGCAGATCAGCCTCGTCGTCGGCCCCTGCGCGGGCGGCGCGGTCTACTCCCCGGCCATCACCGACTTCACGGTCATGGTCGACCAGACCTCGCACATGTTCATCACCGGCCCGGACGTCATCAAGACCGTCACCGGCGAGGACGTCGGCTTCGAGGAGCTGGGCGGCGCCCGCACCCACAACTCCGCCTCCGGTGTGGCCCACCACATGGCCGGCGACGAGAAGGACGCCATCGAGTACGTCAAGCAGCTGCTGTCGTACCTGCCGTCCAACAACCTCTCCGAGCCCCCGGTCTTCCCCGAGGAGGCGGACCTCGCCGTCAGCGACGAGGACCGCGAGCTGGACACCCTCGTCCCGGACAGCGCGAACCAGCCGTACGACATCCGCACGGTGCTCGAACACGTCCTGGACGACGCCGAGTTCTTCGAGACGCAGGCCCTGTTCGCGCCGAACATCGTCACCGGCTTCGGCCGGGTCGAGGGTCACCCGGTCGGTGTCGTCGCCAACCAGCCGATGCAGTTCGCCGGCTGCCTGGACATCGACGCCTCCGAGAAGGCCGCCCGCTTCGTGCGCACCTGCGACGCCTTCAACGTCCCGGTGCTGACCTTCGTGGACGTCCCGGGCTTCCTCCCGGGCGTCGACCAGGAGCACACCGGCATCATCCGCCGCGGCGCCAAGCTGATCTACGCCTACGCCGAGGCGACGGTCCCGCTGATCACCGTGATCACCCGCAAGGCCTTCGGCGGCGCCTACGACGTCATGGGCTCCAAGCACCTCGGCGCCGACCTCAACCTGGCCTGGCCCACCGCCCAGATCGCCGTCATGGGCGCCCAGGGCGCGGTCAACATCCTGCACCGCCGCACCATCGCCGAGGCGGACGACGTCGAGGCCACGCGCGCGCGGCTGATGCGGGAGTACGAGGACACCCTCCTCAACCCCTACATCGCGGCCGAGCGCGGTTACATCGACGCGGTGATCATGCCGTCCGACACCCGCGCCCACATCGTCCGCGGCCTGCGTCAGCTGCGCACCAAGCGGGAATCCCTGCCTCCGAAGAAGCACGGCAACATCCCCCTCTAAGGAGCCGCTGTGACGATCAGAGTCGTACGGGGCAACCCGACCCCGGAGGAGCTGGCCGCCGCCCTGGCGGTGGTCCGCGCCCGCGCCGCGGCGGCAGCGGCAACGCCGCCCGGCGCGCAGGGCCCGAGGGACGCGTGGTCCGACCCGAGCAGGATCGCCTCCGCCCGCCTGCCCAAACCGGGCCAGGCGTCCTGGACCCGCACTTACTGGCCGAGCTGAGGGCAACTCCCCAGGGGCACCGCACCGGGCGCCAACTTGAGTAGCAGTACTCAGGCGCCCGCCCCCCGCAAAGCCGCACGCTGGATGAATGCTGTGGTCAGACCCGGAAGACGAGCCGCCGAAGGACCTGCGCGAAGCGCAGGCGATGCTTCGGCGGCTCGGCTTTCTCATGGCCCTGGCCATGATCCTGATCATGATCGTGATCGGCCTGAGGTGAGCCGACCGGCACCCCACGGCTAACCTGACCGCATGACTGCTACGCACCGCAGGTCTACGCGCCGCAGGCGACTCGTCCTCGCCTCGAAGTCCCCCGCCCGCCTGGCCCTCCTCCGACAGGCCGGCCTCGACCCCGAGGTGATCGTCAGCGGGGTCGACGAGGACGCCCTCACCGCCCCCACCCCCGCGGAGCTGGCGCTCGCCCTGGCCGAGGCGAAGGCCTCGGTCGTGGCGGCGAAGCCGGAGGTGCAGGGCGCCCTGGTGATCGGCTGCGACTCGGTGCTGGAGCTGGACGGGCAGGCCCTCGGCAAGCCCGCCGACCCCGAGGAGGCGACCGCCCGCTGGAAGGCGATGCGCGGGCGCGCCGGGACCCTCCAGACGGGGCACTGCATCTGGGACACGGAGGCCAAGCGGTACGTGTCCGGGACCGCCTCCACCGTCGTCTGCTTCGGCGAGCCCAGCGACGAGGAGATCGCGGCGTACGTGGCCTCCGGCGAACCGCTCTACGTCGCCGGGGCCTTCACCCTGGACGGCCGTTCGGCGCCGTTCATCGAGGGCATCGAGGGCGACCACGGCAATGTGATCGGCATCAGCCTGCCCCTGGTGCGCAAGCTGCTGGCCGAACTGGGCGTCGGTATCACGGAGTTGTGGTCACCGGGCGAGTGACCTGGGCGGGCACGGAGTCCTGCGGCGGCTCCGCGTCCCCGTCCTGCGGAGCGCCCGTACGGCTCCCCGGTGCGGCCCCCGCGTCCGGGGGCGTGGCGGGCTCGGTCTCGGCCTTCGGGTCGCCGCCCTGCCCCGCACCGCCGCCGGGGCCGGCCTCCTCCTGGCCGCCCGCGGCGTCGTACGTCATCAGGAGCAGGACGACGAGGCCGAGCACCACCATCAGGAACAGGAACGCCGTCCAGCCGACCATGCTCCAGGCGAAGGCGCCCAGCAGGCCGTGGACGACCGCCACGCTGATCAGCAGGACGCGGCCGAAGCCCGCGGGGGCGCGGTTGCGTATCGCGACCAGGACGGCCACCAGCGCGCACAGCGCGAAGTAGAGGCCGAAGACGACGCCGCCGATCTTCGAGGACGTCGCCATCACGGACGGGTCGAGGCCGGCCAGGGACATGTCCTGCCGGTCGACGACCACGCCGAGGAACCAGTTCAGCGCCGCGATGAAGAACGCCTCCACCAGGAGGACGATCGCCACGACCCATGCCACCGGTCTGCGCACCACCGGTCCCCACCCACTCTCAAGCTCTCTAGCCCGCGACTGTTACTCCAGGTACGTACGAGTCGTCATGAACGCTACTAACGGGTAAACCCTGGGACAAGGGTTCGCGCGGCAGCAAAGAATCATTGGGCCATTCGTAGGGACTCGACAAAGAAACAGAGTGGGCCGCAGCACGCTCTCACAGAGACCTTGACCACATGACCGGGCTAGGGTTTCCGGGAGGAGCCCTGCGTACCAAGGTGCGACAAGGCTTTTCGCGGGTCGAGCGAGCCTCGAATCACGCTCCGTGTGGGCAAGCTCACCATTGGGGACGGGTCGAAGTGCCGTGTCGGCAGTCCCTAAACTCGGCTTGTTTCAAGGAGGGAGCCTCAATCGTGCGCAAGGTGCTCATCGCCAACCGTGGCGAAATCGCTGTCCGCGTGGCCCGGGCCTGTCGGGATGCCGGGATCGCGAGCGTGGCCGTCTACGCCGACCCGGACCGGGACGCTCTGCATGTCCGCGCCGCGGATGAGGCGTTCGCCCTGGGCGGTGACACCCCGGCGACCAGCTACCTGGTGATCGACAAGATCCTGAACGCGGCACGCGAGTCGGGCGCGGACGCCATCCATCCGGGTTACGGCTTCCTCTCCGAGAACGCCGACTTCGCGCAGGCGGTCCTGGACGCGGGCCTGATCTGGATCGGCCCGCCGCCGCAGGCCATCCGTGACCTCGGTGACAAGGTTGCCGCCCGCCACATCGCCCAGCGCGCCGGCGCGCCCCTGGTGGCCGGTACGCCCGACCCGGTGAGCGGTGCCGAGGAGGTCGTGGCCTTCGCCGAGCAGCACGGCCTGCCGATCGCGATCAAGGCCGCCTTCGGTGGCGGTGGCCGCGGTCTGAAGGTCGCCCGCACCCTCGAAGAGGTCCCCGAGCTGTACGAGTCGGCGGTCCGCGAGGCCGTGGCCGCCTTCGGTCGCGGCGAGTGCTTCGTCGAGCGCTACCTGGACCGCCCGCGGCACGTGGAGACCCAGTGCCTGGCCGACAAGCACGGCAACGTGGTCGTCGTATCGACCCGTGACTGCTCCCTCCAGCGCCGCCACCAGAAGCTGGTGGAGGAGGCTCCGGCGCCGTTCCTCTCCGACGAGCAGGTCGCCGAGCTGTACCGCGCGTCCAAGGCCATCCTGAAGGAGGCCGCCTACGAGGGCGCGGGCACCTGCGAGTTCCTCGTCGGCCAGGACGGCACGATCTCCTTCCTGGAGGTCAACACCCGCCTCCAGGTGGAGCACCCGGTGACCGAGGAGGTCACCGGCATCGACCTCGTGCGCGAGATGTTCCGCATCGCCGACGGCGAGGAGCTGGGCTACGACGACCCGGCCGTCCGGGGCCATTCCTTCGAGTTCCGCATCAACGGCGAGGACCCGGGCCGCAACTTCCTCCCGGCCCCGGGCACGGTCACCAAGTTCGCCGCGCCGTCCGGCCCCGGTGTCCGCCTGGACGCGGGCGTGGAGTCCGGCTCGGTCATCGGCCCCGCCTGGGACTCCCTGCTCGCCAAGCTGATCGTCACGGGCCGCACCCGCAAGGAGGCCCTGGAGCGGGCCGCGCGCGCCCTGGACGAGTTCCAGGTGGAGGGCATGGCGACGGCGATCCCCTTCCACCGCACGGTGGTCAGGGACCCGGCGTTCGCCCCCGAACTGACCGGCTCCACGGACCCCTTCACGGTCCACACCCGCTGGATCGAGACCGAGTTCGTCAACGAGATCAAGCCCTTCGCCGCCGCGGCCGAAGCCGAGGCGGAGGAGGACACGGGCCGCGAGACGGTCGTCGTCGAGGTCGGCGGCAAGCGCCTGGAGGTCTCCCTCCCGGCCTCCCTCGGCATGTCCCTGGCCCGCACGGGCCTCGCGGCCGGCGCCAAGCCGAAGCGCCGCGCGGCCAAGAAGTCCGGCCCCGTGGCCTCCGGCGACACCCTCGCCTCCCCGATGCAGGGCACCATCGTCAAGGTCGCCGTCGAGGAGGGCCAGGAGGTCAAGGAGGGCGACCTGGTCGTCGTCCTGGAGGCCATGAAGATGGAACAGCCCCTCAACGCCCACAAGGCAGGCACCATCAAGGGCCTGAGCGCCGAGGTCGGCGCGTCCATCACGTCGGGCGCGGCGATCTGCGAGATCAAGGACTGACGGCAGGATTCACAAAGACGCCCGGCGGACCGATCCTTTCGGTCCGCCGGGCGTCGTCATTTCCAAGGCTTGCGGGGGGACTTGACTCCCTAAGGGTCAGCGGGCCCAAGGGGCGCAGGTAACTGCGCGAGCAACCACAAAGAGCCCGCACACGCCGACGGACCACAGCCCCACGGCGCTCAGGCACCGAACCCAAGCGAGCCTGGCAAGCTAACGCCGCCGCAGATCAGCGACGCGCCCCCGCTCAGGACCCGTCGGCTCCCCGAACCCCGCCCCCGAGCGGAGCGCCATGCCCCTGCGCGGCCCCGGCAGTGGGGCTCGCCGCGCCGGGGCCTGCTCACCCCCCGAAGGGGCTGCTCCGTTCGCCCCGGCCACGGCGATCTGCACCCCTTGGTCGGCAAGGGCCTGCAACTCGGTGGCGGCACGGTCGTCGTGAGCGGGCGGCTCGTCGGTGACCAGGCGGGTGATGAGGTCGGTCGGCACGGTCTGGAACATGGTGTCCGTGCCGAGCTTGGTGTGGTCGGCGAGGACCACGACCTCCGCTGCGGCCTGCACCAACGCCCGGTCCACGGACGCCGACAGCATGTTGGACGTGGACAGCCCCCGCTCCGCCGTCAGACCACTCCCCGACAGGAAGGCCTTCGACACTCTCAGCCCCTGCAGGGACTGCTCCGCGCCGGAGCCCACCAGGGCGTAGTTGGAGCCGCGCAGGGTGCCCCCGGTCATCACGACCTCCACCCGGTTGGCATGGGCCAACGCCTGGGCGACCAGGAGGGAGTTGGTGACGACCGTGAGGCCGGGCACCCGCGCGAGCCGGCGGGCCAGCTCCTGCGTGGTGGTACCCGCGCCGACCACGATGGCTTCGCCCTCTTCGACGAGGCCCGCCGCGAGGTCGGCGATGGCCGTCTTCTCGGCGGTCGCGAGATGGGACTTCTGCGGAAACCCGGACTCTCGCGTGAACCCGCCCGGCAGTACCGCACCGCCATGCCGGCGGTCGAGGAGTCCTTCGGCCTCCAGTGCGCGCACGTCACGCCGTACGGTCACTTCGGAGGTCTGGACGACGCGGGCGAGCTCACGGAGCGACACGGCACCGTTCGCTCGCACCATTTCGAGGATCAATTGGCGACGTTCAGCAGCGAACACGAAACTGACAGTAACCCCAGCGACCGTCTGGTTTCAGCAGTTTGCGCCGAATAACAGAAGTTGTTCGCATGGCAGGGCGGGAAGTGGTATAGGACCCATCTGCCCCGACTGCACCGTCCACACAGGCGCCAACTCCCCGTGAACAACGGGGAGTTGGCGTCCGCCGTCAGGCCTCCACGCCCGCCTTGCGGGTGTGCAGCTGCCGGGCCACCTCCGCGATCGACCCCGAAAGGGAGGGGTACACCGTGAAGGCGTTCGCGATCTGTTCGACCGTCAGATTGTTGTCGACGGCGATCGAGATGGGGTGGATCAGTTCCGAGGCGCGGGGCGCCACGACCACACCGCCGACCACGATGCCCGTACCCGGACGGCAGAAGATCTTGACGAAGCCGTCGCGGATGCCCTGCATCTTGGCGCGCGGGTTGCGCAGCAGCGGCAGCTTCACGACCCGGGCGTCGATCTTGCCCGCGTCCACGTCCGCCTGCGTGTATCCGACGGTCGCGATCTCGGGGTCGGTGAAGACGTTAGAGGAGACGGTCTTCAGGTTCAGCGGGGCCACCGCGTCGCCGAGGAAGTGGTACATGGCGATACGGCCCTGCATGGCGGCGACGGAGGCGAGGGCGAACACACCGGTCACGTCACCGGCCGCGTACACGCCGGGAGCGGTCGTCCTGGACACCTTGTCGGTCCAGATGTGCCCGGAGTCGCGCAGCTTGACGCCGGCCTCCTCCAGGCCGAGCCCCGCACTGTTCGGGATGGCACCGACGGCCATCAGGCAGTGCGAGCCGGTGATGACCCGGCCGTCGGCCAGCGTCACCTCGACCCGGTCGCCGACGCGCTTGGCGGAGGCGGCACGGGAGCGGGCCATCACGTTCATGCCACGGCGCCGGAAGACGTCCTCCAGCACGGCGGCGGCGTCCGGGTCCTCGCCCGGCAGCACGCGGTCGCGGGAGGACACGAGCGTGACCTTCGACCCCAGGGCCTGGTAGGCACCGGCGAACTCGGCACCGGTGACACCGGAGCCGACCACGATCAGCTCTTCGGGCAGCTCGTTGAGGTCGTAGACCTGGGTCCAGTTCAGGATGCGCTCGCCGTCGGGCTGGGCGTCGGGCAGCTCGCGTGGGTGACCACCGGTGGCGATGAGGACGGCGTCGGCGGTGAGGGTCTCCTCGGTGCCGTCGGCGGCGGTGACGACGACCTTCCGGGACCCGTCGAGGGCCTGCATGCCGTCCAGCCGTCCGCGCCCGCGCATGACCCGGGCGCCGGCGCGCGTGACGGAGGCGGTGATGTCGTGCGACTGCGCGAGCGCGAGCCGTTTCACCCGCCGGTTGACCTTTCCGAGGTCGACCCCGACGACCCGGGCGGCCTGCTCCAGGGGCGGCGTGTCGTCGGCGACGATGATCCCCAGCTCTTCGTACGACGAATCGAAGGTGGTCATCACCTCGGCCGTAGCGATGAGCGTCTTCGACGGCACGCAGTCGGTCAGTACCGACGCTCCGCCCAGACCGTCGCAGTCGACGACGGTCACCTCCGCACCGAGCTGGGCGGCCACCAGGGCCGCTTCATATCCGCCGGGTCCGCCACCGATGATCACGATCCGAGTCACGTACTCCATTGTCCCGCACGCTTCAAGGTGCCACTGCCCGGGGGCGCACGGAAGCTTCCACTGGGGCAACAGTGACTCGCGTTCCCCCTGCCGTACCCTCTCTGCATGTCGCTCTATGCCGCCTACGCCGGCAACCTCGACGCACGGCTGATGTCCGTCCGCGCCCCGCACTCCCCGCTGCGCGCCACGGGCTGGCTGAACGGCTGGCGGCTGACATTCGGCGGCGAGCAGCTGGGCTGGGACGGCGCGCTGGCGACGATCGTCGAGGATCCGCTCGCGCAGGTCTTCGTCGGCCTGTACGACATCGCACCCATGGACGAGGAGTCCCTCGACCGGTGGGAGGGCGTGGGCATGGACCTCTACCGCCGGGTACGCGTGCGCGTGCACACCCTCGACGGCGAGGAGGCGGCGTGGACGTACGTCCTCAACGGCTACGAGGGCGGCCTGCCCTCGGCACGCTATCTGGGCGAGATCGCCGACGCGGCCGAGTCCGCCGGGGCGCCGCACGACTATGTGATGGAACTCCGCAAGCGCCCCTGTTGACCAGTCGCGAACAAGCGCGGGCGCCCCTTGTGCCGCAGCCTTCGTTGGAAACGACAAGGCAACGATCCCCATCCCGTGTGCTCTGTCATCTACGCGCGTAGGCGAAGACGAGCTACTCTCGTCGACGTGAACGCATCTCTTCTTCCGGACGACATCCAGGGCGATCCCTACGCCGCCGCCGACGCCGCCGCCGCGCGCCTGCGCGAACTGACCGGCGCCGAGACCCACGACGTCGCCCTCGTGATGGGCTCCGGCTGGGCTCCGGCCGTCGACGCCCTGGGCGCACCCGACGTCGAGTTCCAGGTCACCGAGCTGCCCGGCTTCCCGCCGCCGGCCGTCGCGGGGCACGGCGGAAAGATCCGCTCGTACTCCTTCGGTGACAAGCGCGCGCTGGTCTTCCTGGGCCGCACGCACTACTACGAGGGCCGTGGCGTCGCCGCCGTCGCCCACGGCGTCCGCACGGCCGTGGCGGCAGGCTGCAAGACCGTGGTCCTCACCAACGGCTGCGGCGGCCTCCGCGAGGGCATGCGCCCCGGCCAGCCGGTCCTGATCAGCGACCACATCAACCTGACGGCGACGTCCCCCATCGTCGGCGCCAACTTCGTCGACCTCACCGACCTCTACTCCCCCCGCCTGCGCGCCCTGTGCAAGGAGATCGACCCCACCCTGGAGGAGGGCGTCTACGCCCAGTTCCCCGGGCCGCACTACGAGACCCCGGCCGAGATCCGCATGGCCCGCGTCATCGGCGCGGACCTGGTCGGCATGTCCACGGTCCTCGAGGCCATCGCCGCCCGCGAGGCCGGCGCCGAGGTCCTGGGCATCTCCCTGGTCACCAACCTCGCGGCCGGCATGACCGGCGAGCCCCTCAACCACGAGGAGGTCCTCCAGGCCGGCCGCGACTCGGCGGCCCGGATGGGGGAGCTGCTGGGACAGGTACTCGGGAAGCTGTAAGCGGACGCGGGCGCTGCCGCGCCGGTAACGGGGCAAACGGGGCACTGGGGGCTGAGCCCCCAGTGGACCAGGCAAACACGGAGAGGTTGATCCCAAGGTGCACGACGATCTCATCAGCAAGGCCAACGCATGGCTCGCCGAGGACCCCGACCAGGAGACTCGCGACGAACTCGGCAAGCTGATCGACGCCGGTGACATCAAGGAACTGTCGGCCCGCTTCAGCGGCACGCTCCAGTTCGGCACCGCCGGCCTGCGGGGCGAACTCGGCGCCGGCCCCATGCGCATGAACCGCAGCGTCGTCATCCGCGCCGCCGCCGGCCTCGCCGCGTACCTGAAGAAGAACGGCCAGACCGGCGGCCTCGTCGTCATCGGCTACGACGCCCGCCACAAGTCCGCCGACTTCGCCCGCGACACCGCCGCCGTGATGACCGGCGCCGGCCTGCGCGCGGCCGTACTCCCCCGCCCCCTGCCCACCCCCGTGCTCGCGTTCGCCATACGGCACCTCGGCGCGGTCGCGGGCGTGGAGGTCACCGCCAGCCACAACCCGCCCCGGGACAACGGCTACAAGGTGTACCTCGGCGACGGCTCCCAGATCGTCCCGCCCGCCGACGCGGAGATCGCCGCCGAGATCGACGCGATCGCGAGCCTGGACGACGTACCGCGCCCGGACTCCGGCTGGGAGACCCTGGACGACACGGTCCTGGACGCCTACCTCGCCCGCACGGACGCGGTCCTGGCCCCCGGCTCCCCCCGCACCGCCCGCACCGTCTACACGGCCATGCACGGCGTCGGCAAGGACGTCCTGCTCGCCGCGTTCGCCCGCGCCGGCTTCCCGGAGCCGGTGCTGGTGGCCGAGCAAGCCGACCCGGACCCCGATTTCCCCACGGTCGCCTTCCCGAACCCGGAGGAGCCGGGCGCGATGGACCTGGCCTTCACCCAGGCCCGTACGAGCGACCCGGACCTGGTCATCGCCAACGACCCCGACGCCGACCGCTGCGCGGTGGCCGTCAAGGACGGCGCCGACTGGCGCATGCTGCGCGGCGACGAGGTCGGCGCCCTGCTCGCCGCCCACCTGGTCCGCCAGGGCGCGACCGGCGTGTTCGCCGAGTCGATCGTCTCCTCCTCCCTCCTCGGCCGGATCGCCGGGAAGGCGAACCTCCCCTACGAGGAGACACTGACCGGCTTCAAGTGGATCGCCCGCGTGGACGGCCTGCGCTACGGCTACGAGGAGGCCCTCGGCTACTGCGTGGACCCCGAGGGCGTGCGCGACAAGGACGGCATCACGGCGGCCCTCCTCATCACGGAGCTGGCCTCGCAGCTGAAGTCGGAGAACCGCACCCTCCTGGACCTCCTCGACGACCTCGCCGTGGAACACGGCCTGCACGCCACCGACCAGCTCTCGGTCCGCGTCGAGGACCTCTCCCTCATCGCGGACGCCATGCGCCGCCTGCGCGAGCAGCCGCCGACGGAGCTGGCGGGCCTGCCCATCATCCGCGCCGAGGACCTCACCCAGGGCACGGACAAGCTGCCGCCCACGGACGGCCTGCGCTACACCCTCGACGGCGCCCGGGTGATCGTCCGCCCGAGCGGCACCGAACCGAAGCTGAAGTGCTACCTGGAGGTCGTGGTCCCGGTCGCCACCCACACCGACCTCCCGGCCGCCCACACCCGCGCGACCGAACTCCTCACCACGATCAAGCGCGACCTGTCGACGGCGGCAGGCATCTGAGCCGTACGACGGCAGGGGGTGCCCGGTCCGGGGCACCCCCTGCCTCTCGCGCCACAGGTCCGGCCGGCTGAGGCGAGCCGTGGAAGCACGACAGCGGCCAGGAAACGGGCGGCCCAACGGCCGCCTACGAACGCCGGCCGGCACTCACCCACCCAAGACCCCGGCCGACCTCACCCCGTCGCCAGCAGAATCGCGAACAGCACCGCCCCCGCCAGTGCCGGTGCGATCACCTCGTACGCCCACCGCACCGTGACCTCCCCCTGCGCCGACTCCGCCTCGCCCCGCCGCTCCAGCAGTTCCCGCAGCTCGTCCATGACCTGGTCGGCCTCCGCGCGGGTCGACCCGGTCGGGACGTCCGCGCCGCCGAAGCCGCCCATGCCGCCGAAACCGAGGCCGCGGCGCGGCGCCGCACCGCCGCGGGCCGCCTCCGCCGCCGCCCGCGACTTGCGCTGCTCCGCCTTCTTGCGGGCCCGCAGCGAGACGGGCACGGACCACAGCTGGTACTTGCGGCCGGACTTCGCGACGACCTCGTTGGAGTAGCCGGAGCGCAGCGAGGCGACCTCGCCCCAGGGCAGGCGGATCACCCGGAACGGGTTGCGGATCCGCAGCCGGTCCTCGCCCGCGAAGACCGCAGGGCGGAGCGTGAAGGCGGTCACCAGCGGCACGGCCAGGATCATCCCGGCGAGCGCCAGCCACGGCGTACGGCCATGGCCCTGGAACAGCGCGTCGAAGCCCAGCCAGCCGACGACGAGCAGCAGCAGCACGCCGCCCGCGAGCGCCATGGGCGAGCGGTAGACCCGGTCCTTGGCGGTGGGGACCGGGGGCTGTGACGCGGGTGACTGGTGGTCGGGGGTGGTCATGGGGCAAGTCTGCATGACACCGGCGGCCGTACCGCCAGGCACCCCGGAACCGGCGCTCATCCGTGATCTCGGGACAGGAGATGAGCACCGGGGCTATACATCCGCTACGCGCGTAGATATGCTCGTCTGGTGACCATGCCCACCACTGCACCCACAGCACACGCTCTCGCTGACGTCACCGCGTCCGACAGCACGCTGCGCCGCTTCCTGCACGGGCTGCCCGGCGTCGACGCGGTCGGCCTGGAGGCGCGCGCCGCGTCTCTCGGCACCCGTTCCATCAAGACCACCGCGAAGGCGTACGCCATCGACCTCGCCATCTCGATGGTCGACCTGACGACGCTGGAAGGCGCGGACACCCCGGGCAAGGTCCGGGCGCTCGGCGCCAAGGCGGTCCACCCGGACCCGACGGACCGGACGACCCCCACGACCGCGGCCGTCTGCGTCTACCCCGACATGGTGGCCGTCGCCAAGGAGGCCGTCGCCGGTTCCGGCGTCAAGGTCGCCTCGGTCGCCACCGCCTTCCCGGCCGGCCGCGCCGCCCTCGACGTGAAGCTGGCCGACGTCCGTGACGCCGTCGCCGCGGGCGCCGACGAGATCGACATGGTCATCGACCGGGGCGCGTTCCTCGCCGGCAAGTACCTGAAGGTGTACGACGAGATCGTCGCCGTGAAGGCGGCCTGCGGCGACAGCGCCCGCCTGAAGGTCATCTTCGAGACCGGCGAGCTGTCGACGTACGACAACATCCGCCGCGCCTCCTGGCTCGGCATGCTGGCCGGTGCCGACTTCATCAAGACCTCCACCGGCAAGGTTGCCGTCAACGCGACCCCGGCCAACACCCTCCTGATGCTGGAGGCCGTGCGGGACTTCCGCGCCCAGACCGGCATCCAGGTCGGCGTGAAGCCGGCCGGCGGCATCCGCACCACCAAGGACGCGATCAAGTTCCTCGTCCTGGTCAACGAGACGGCCGGCGAGGACTGGCTGGACAACCACTGGTTCCGCTTCGGCGCCTCCTCGCTCCTGAACGACCTGCTGATGCAGCGTCAGAAGCTGGCCACCGGCCGCTACTCCGGCCCCGACTACGTGACGGTGGACTGATCACCATGACCGAAAAGATCACGGAAAAGCGGTCTTCCGCATTCGAGTACGCCCCGGCGCCCGAGTCCCGCTCGGTCGTCGACATCGCCCCCTCCTACGGCCTGTTCATCGACGGTGAGTTCGCCGACGCGGCCGACGGCAAGGTCTTCAAGACGGTCAGCCCGTCGACCGAGGAGGTCCTCTCCGAGGTCGCCCAGGCAGGCGCCGAGGACGTCGAGCGCGCGGTCAAGGCCGCCCGCAAGGCCTTCGAGAAGTGGTCGGCGCTGCCGGGCTCCGAGCGCGCCAAGTACCTGTTCCGCATCGCCCGCATCATCCAGGAGCGCAGCCGTGAGCTGGCCGTCCTGGAGACGCTGGACAACGGCAAGCCGATCAAGGAGACGAGGGACGCGGACCTCCCCCTGGTCGCCGCGCACTTCTTCTACTACGCGGGCTGGGCCGACAAGCTCGACCACGCCGGCTTCGGCGCGAACCCGCGGCCGCTCGGCGTGGCGGGCCAGGTCATCCCCTGGAACTTCCCGCTGCTGATGCTGGCGTGGAAGATCGCCCCGGCCCTCGCGACCGGCAACACGGTGGTGCTCAAGCCCGCCGAGACGACCCCCCTCTCCGCGCTCTTCTTCGCGGACATCTGCCGCCAGGCCGGCCTGCCCAGGGGTGTCGTCAACATCCTTCCGGGCTACGGCGACGCGGGCGCCGCGCTCGTCGCGCACCCGGACGTCAACAAGGTGGCGTTCACCGGCTCCACCGCCGTGGGCAAGGAAATCGCGCGGACCGTCGCCGGCACCCGCAAGAAGCTCACCCTCGAACTGGGCGGCAAGGGCGCCAACATCGTCTTCGACGACGCCCCGATCGACCAGGCCGTCGAGGGCATCGTCACCGGCATCTTCTTCAACCAGGGCCAGGTCTGCTGCGCGGGCAGCCGTCTGCTGGTGCAGGAGTCGGTCCAGGACGAGCTGCTCGACTCCCTCAAGCGCAGGCTCTCGACCCTCCGGCTCGGCGACCCGCTGGACAAGAACACCGACATCGGCGCGATCAACTCCGCCGAGCAGCTGGCCCGGATCACCGCGCTCGCCGACCGGGGCGAGGCGGAGGGCGCCGAGCGCTGGTCCCCGGCCTGTGAACTGCCCTCCTCCGGCTACTGGTTCGCCCCGACGCTCTTCACGAACGTCACCCAGGCGCACACCATCGCCCGCGACGAGATCTTCGGCCCGGTGCTGTCGGTCCTCACCTTCCGCACGCCGGACGAGGCGGTCGCCAAGGCGAACAACACGCAGTACGGCCTGTCGGCGGGCATCTGGACCGAGAAGGGCTCGCGGATCCTCGCCGTCGCGAACAAGCTGCGCGCCGGTGTCGTCTGGTCCAACACGTTCAACAAGTTCGACCCGACCTCGCCGTTCGGCGGCTACAAGGAGTCGGGCTTCGGCCGCGAGGGCGGCCGCCACGGCCTGGAGGCGTACCTCGATGTCTGATGCACGACTGTCGGTGTTCAAGACCTACAAGCTGTACGTCGGCGGGAAGTTCCCGCGTTCCGAGAGCGGCCGGGTGTACGAGGTGACCGACTCGAAGGGCAAGTGGCTGGCCAACGCCCCCCAGTCCTCCCGCAAGGACGCCCGTGACGCGGTGGTCGCCGCGCGCAAGGCGTTCGGCGGCTGGTCCGGCGCGACGGCGTACAACCGCGGCCAGGTCCTCTACCGCGTCGCGGAGATGCTGGAGGGCCGCAAGGACCAGTTCGTCCGGGAAGTGGCCGACGCCGAGGGCCTGTCGAAGTCGAAGGCCGCCGCGGTGGTGGACGCGGCCGTCGACCGCTGGGTCTGGTACGCCGGCTGGACCGACAAGATCGCCCAGGTGGTCGGCGGCGCCAACCCGGTCGCGGGCCCGTACTTCAACCTCTCCTCCCCGGAGCCGACGGGCGTCGTGGCCGTCCTGGCCCCGCAGGAGTCGTCCTTCCTCGGGCTGGTCTCGGTCGTGGCCCCGGTGATCGCCACCGGCAACACGGCGATCGTGATCGCCTCCGAGAAGGCCCCGCTGCCGGCCCTCTCCCTCGGCGAGGTCCTGGCCACCTCCGATGTGCCGGGCGGCGTGGTCAACGTCCTGTCCGGCCGTACGGCGGAGCTCGCGGCGCCGCTGGCCGCGCACCAGGACGTCAACGCGATCGACCTCGCGGGGGCGGACGAGGAGCTGGCGAAGGAGCTGGAGATCGCGGCGGCCGACAATCTGAAGCGGGTGCTCCGCCCACAGGCTGTGGATTACTTCGAGACGCCGGGCACCGACCGGCTGACGGCGTTCCTGGAGACCAAGACGGTCTGGCACCCGACGGGGTCGCTGGGCGCGTCCGGCTCGTCCTACTGAGCCCGCCCTACGGACCGAGAGCCGCGTCCTCCCCCCGTCCGGGGAGGACGCGGCTCTCTCGTTCACGGCTCTCTCGTCCCGTTCACCGCTCTCCCGTCCGCGGTCAGTCGTCCGCCCCGCCCAGGCCGCCCAGCACGCCCCCCACCCCTTTTTCGAGCGCCGGCATGGCGCCGAACGCACTCGCCCGGGCGATCGGACCGGTCAGGCCGGAGAGATCGCCGGTGTCCACCGGGTGACCGAGCGGGGTGTACTGGAGGGCCTGGACGGGGGTCGCGGCGTAGCTGGTCAGCCCCGGCACCTGGGTGCCGGCCTGCGGGGTCATCGTGCCGAGCGAGGCGGGCCGGGGCACGTCCGGGACGCGAGCGGCGTCCGCGGATGCCGTCGCCACCCCCGCACCCAGAGCCGCCGAGGCGGTCGCGAGGACGATCAGGGCGCGCCGCGCGGTGTGGTTGAGGGGGGACGCGTGTCGTGTCATGCGGGGTCACCTTCTGATACTCAGGGTGAAACTGTCGACACGAAGGGTAGTTGAGGCGGGAGTCACGCTCAAAAGCCGACCCGCGGGGTCGGCAGGCGGGCCGCCATGCGTCAAACTGGTGTTCCGTGAGCATTCATCCCCCGTCACCCGCCCGTGTCGTGCTGCTGTGCGGTCCCTCGGGCTCGGGCAAGTCCCTCGTCGCCGCCCGTTCCGGGCTCCCCGTCCTGCGCCTGGACGACTTCTACAAGGAGGGTGACGACCCGACTCTGCCGCTGGTGCAGGGGAGTTCGGACATCGACTGGGACCACCCGGAGTCCTGGGACGCGGAGGTCGCCGTCGCGGCCATCGCCCGGCTGTGCGCGACGGGCTCGACGCCGGTGCCGGTGTACGACATCGCGCTGAGCGCCCGTACCGGCGAGGAGACGCTGCACATCGGGCGTACCCCGCTGTTCCTCGCGGAGGGCATCTTCGCGGCGGAGATCGTCGAGCGCTGCCGGGAACTGGGCGTGCTCGCGGACGCGCTGTGCCTGAGCCGCGGGCCGGTCACCACCTTCCGCCGACGCTTCCTGCGGGATCTGCAGGAGGGCCGCAAGTCGGTGCCGTTCCTGCTGCGCCGCGGCTGGCGGCTGATGCGCGCGGAACGCTCGATCGTCGCCCGCCAGGTGTCGCTGGGTGCGCATCCGTGCGACCGCGACGAGGCGCTGGGGCGGCTGGCGGCCGCGGCGGCGGGGCGGCAGGCGCGTCGGCAGACGGTGGCGTAGGGGTCGTACCACGCGAAAAGCGGGACTGGACAGGCCCCCCGGCCCTCCAGCCCCGCTTCTTCCGCTCCCCCGTTGCCCCTCCCCGGTTTCCCCCGTCGACCCCATCCCCCGGTGGGGTCCTTCCGTCCCCCGTTCCCCCGTGTTCTCCCCCTCGGGTCACCCCCCAGTGACCCCTGACCTTCAGGCGACCAGTTCGCCGAAGGCGTCCTCCTCGTCACGGCCGAAGCTGAGGACCTCGTCCTCCCGCAGCCGGCGCAGCGACCGCCAGATGCTGGACTTCACCGTGCCGACACTGATGTCGAGGATCTCCGCGATCTCCGGGTCCGTGCGGCCCTCGTAGTAGCGCAGGACCAGCATGGTGCGCTGGAGCTCGGGCAGCCGGGCCAGCGCCTGCCACAGGACCGCGCGCAGCTCGGTGCCGCGCATCGCGTCCGTGTCGGAGGGCGTCTCCGGCAGTTCCTCGGTCGGGTACTCGTTGAGCTTGCGGCGCCGCCAGGCGCTGATGTGCAGGTTGGTCATGGTGCGGCGGAGGTACCCGCCGACCGCGGCCTTGTCGCTGATCCGGTCCCACGCCTTGTACGTCGAGAACAGCGCGCTCTGCAGCAGGTCCTCGGCCTCGAAGCGGTCGCCGGTCAGGTGGTAGGCGGTGGCGTACAGGGAGGCGCGGCGTTCCTGGACGTAGGCGGTGAACTCCGCCTCCGTCAGGGAACGGCGCTGCTCCCCCGAGTCCTCCCTGTACGACGTTCCCCCGTGCGTGTCCCCCGTGTGCGCGTCAACCACCGTCATGTACGCGGTGTGCTGACGCCCGGCGCCGCGAGCGCACCCCCGCCCGCTCACGGCACCGGACTTCTCGGAACCCCGGTTCACGTCGTGCAGTCGCGTGATTACGGCGCTGGTGCTGATGCTGTGCAGCGTGTTCATCTCGCGCTCCCCGTCGTGGACTTCCGGTGGTTCGGTCCTGCCCGGGCCGGCTCGGCTGGCCGTCCTGCCCGTGCCCAAAAGACTGCCGGGGCGACTTCATGGCCGTGTCCGCCGACTGTCACAGAGCTGTCACAGGGGTCCGGGCCAGGTCGGTCACAGGAAGTGCACAGATGGTGGCGGTAGGGAAGGCCCGGTGTCTGCGGGTCGTACGACAGGCCGTCCATGGGCCAGAATGAGCCCGTGCCTTCCCTGTTGCTGATCGAGGACGACGACGCCATCCGCACGGCCCTGGAGCTCTCCCTGACGCGCCAGGGACACCGGGTGTCGACCGCTGCCAGCGGTGAGGACGGTCTGAAGCTGCTGCGCGAACAGCGGCCCGACCTGATCGTGCTGGACGTCATGCTGCCCGGCATCGACGGCTTCGAGGTGTGCCGGCGCATCCGGCGCACCGACCAGCTGCCGATCATCCTGCTGACCGCGCGCAGCGATGACATCGACGTGGTGGTCGGGCTGGAGTCCGGCGCCGACGACTACGTCGTCAAACCCGTCCAGGGCCGGGTGCTGGACGCCCGGATCCGGGCCGTGCTGCGGCGCGGGGAGCGCGAGTCCAGCGACTCGGCGACGTTCGGCGGCCTCGTCATCGACCGGTCGGCGATGACCGTGACGAAGAACGGCGAGGATCTGCAGCTGACCCCGACCGAGCTCAGGCTGCTGCTGGAGCTGAGCCGGCGGCCCGGTCAGGCGCTGTCCCGCCAGCAGCTGCTGCGGCTGGTGTGGGAGCACGACTACCTGGGCGACTCGCGCCTGGTGGACGCGTGTGTGCAGCGGCTGCGCGCCAAGGTCGAGGACGTTCCGTCGTCGCCGACCCTGATCCGTACCGTCCGTGGTGTCGGCTACCGCCTGGACACTCCTCAGTGACCGACAAGCAAGGGGGGCTGCGCGGCTGGGCCGCGGGGCGCAAGGGAAATCTGTCGCGGCTCAGGTTCACCAGCCTCAGGCTGCGCCTGGTCGTCGTCTTCGCACTGGTGGCCCTCACGGCCGCCGTGTCGGCATCCGGCATCGCCTACTGGCTGAACCGGGAGGCGGTGCTCACCCGTGCCCAGGACGCGGTGCTGCGCGACTTCCGGCAGGAGATGCAGAACCGCGCGGGCGCGCTGCCGGAGCACCCCACCCAGGACCAGCTGCAGCGCGCGGCGGGCCAGATGGCGGCCAGCAGCCAGCACTTCAGCGTGCTCCTGGTCGCGTCGGGCCCCGACGGCAGGACGGTGTACGGCAACTCGGGCGGCATCAACGGCTTCTCGCTGGAGGACGTGCCCAAGTCGCTGCGTGCGGCCGTCGACAAGCGGCAGAAGGTGACGGACTCCAACAAGGAGCCGTACCACCTGTACTGGCAGCGGATCGTGGAGCACGGCACGCCGTACCTGGTGGCCGGTACGAGGGTGATCGGCGGGGGTCCGACCGGCTACATGGCGAAGTCCCTGGAGCCGGAGGCGAAGGACCTCAACTCGCTGGCCTGGTCGCTGGGCATCGCCACCGGGCTCGCGCTGATCGGCGCCGCGCTGCTCGCGCAGGCCGCCGCCACGACCGTACTGAAGCCGGTGCACCGGCTGGGGGTCGCCGCGGCGCGGCTGGGCGAGGGCAAGCTGGACACCCGGCTGCGGGTGTCCGGCACCGACGAACTCGCCGACCTGTCCCGGACGTTCAACAACGCGGCCGAGGCGCTGGAGAAACGGGTCGCGGAGATGGCCGCGCGGGACGACGCCTCGCGTCGCTTCGTCGCCGACATGAGCCATGAGCTGCGCACGCCGCTGACCGCGATCACCGCGGTGACGGAGGTGCTGGAGGAGGAGCTGGACTCCGAGGCCGGCGGCATCGACCCGATGATCGAGCCCGCGGTCCGGCTGGTGGTGAGCGAGACCCGCCGGCTGAACAACCTGGTCGAGAACCTGATGGAGGTGACCCGCTTCGACGCGGGCACCGCCCGGCTGGTCCTGGACGACGTCGACCTCGCCGACCAGATCACCGCCTGCATCGACGCCCGGGCCTGGCTGGACGCGGTCGAGCTGGACGCCGAGCGCGGCCTGCACGCCCGCCTCGATCCGCGCCGCCTGGACGTCATCCTCGCCAACCTCATCGGCAACGCGCTCAAGCACGGCGGGTCGCCGGTACGGGTGTCGGTGCGGGCGGCGGACGACTCGGTGGTGATCCAGGTCCGCGACCACGGGCCGGGCATCCCCGAGGACGTCCTGCCGCACGTCTTCGACCGCTTCTACAAGGCGAGCGCGTCCCGGCCGCGGTCCGAGGGCAGCGGTCTGGGCCTGTCCATCGCCATGGAGAACGCCCACATCCACGGCGGCGAGATCACCGCCGCCAACTCGCCGGACGGCGGCGCGGTGTTCACGCTGCGGCTGCCGCGGGACGCCTCCCGGCTGACGGAGGAGACGGACGAGGGCGGGAAGACCGGCCAGGACGCGCCGGGGAATCCGGGAAACACGGGAAGCTCCGGAAGCACGGGAAGCTCTGGAAATTCAGGAAGGGAGGGGTGATGACCGTACGACGCCTGACCGTAGGGCGCCTGCTGGCGCTGCCCCTCCTGGGCCTGCTGCTGTCCGGCTGCGGCATCCGGGCCACGGAGGTGCCGACCGACTTCGGGGCGGCGCCTTCCCGGGTGCCGTGCTCGCTGGCCGGCCCGGACCGGGCCACGCAGTCCGCGCAGGGCGTGCCCGTGCAGGTCTTCCTGCTCTGCGGGGCGTCCCTGGTGGCCGTGGACCGGACGGTACCCGTCCCGGAGGGCACCCCGGACGCACGGCGCCGGGTGATCGTGGCGCAGGGCCTCCTGGACCAGCTCGCCGCGCCGCCCTCGGCAGCGGAGCGCTCCGCGGGCTACACGACGTACGTGCCGGGCGGCCTCACCGTGAGCGGCCCCGGCCCGCGGGACCCGGAGGACACGCTCCACCTGAGCACGGCCCCGTCCCGGCTCACCTCCTACGCCCTGGCCCAGCTGGTGTGCACCCTCTCCGACTCCGGCGCGGCGGAGGGCGACGGCTCGGTCATCCTGGGCGGCCCCGCCACCGGCCTCCTCCGCCGCTACGAGTGCACGACCGACGTCCGCGACCGCCCGGGCAACACGGAGCCGCCGTCCACTGTGGTCGCGGGGAGGTAGCGGGGTTTCGCCGCGGGCAGTCGTGCCGCTCGGGGCGGCGCCCGTCCCGCGGAAAGCGGCACCCTGCCGGCGCCGGCGAGGCGACCCGACCCCCCGCCCGGCCACAGCGCACGGCAACCAAAGGGTTCCGCTGCGGAACCGATCGTGCCCGGGGTTGCGTCTAGGGGGTCGTGCAGCGTCAAGGCTCCATCGGCGGCGGCAGCGCCGCGATCCGCATCCGGGTGACCGGGAGTGTCCTCCTCGTCGCCCACCTGGCCCTCGTCGCCTGGCTGATGCTGCGACCCCTGGACGTGCCCTGGGTGACACCCGCCAACGTGCACCCGCTGGCCGGCATCCGGGCCGACCTGGCGCTGGGCTGGCCGCAGGCCGCCAGACGCATCGGCGAGGGCCTGGCCCTGCTCGCCCCGCTGGGCGTACTGCTGCCGATGGCACACGGCAGGCTCACCGTCTCCCCGCTCGCCTCCCTGATCAGTACGACCGCCGCGGGCGCCCTGATCTCCGTCGGCATCGCCCTGCTGCAGACCGGCGTACCCGGCAGGGTGGTGGACGTCGACTCGCTGCTGCTCAACACCGCCGGCGTGATCCTGGCCCACCTCCTCGTCGTACCCGCGGGCCGCGCCCGGCTGCGGCGGCAGCTGCGCGACCACGGCGAGGCGCGGCCCGCCCCCGTCCAGGAGGACCTTTCTCAGGGGCGTACCCCGACGATTCCCAGGGTCGGGATAGCTCCGTAGAGTGACGCTTCGCCCGCTTCGTCCCCGTACCGTCGAAGACAGCTGAAGGACAGCGAATCGACGACCACGGAGGAGCCGTCATGACCGCCCTTGCCCGTCCCACCCACGGCCGCATGATCGGCGGAGTGTGCGCAGCGCTGGCCCGGCGCTTCGGCACCTCCGCGACGACGATGCGGGTGATCTTCCTGCTGTCCTGCCTGCTGCCCGGCCCGCAGTTCCTGCTCTACATAGCGCTGTGGATCCTGCTGCCGGCGGAGGACAAGACGCGTACCGCCTGGTGAGCGCCGTACGACAGACGCCGCCGGGGCGCTCCCGCACCGGACCGGGGCGCCCCGACGGCGTCGTAGGGCAATCGGCGTCAGCCGAGCGAGACCCCCTTCACCGGCAGGCCCTGCGTGGGCAGGCCCTGGGTGGGCAGCCCCTGGGTCGGCAGTGCGCCGAGGCGGCTGTGGATCGGCCCGGTCGGCCCGCCCGCCAGCGCGTTCTCGACGGCCGGCTGCGTGGCGGCCATCCCGGCCCCCAGGGCGTTCTGCCCCCGGCTGAGGGCGTCCTGCCCGCGGGTGAGGGCGTCGACGGCACCCGGCTGCGCCATGCCGGTGTTCTCGGTCGGCAGCGTCCGGGTGACGCTGTCCAGCGCCGGGGTCGCGTTCGGGACGGCCGGGGCCGCGTTGGCCGCGCCCGCGCCGAGGGCGGCGAATGCGGCACCGAGAGCGGCGACACCGAGGGTCCTGGCGGCGGAATGCTTCATGGTAATTGCGTCCTTGAAAACGAGGGGACGGGGGGAACAAAAACGATGAACGTTCCACGACCGTAAACACGCCGGATAGCCCGCCGCAAACACCGAAATGCGGACGGGTTGTGAACGCTCCGTTCACAACCCGGAACCCGACGAACCGCCCTCACCTCGCAGAACCATCAGAAGCCCTGGTGGAGGCCGTCTACTGAAACAGCCATTCGGATTTCAGTTCCGCATATCCGGGCTTGACGACGTCATTGATCATCGCAAGCCGTTCATCGAAAGGAATGAACGCCGATTTCATGGAATTGACGGAGAACCATTGGAGATCGTCGAGGGTGTAGCCGAAGGCCTCGACGAGATGCTCGAATTCCTGGCTCATGCTCGTGTGCGACATCAGCCGGTTGTCGGTGTTCACCGTGGCCCGGAAGTGCAGCCGGCGCAGCAGCCCGATCGGGTGCTCGGCATAGGAGGGCGCCGCCCCGGTCTGCAGGTTGGAACTGGGGCAGAGCTCCAGCGGGATGCGCTTGTCGCGGACGTAGGACGCCAGCCGGCCGAGCGTGACCGAGCCGTCCTCGTGGACCTCGATGTCGTCGATGATCCGCACCCCGTGCCCGAGCCGGTCGGCGCCGCACCATTGCAGCGCCTGCCAGATGGAGGGCAGCCCGAAGGCTTCGCCGGCGTGGATGGTGAAGTGGTTGTTCTCGCGCTTGAGGTACTCGAAGGCGTCCAGGTGCCGGGTGGGCGGGTAGCCGGCCTCGGCTCCGGCGATGTCGAAGCCGACCACGCCGGAGTCCCGGTGGCGGTTGGCGAGTTCGGCGATCTCCAGGGAGCGGGCCGCGTGCCGCATGGCGGTCAGCAGGGCTCCGACCCGGATGCGGTGGCCGTTCTCCCGGGCGAGCCGCTCGCCCTGCCGGAACCCCTCGTTGACGGCCTCGACGACCTCTTCCAGGGTGAGCCCCCGGTCGAGGTGCTGCTCGGGGGCGTACCGCACCTCGGCGTAGACGACCCCGTCCTCGGCGAGGTCCTCGGCGCACTCCCGGGCGACCCGGACCAGCGCCTCCCGGGTCTGCATCACGCCAACGGTGTGCTTGAAGGTCTCCAGATACCGTTCCAGCGAGCCCGAGTCGGCGGCCTCGCGGAACCAGAGGCCCAGCTTGTCCGGATCGGTCTCGGGAAGTTCCGAGTAACCCGCTTCCTGGGCGAGTTCGACGACGGTCCCGGGGCGGAGCCCGCCGTCGAGGTGATCGTGCAGCAGAACCTTGGGCGCCCGGCGGATCTGGTCCGGCGTCGGAATCTGCGCCGGGACACTCGCCGGGACGGTCCCGGTCGGTGCAGTCTGGCTCGTCATTTCCGCACTCTAACGCCTACGCGCGTAGAGAGCCCGGTGAACGCGGCGGTTGCTTCCGGGCACTTTTCCGTCGATACGCAACGGTGACCGCACGTACGGGTTTCGTCCACCGCCTCTTCTGACACTGTTCTGTCATGGGACAGCAAGCGACAACGGCCCGAACGGCCGGGCTGGGAAAGGCGGTCGGCCCGTTGCCGACGGCGGTGAGCGGAGCGGTGCTGCTGCTCCCCGGCGGGGAGGAGGTCTCCGCCCGCAGGCCGTCCCCCGTATGGGCGACGGTCACGCTGCGCTCGCTGAGCCGCCGGTTCGCCCGCGCGGGGCGGGCGGAAGGGCTGGCTGTCCATACCGTCCACTACCGCTATCGGGGCTGGAACGGCAGCGAGGCCCACCTCGCGGTGGACGCGGAGTGGGCGGCCGACGAGGTCGTACGACGGTACGGAGACGTTCCCGTGTGCCTGGTCGGGGTGGACATGGGCGGACGGGCGGCGCTGCGGGCGGGCGGGCACGAGGCCGTCAACTCCATTGTGGCGCTGGCCCCTTGGCTGCCCGAGGAGGATGTGGCCGCGCCCGCCGAGCCGGTGAAGCAGTTGGCGGGGCGGCGGGTGTTGATCGTGCACGGCACGAATGACGAACGGACCGATCCTGAGTTGTCGTTCCGGTTCGCCGCGCGGGCCAAGAAGACGAATCGGGAGGTGTGCCGGTTCGAAGTGCATTCCGATGACCACGGATTTAATGGTCACCGGGATGAAGTGGGCTGCCTGGCTGTTGACTTCACGATGGGGGCGTTGTTCGGGCACTCTGTGTCGCGCCCCGTCGAGGATGCGCTTGCCGCTCCGCCGCCTATCGGTTTGAGGATGCCGTTGGCCGTGGGCTTCGGGCGGTCTTTGAAGCGGTAGGACTCGAGGGGATCTGCCGTCTTCGGGGGCGGGTATCGCCCTTAGGCCGGCAGTAGGTTGCCCCTTCGTGAGAGCAGGAACTTCTTGAAGGCGGCCACCGGCGGGGTGTCCGGGCGGTCCGCCAGCCACGCCACGCCGATTTCACGGGCCGCCCGTGGGGCCGTGACCGTCAGTTCGACCACGCCCGGGCGGGGCACCGTGGGCGGAGGGAGGAGGGCGACGCCCAGCCCGGCGGCCACCAGGCCCCGCAGGGTCTCGGCCTCCTCGCCCTCGAAGGCGACCTTGGGGCGGAAACCGGCCTCTTGGCACAGGGAGTCGAAGATCCGGCGCAAGCCGTAGCCGGGCTCCAGGCTGACGAAGGTTTCGTCGGCGGCTTCGGCGAGGCGGATGCGGCGGCGGGTGGCCAGACGGTGGTCGGCGGGGACGACCAGGCGGAGTTTCTGCTCGTCCAGTCGGCGGGCCACCAGGTCCGGGGCGTCCGGCACCGGGGAGGTCAGGCAGAGGTCCAGCTCGCCGGCGCGCAGGCGTTCCAGCATGGCCTCGCCGTAGTTCTGGACCAGGCTGAAGCGGACGCGCGGGTGGTCGGCGCGGAAGGCGTGGAGGAGCCCGGGCACGGTCTCGGCGCCCATGGTGTGCAGGAAACCGAAGGCGACCTTGCCGGTGGCCGGGTCGGCGTCGGCGCGCACCTCCTCGGCGGCCCGCTCGATCTCGGCGAGGGCGCGTTCGACGGAGGCGAGGAAGGTGCGGCCGGCGGTGGTCAGGGAGACCGTGCGGCCGTGGCGGGCGAACAGGTCGACGCCCAGGTCCTGCTCCAGGCGGGCCATCGCGCGGGAGAGGGTGGACTGCGGGACGTCCATCTCGTGGGCGGCCCTGGTCACGTGCTCGGTGCGGGCCACACCGGCGAAGTAGGCGAGGCGGGGAGCGAGCACCCTCGACATTGCAGACATGTCTTGTGTGTCACTGTTCGATGACAGTCGAGCCTGTGAACTCTGCTGATGCGCCATGGGAACGATTATGGCCATTCCATGCATTGGACGGATGAGTGGCCGGTCCATACGGTCGAAGCATGTCTCCCGCCAGTACCGGGGCGTCCACCATCGTGGGCGCCGTATCGTCCGTCCCCGTCGCCGACTCCGCTGCCGACTCCCGTATGACTCCGGGCGGCCCCGGCTACCGCCGGATGAGCCTCGCCCTCTTCCTCGCCGGAGTCGCGACCTTCGCCCTCCTGTACTCCACGCAGGCCCTGCTGCCGCTGATCTCCGGCGAGTTCGGCGTCGCGGCGAGCGAGGCGAGCTGGACCGTGGCGGCCGCGACCGGCGGACTGGCGCTGTTCGTCCTGCCGATGAGCGCCCTGTCGGAGCGCTACGGCCGCCGTACGGTGATGACGGCCTCGCTGGCCGTCGCGGTCACCGTCGGACTGCTGGTGCCGTTCGCGCCGTCGATCGGCGCGCTGGTGGTGCTGCGGGCGGTGCAGGGGACGGCGCTGGCCGGTCTGCCGGCCTCGGCGCAGGCCTATCTGGCCGAGGAGGTCCGGCCCAAGGCGCTGGTCACGGCGATCGGCCTGTTCGTCGCGGGCAACAGCGTCGGCGGTATGAGCGGCCGGGTGATCACCGGCTGGGTGGCCCAGGAGTGGGGCTGGCGGGTCGCGGTCGGCGTGATCGGCGTGATCGCGGTGGCCTGCGCGATCGCCTTCCGGCTGCTGCTGCCGGCGCCGCAGCACTTCAAGGCGGGCTCGCTGCGGCCCCGGGTGCTGCTCGGCACGGTCCGCGACCACCTCGCCAACCCGCTGCTGCGGCGCCTGTACGCGATCGGCGCGCTGTTCATGACGGTGTTCGGCGGTGTGTACACGGTGATCGGCTACCGGCTGACGGGTGCGCCGTTCGGGTTGCCGCAGGGCATCATCGGCTCGATCTTCCTGGTCTACCTGGTGGGTACGGTGTCGGCGTCCACGGCGGGCCGGCTGGTGGGCCGGCTCGGCCGCCGGGGCGCGCTGTACCTGGCGGGCGGTACGACGGCCACGGGCCTGCTGCTCTCGCTGGCCCCCACGCTGCCGCTGGTGCTGCTGGGCCTGGTACTGATCACGGCGGGCTTCTTCGCGGGCCACGCGGTGGCCTCCTCGGCGGTCAGCAAGACGGCCACGCACGGCCGCGCCCAGGCTTCGGCGCTGTACCAGTCGACGTACTACATCGGCTCCAGCGCCGGCAGCACGATCGGCGCGATGGCCTTCCACGCGGACGGCTGGGGCGGCACGGTGGGGGTCGGCCTGCTGGCGATCGTCGGCGTCGTGACGATCACGGTCCTCGGCTCCGTGGCGGCCCGGCGCACACTCGTGGCGCACGCTCACTGAGGCGCTCTGACCGGGGGCACCCCTTCGACCTGCGCCTTTTCGTACCCGAGGGGCCATTGTCAGTCCCCTGCGGTAGCTTCCCAAGTGGCGCGAAGGTGCGCCACGGGAACGGCCACAGGGGTGGGTGGACGATGGGCAACAGCACAGCGACGCCGGAACTCGACGTCGCACTGGAAAAGCACCGGACCGAGCTGACCGGGTACTGCTACCGGATGCTCGGCTCCTCCTTCGAGGCCGAGGACGCGGTGCAGGACACCCTGGTGCGGGCCTGGCGGAGTTACGAGAAGTTCGAGGGCCGCTCCTCGCTGCGTTCATGGCTGTACCGGATCGCGACGAACGTGTGCCTGGACATGCTGACGGCGGGCAACAAGCGGGCGCGGCCGATGGACCTCACGGATTCGACACCGCTGGCCCAGGCGGCCCTGGCGCCCCGCCCGGACAGCACCTGGCTGGAGCCGATGCCGGACGCGCGGGTGCTGCCGACGGTCGACGACCCGGCGGAGGCCGCCGTCGCGAAGGAGTCGGTCCGGCTGGCCTTCATGGCGGCCCTGCAGCAACTGCCGCCCAAGCAGCGGGCGGTGCTGATCCTGCGCGAGGTGCTGGCGTGGAAGGCGAGCGAGGTCGCCGAGCTGCTGGACACCACGGTCGCCTCGGTCAACAGCGCGCTGCAGCGGGCGCGGGCCACACTCGCCGAGCGCGCGGACGCGGGCCCCGAAGGCGCGGTCTCGGACCCGCTGGACGAGGGGCAGCAGAAGCTGCTCGAGCGCTATGTGAAGGCCTTCGAGGGCTACGACATGACGGCGCTGACGGCGTTGCTCCACGAGGACGCGATCATGACGATGCCGCCGTTCGACCTGTGGCTGCGCGGCCCGTCCGACATCACCGGTTTCATGACCACCCTCGGCGCGTCCTGTGCCGGCTCCCGGCTGCTTCCGGTACAGGTCAACGGCCTGCCGGGGTTCGCGCACTACAAGCCGGACGAGGAGAGAGGCGGCTTCAGCCCCTGGGCCGTGCAGGTGCTGGAGCTGTCAGACGGCCGGATCACCGGTTTCCACTGCTTCCTCGACTCCAAGCGCTGGTTCCCCCTCTTCGACCTGCCCCTCCACCTGGAAGCGGAGCCCGACGAGGTCGAGCAGGGCGAGTAGCGCCGGGTCGGGATCCCGGAGCAGGATCCGCCCGCCGGCCCGGCGGGCGGCCAGTTCCAGCCGCGCCAGCAGATCCACGACGGCCAGCCCCGGGGGCCCGAGCCCGCCCGCATCGCATACGACGACCCGGCCCCCGCTCCCCGCCAGCAGCACGCGCACCTGGTCGCACAGTCCCGCCACCTCGTCCCGGGTGACGGGGCCGGGCAGCACGAGCACGGCGGGTTCCTTGGCGTCCACGTACGGTAGACCGGCGGGGCGGGCGGAACTCATCGACGAAGATCACCACGGCGCGGATCACCATCGGCCCGGATCACCATCGGCACAGATCACATTGACCAGTTCCCGCTCCTCCTCGGAGGGTTGGGCGTGTGACGGGGGTGCTGAGCGGGTTCGCGGTGATCGCGGTGGTCATCGGGGTGGGCTATGGGCTCGGGCGGCGCGGGACGCTCGGCGCGCAGGGTGGCGAGGTGCTGACGCGGCTGGCCTTCACGGTGGCCGGTCCCGCGCTCCTCTTCACGACGCTGGCACGCGCCGACCTGTCGGTGCTCTTCTCGGCACGGCTGCTGGTGACGGCGCTCAGCACGGCGGCGGTAGCCGGTTTCTTCGTGGCGATCGGCACGGTCCGCCGCTGGGGCGTGGGCCGTACGACGATCGGCGCCCTGTGCTCCGGTTACGTCAACTCGGGCAACCTCGGCATCCCGATCGCCGCGTACGTCCTGGGCGACGCGTCCCTGGTGGCACCGGTGCTGCTCTTCCAGGTGGTCCTGGTGACGCCGGTCGCGCTGACGGTCCTGGACCTGTCCGGCATGGGCGAGAAGGGCACGGTGTGGCGGCGCCTGCTCACACCGCTGCGGAATCCGATAGCGGTGGGCTCGCTGTCGGGGGTCGTGGTGTCGGCGGCGGGCTGGACGATCCCCGGCCCGCTGATGAATCCCCTCACCCTGATCGGCAACATGTCCGTCCCGGCGGCCCTGCTGGCCTTCGGCATGTCCCTGCACGGCAGTTCGGCCCCCGGCCGGGGCCGGGACCGCCAACTGGTCCTGTTGTCCGTGGTGTTGAAGTCAGTGGGCCAGCCACTGGCGGCATGGGCGCTGGCGACGGCCGTCTTCGGCCTGCACGGCGGGCCCCTGCTGGATGTGGTGGTGACCTCGGCCCTCCCGGCCGCCCAGAACCTCTTCACCTATGCCAGCCGCTACCGCGTGGCCGAGGGCCTGGCCCGCGAGTCGATCCTGCTGTCGACGGTGGTTTCGGTGCCGGTGTTGGTGGGGGTGGCGGCGGTGTTGGGGTGACGCCGGGTCAGTCGACGGGGAACTCGCTGGTGTCGATCGTGATGTCGAACGGTGCCGGGAGCTTGATGGGGTCGCCGAACTTCACGGCGCTGAGGACCCGGTAGACATCGCCCTTCGGCTCCCCGTAGAGGGTGGCGGTGGGGCCTCCGGGTGCCCAGCGGTCGATAAGGAGGTAGAGCGGGATCCCGGCGGTGGCGTATGCGGCGGCCTTGCTGACGCGGTCGTGGCGCGCGTTGGACCTGGAGGTCACCTCGACGACGAGTTCGGCGAGGGCTGCGGGGATGTAGGAGTCCGTCTCCGGAGGCTCTTGCACCGGTGTCACCAGCAGGTCCGGGATGAGCATGCCCAGCCGTGACGGTACGGCGATCGACTGGGTCTGGAAGATCTCCCAGTCCTCAGGGATCACGGAGTAGAGGCGACGCTGGATGCGGGCCGCGATCACGTTGTGGCGGAACGCGGGAGTGGGTGACACGGTGATGATCCCCTCGATGATCTCCACCTTGCTGCCCTCGGGCCATTCCATCTCCTCCCAGTACCGGACGAGGTCGTCCCAGTTCTGGTCGGGGTCCTGGCTCACGGTGAGTGCGCTCATGGCGGTCTCCTATCGGTGCGTCACCGATCCCAGCATGCCGAACGGGACCGGCGGCGGTCCACCGGTCCCGTTCACTCAAAAGAGAAATCCCCTGGTCAGGCGATACGTTCCAGCACCACCGGCGTCGCCTGGAAGTCCGTGCCCGGTGCCGCGATGTCGTACGAGCCCTCCACCGCCTGCAGCGCGTACTCGAAGCGCTCGGGGGTGTCCGTGTGGAGGGTGAGGAGGGGCTGGCCCTCGGTCACCGTGTCTCCCGGCTTGGCGTGCATCTCCACGCCCGCGCCCGCCTGCACCGGGTCCTCCTTGCGCGCACGCCCCGCGCCCAGGCGCCAGGCCGCGACGCCGATGTCGTACGCGTCGAGGCGGGTCAGCACACCGGAGGACGGCGCCTTGATGACGTGCTGTTCCTTCGACGTGGGCAGCACCGCGTCCGGGTCGCCGCCCTGGGCCGCGATCATCCGGCGCCAGACGTCCATCGCCGAGCCGTCGGCCAGGGCCTTCGCCGGGTCGGCGTCCTTCACCCCGGCCGCCTCCAGCATCTCGCGCGCCAGAGCCAGCGTCAGCTCGACCACGTCCGCCGGGCCGCCGCCCGCCAGGACCTCCACCGACTCGCGGACCTCCAGCGCGTTGCCGGCCGTCAGGCCCAGCGGGGTCGACATGTCCGTCAGGAGCGCGACCGTCTTCACGCCGTGGTCGGTGCCGAGGCCGACCATCGTGGTCGCCAGTTCGCGGGCGTCCTCGATCGTCTTCATGAACGCGCCCGTGCCGACCTTGACGTCCAGCACCAGGGAGCCCGTGCCCTCGGCGATCTTCTTCGACATGATCGAGGAAGCGATGAGCGGGATCGCCTCCACCGTTCCCGTCACGTCCCGCAGCGCGTACAGCTTCTTGTCCGCCGGGGCCAGGCCGTCGCCCGCCGCGCAGATCACCGCGCCCGTCGTGTCCAGGACGTTCAGCATCTCCTCGTTGGAGAGCAGCGCGCGCCAGCCCGGGATCGACTCCAGCTTGTCCAGCGTGCCGCCGGTGTGGCCGAGGCCCCGGCCCGAGAGCTGCGGGACGGCAGCCCCGCACGCGGCCACGAGCGGCGCCAGAGGCAGCGTGATCTTGTCGCCCACGCCGCCCGTCGAGTGCTTGTCCGCCGTCGGGCGGGACAGCGACGAGAAGTCCATGCGCTCGCCGGAGGCGATCATGGCCGCCGTCCAGGTGGCGATCTCGCGCCGGTTCATGCCGTTGAGCAGGATCGCCATGGCGAGCGCGGACATCTGCTCGTCGGCGACCTCGCCGCGGGTGTACGCGTCGATGACCCAGTCGATCTGCTCGTCGGTCAGCTCGCCGCGGTCCCGCTTGGTGCGGATCACGGAGATGGCGTCCATGGCCATGGCGGGTGTGGTTCCTTCCGGGAGGTGCGAAGTGCACGGCCCCCCTGCGAGCGGGGCAGGGGGGCCGTACGGCATTACTTGGTGAGATGGTCCGGGCCGAAGGCCTGGGGCAGCATCTCGGACAGCGGGAGGACGCCCGCGGGGGTGTCCAGCAGGAGGTCCGGGCCGCCGAACTCGTACAGGAGCTGGCGGCAGCGGCCGCACGGGACCAGCAGGCCGCCGGTGCCGTCGACGCAGGTGAAGTGCGTCAGGCGGCCACCGCCCGTGCGCTGCAGGTCCGAGACCAGGCCGCACTCGGCGCACAGGCCGAGGCCGTAGGAGGCGTTCTCCACGTTGCAGCCGGTGACGGTGCGGCCGTCGTCGACCCGGGCCGCCACACCGACCGGGAAGCCGGAGTAGGGGGCGTACGCGTGGGACATCGCCTCGCGCGCCACCTCCCGCAGCGCCTCCCAGTCGAACCCGGCGGCCGGTGTCGTCACTTGCCCTGGCCCTTCCGGTACCGCATGCCGTCCGCCTTCGGCATCCGCAGGCGCTGCGCCGAGAGCGAGAGCACCAGCAGCGTGACGACGTACGGGGTGGCGCCGACGAAGTCGCTCGGGACCTCGTCCGTCAGCAGGTACCAGACCAGGACCAGCGCGGCCATGACGGCGCTGAGCGCGCCCTGCCACACGGCCTTCTTGTAGAGCTTCCAGCCCGCCAGGACGGCGAGCAGGACGACCAGCAGGAGCAGCAGGGCGTGGACCGTCACGCCGCCGTTGCGCAGCTGGAGGGCGTCGGAGTAGCCGAACAGGCCCGCGCCCATCGCGAGGCCGCCCGGACGCCAGTTGCCGAAGATCATCGCCGCGAGGCCGATGTAGCCGCGGCCACCGGTCTGGCCCTCCAGGTACGTGTGCGAGGTGACCAGCGCCAGGAAGGCGCCGCCGAGGCCGGCGAGGCCGCCGGAGACGGCCACGGCCGCGTACTTGTAGGTGTAGACGTTGACGCCGAGGGACTCCGCGGCGGTCGGGTTCTCGCCGCAGGAGCGCAGCCGCAGACCGAACGGGGTGCGCCACAGCAGCCACCAGCTGCCGACGAACAGCAGCACGGCGAGGATCGTCACCACGGACAGGTTGGTGACCAGACCGCCGAGGATGCCCGCGATGTCGGAGATCAGGAACCAGTGGTGGTTCTCGATCGAGTGCAGGCCGCTGGACAGGCCGGGCACGGTGACCTGGGGCAGCGAGTCGACCGGCGGGGACTGCTTGGGGTTGCCGCCCGCGCTCGCGGCCTTGCCGCCCGCGAAGAACAGCTTGGCGAGGTACTGGGTGGCGCCGAGGGCGAGCAGGTTGATCGCGACACCGGAGACGATGTGGTCGACGCCGAAGGTGACGGTGACGACGGCGTGCACCAGACCGCCGAGGACACCGAAGGCGATGCCCATCAGCAGGCCGAGCCACGGGCTGGTCTGCCAGCCGATCCAGCCGGCGCCGAAGGTGCCGAGGATCATCATGCCCTCGAGGCCGATGTTGACCACGCCGGACCGCTCCGACCACAGACCGGCGAGGCCGGCGAGGCCGATCGGCACGGCGAGGCCGAGCGCGGCGCCGACCTGGCCGGCGGAGTCGAGCGAGTCGGAGCCGGTGATCATACGGACGGCGGAGACGAGCAGCAGGGCACCGGCGACGATCAAGAGGATCTGGCCGAGGGAGCGGCCCGTGCGCTGCGGCGCTCCCGCCGCCTTGGGCGCCGCGGGCGGCGGCGTGTCGGTCATCGTGGCAGTCATCACGCCACCTCCTGCTTCTTCGTCGCGGCGGCCTGAGCGGCGAGTTCCGCGCCGACCTTCTGCTGCTGGCGCTTGAGGCCGTAGCGTCGTACGACCTCGTAGGCGATCACGACGCAGAGGACGATGACGCCCTCGATGACGCCGAGGATCTCCTTGTCGTAGCCCTGGAACTCCAGGTGGTTGGTGGTGCGCTCCAGGAAGCCCCACAGCAGGGCGCCCAGCGCGATGCCGACCGGGTTGTTGCGGCCGAGCAGCGCGATGGCGATGCCGGTGAAGCCGATACCGGTGGGGAAGCTGTTGTCGTACTGGTGGCTCTCGTTCAGCAGCGTGGGCATGCCGACCAGGCCGGCCACCGCGCCCGAGATGATCATGCTGGTGGCGACCATCTTCTTCACCGACACACCGCTCGCGGCGGCGGCGCTCTCGGACTGGCCGACGGTGCGCAGGTCGAAGCCGAAACGGGTGCGGCCGAGCACGAACCAGTAGGCGAGGCCGACGATCACGGCGACGATGATGAAGCCGTCCAGGATGCCGGCCGGGCCCGTGTCGATGGTGAAGAAGTACGAGTCCGACGGCAGCGGCTTGGTGGAGACCAGGGTGCCGCCCTGCTGGAGTTCGCCCAGCTTCCCGGGCTGGAGCAGGTAGGCGATGATCGCGGTGGCGATCGAGTTCAGCATGATGGTCGAGATGACCTCGCTGACGCCCCGGGTCACCTTGAGGACGCCGGCGATGGCCGCCCACAGGGCACCGGTCGCCATGGCGCAGATGAGGATCAGCAGGATGGAGAGCCAGCCCGGCAGGGTCAGCGCCCCGCCGAGGACGGCGGCGATGAACGCGGCGAGCCGGTACTGGCCGTCGACACCGATGTTGAACAGGTTCATCCGGAAGCCGATGGCCACCGAGACACCCGCGAGGTAGTACGTCGTCGCCTTGTTCAGGATGTAGACCTGGCTGTCGCTGGCGAAGCCGTAGGTCACCATGTCGCTGAACGCGTCGCCGGGGTTCTTGCCGGTCGCGAGGATCACCAGGGTGGTGACGACGAGCGCGGCGACGACCGCCAGCAGCGGCGCGGCGATGCCGAGGAGCAGCCGCTCCTTGTCGATGCGTTGGGTCAGCTTGTTCATCGCTCGTCGTCCTCTGTGTGCTCCAGGTGGCCGGTGGCCGCACCCGTCATGGCGGAGCCCAGCTCTTCGGGGGTGATCGTGGCGGGGTCGGCGTCGGCGACCAGGCGGCCGCGGTACATCACCCGCAGGGTGTCGGAGAGCCCGATCAGCTCGTCCAGGTCCGCGGAGATCAGCAGTACGGCCAGGCCCTCGCGGCGGGCCTCGCGGATGTAGTCCCAGATCGCGGCCTGTGCGCCGACGTCCACACCGCGGGTGGGGTGGGCGGCGATGAGCAGCTTGGGGTTGTGGCTCATCTCGCGGCCGACGATCAGCTTCTGCTGGTTGCCGCCGGACAGCGAGGCCGCGGTGACGTCGATACCGGGGGTGCGGACGTCGTAGGCCTCGACGATCCGCTCGGTGTCGGCGCGGGCCGCCTTGATGTCGAGCAGTCCGCCGCGCGCGTTGGGCCGCTCGGTGACATGGCCGAGGATGCGGTTCTCCCACAGCGGGGCCTCGAGGAGCAGGCCGTGGCGGTGGCGGTCCTCGGGGATGTAGCCGATGCCGGACTCGCGGCGGTCGCGGGTGGGGGCGCGGGAGATGTCGGTGCCGTCGAGGGTGATGACACCGGCGTCCGGATGGCGCATGCCCATGATCGCCTCGACCAGCTCGGACTGGCCGTTGCCCTCCACACCGGCGATGCCCAGGACCTCGCCCTTGTGGATGGTGAAGGAGATCTGGTCCAGGATGATCCGCTCGATGCCTTCGAGGTCGGTCTGCGCGAGGTGCAGCCCCTCCAGCTTCAGCATCGGGACGTCCGTGACGGTGGACTCCTCGGTCTCCGGGGTGGGCAGTTCGCTGCCGACCATCAGCTCGGCGAGCTGCTTGGGTGTGGTGCCCCGCGGCTCGACCGTGCCGACGGTGGTGCCGCGCCGGATGACGGTGATCTCGTCGGCGACCGCCAGTACCTCGCCCAGCTTGTGGGAGATGAAGATGACGGTGAGGCCCTCGGACTTCAGCTCGCGCAGGTTGTCGAAGAGCGCGTCGACCTCCTGCGGCACGAGCACCGCGGTGGGCTCGTCCAGGATGAGGGTCTTGGCGCCGCGGTAGAGGACCTTGAGGATCTCCACGCGCTGGCGGTCGGCGACGCCCAGCTCCTCGACGAGCACGTCCGGGCGGACGTTCAGGCCGTACGCGTCGGAGATCTCCTTGATCTTGGCGCGGGCCTTGCCCCCGATGCCGTACAGCTTCTCCGCGCCGAGGACGACGTTCTCCAGCACGGTGAGGTTGTCGGCGAGCATGAAGTGCTGGTGCACCATGCCGATGCCGCGGGCGATGGCGTCGCCGGGGTTGTGGAAGGTGACCTGTTCGCCGCCCACCGTGATGGTGCCCTCGTCCGGCTGCTGCATGCCGTAGAGGATCTTCATCAGGGTGGACTTGCCGGCGCCGTTCTCACCGCACAGGGCGTGGACGGTGCCCGTGCGAACGGTGATGTCGATGTCGCGGTTGGCGACGACGCCGGGGAAGCGCTTGGTGATGCCGCGCAGTTCGACGGCAGCGGGAGGGCTGGACGCGTTGATGGCGCACTCTCCTCGGGGAAAGGGGCTGCGTGGGGGAGGTGGCGGGCGTCGGCGACGCTAGCGCGGCAACTCCGCGCTACACGCGTAGAGTTGACACATTGTTATGGCTCGGCGAGGGGGCCTCACGAAAGGCGCCCCCGCGCCGAGCCCAGGTCCGGCGGACTCCGAGGCGAACCCTCGCAAGCCGTCCGGTGGGACCCCGCGGAATCCGTTGCGGATCCTTCGGGGTCCCGTCAGGTCACTTGGTGGTGTTGACCTTGATCTGGCCGTCGACGATCTTCTTCTTCGCGGCGTCCAGCTGGGACTTGATGTCGTCGATGAAGCCACCGCTGGTGGCCAGCGAGACACCGTTCTTGGCGAGCGAGTAGGTGTTGGTGCCGGTCAGCGGCTTGCCGTCGTGGACGGACGAGATGAAGTCGTAGACACCGACGTCGACGTTCTTGACCATCGAGGTCAGGATCGCGTTCTTGTACTTGGCCAGACCCGGGATGTTGTACTGGTCCGAGTCGACACCGATCGCCCAGGCGCCCTTCTTGCCGGCGACGGCCTCGATCGCGCCGTTGCCGGAGGAGCCGGCCGCCGAGTAGATGACGTCCGCGCCGCTGTCGAGCATGCCCTGCGCGGCCTCCTTGCCCTTGTCGGGGCTGGCGAAGCCGGAGGTGTCCGAACCGTGCGACAGGTACTGGCTGTCGACCTTGACCTTCGGGTTGGTGTCGTGGACGCCCTGGATGTAACCCGCCTCGAACTTCTTGATCAGCGGGACGTCGACACCGCCGATGAAGCCGACGTGCTTCGTCTTGGTCTTCAGCGCGGCGGCGACACCGGCCAGGTAGGAGCCCTGCTCCTCGGTGAACGTGATGCTGTCGACGTTCTTGGCGTTCACGACCGAGTCGACGATGCCGAAGCTGGTCTTCGGGTACTTCGCGGCGACCTTGGTCATGGACGGGGCGTAGGCGTAACCGACGGCGATGATCGGGTTGTAGCCGGCGTCCGCAAGGTCCGACAGGCGCTGCTCGCGGTCGGCCTCGGTGTCCGAGGTCTTGGCGGTCAGCTCCTTGATCGAGCCGCCGAACTCCTTCTGGGCCTTGTCGGCACCGCGCGCGGCGGAGTCGTTGAAGGAGCGGTCACCACGGCCGCCGACGTCGTAGGCGAGACCGATCTTGACACCCTTGCCGCCGCCGGAGGGGGAGGAGGCGGTGTTGTTGTCGGAGGAGGTGCTGCCACAGGCAGTGGCAGTCACGGCGAGTGCTGCGGTGGCGATGCACGCAGCGGAAAGCTTGGCTACCCGGCGCACGGGAGGCTCCTTCACCTGACCTGAGCGCCGTGTCGGCGCTTGATGTGAGCACCATGCCAGTGCTCGAGCCGGAACGCCCCGTCGGCGTCGGCTTCGCGGCATCGTAACGCGCGTAGATGTCGCAAAAAACCCTCTCGCGAAGCCGTTATCGATTCGAGGCAAACAGCGTCTGAACTCGGACTCTCATCCCTCTCATGGCCCTGTTGCGCCCCGTGCACGAATGGCTTACCAGTGTGTTGCGCCGGTCAGGGGAACGGCCCCCGCAGGGGCCGCGGCCTCAGCCCTATACGCCGTTCGGCTCCAGGAAGGCGGCCGCCGTGAACATCTCCACGCCGACCGTGATCGCGTGCTCGTCGGCGTCGAAGTCGCCCTGGTGCAGATCACGCACCGTGCGCTCGCCCGGTGTGCGCACACCGAGGCGGGCCATGGCTCCCGGCACCTGCTCCAGGTACCAGGAGAAGTCCTCGCCGCCGAGGCTCTGCTCGGTGCTCTCGACGGAGTCCCGGCCGCGCCGTGCGGCCATCGACCGGCGCAGCAGGTCGGTGGACTCCTTGTCGTTGACGACCGGCGGCACTCCGCGTACGTAGGTGATCTCGGACTTGGCGCGGTGCAGGGTGGCGACCTCGTCGATGGCCGCGTGCACGATGTCGGGGGCCTGCCGCCAGGCCTCCAGGTCCAGGCAGCGGATGGTGCCGGACAGCTCGGCGTGCTGCGGGATCACGTTCGGCGCGTGCCCCGACTCGATCCGCCCCCAGGTCATCACCAGGCCGGCGCGGGTGTCGACGCGGCGGGCGATCACGGCGGGGACGTCCACGGCGACGCGGGCGACGGCGGTGACCAGGTCGGTGGTCAGATGCGGCCGCGCGGTGTGCCCGCCGGGTCCGTTCAGCGCCACCTCCAGGCGGTCGCACGCACTCGTGATCGCCCCGTGCCGCAGCCCGACCTTCCCGGCGTCGACCCGGGGGTCGCAGTGCACGGCGAGGATCCGCCCGACCCCGGCCAGCACCCCGTCCTCGATGGCGTCCAGCGCGCCGCCGGGCAGCACCTCCTCGGCGGGCTGGAAGAGCAGCCGCACCGGCCGGGACAGCAGTCCCTTGCTGTGCAGGTCGGCGAGGACCAGCCCGGCGCCGAGCACCACGGTCGTGTGCACATCGTGACCGCACGCATGCGCCCGGTCGGGCACGGTCGACCGGTACGGACAGTCACTCTTGGTGTCCGGGATGGGCAGGGCGTCGATGTCCGCGCGCAGTGCGAGCAGCGGTACGGCCGGCCGCTCACCCTCCGCGAGCCCGATGTCACACACGAGTCCGGTCCCCTTGGCGAGCACCCGGGGCCGAAGCCCTGCCTGCTCCAGCCGCTCCTTGATCGCGGCGGTCGTGCGGAACTCCTGATTGCCCAGCTCAGGGTGCATGTGCAAGTCGCGACGGAAGGCGACGAGTTCGGCGTGCAGGGCTTCGCTCAGCACACCGGGGAGCACATCCCCCGCGAGGCCGGCCTCGGACTCTAGGGACATCAATTGCTTCACCCTCTGAAGGGTAGGACGCCCGGTAGGTCAACTACCCCTCGATCAACAAAAGTTCAGCCCGTTAGGGGAAGAAAATCTGACCGGCGGACGCATGGCGGCGGACTCTGATGGGTAAAACCCTTCTTTCTCCTTCCACGCATACCACGCCTCACGGCACTCACGCTCGCCATGTCCACGAACCGGACCCCGCCCGGCGCTCCCCGCCGGTAGATTCCGCACCCGTGACCGAGACCTTCCTCCAGACGACCCGTACCTCCTACGACGCGATCGCGAAGGACTACGCGGCCCAGTTCCCGGCCGGCGACTGGCACCCCCTCGACCGCACCCTGATCACCGCCTTCGCCGAGCTGGTCACCGGGCACGGCACAGCCCCCGTGGCCGACCTCGGCAGCGGCCCCGGCCACGTCACCGCGCTCCTGGACGAGCTGGGCGTCCCGGCCTTCGGCGTCGACCTCTCCCCCGCCATGGTGGCCCTGGCCCGCGAGGCCTATCCCCAACTGCGCTTCCACGTGGGCTCGATGACGTCCCTGGACCTGCCGGACGCCACCCTGGGCGGCATCCTCGCCCTGTACTCGACGATCCATGTCCCCGACACCCACCTGCCGGCGGCCTTCGCGGAATTCCACCGCACCCTGCGGCCCGGCGGCCACGCCCTCCTCGCCTTCCAGACCGCCCCCGAGCCCGGCCACCTCCACCTGCCGGAGCGCTTCGGCCACGAGATCGACCTCGACTACTACTGGCGCACCGCGGAGCAGATCACCCGGCTGCTGACGGAGGCGGGCCTGGAGCTGGTGGCGACGGTACGGCGGGAGCCGGCCGGGGAGGAGAAGTGGGCACGGGCGTTCGTACTGGTCCGCAGGCCGGGTGGCGAAGGCTGAGCGGTGCCGTTTGTCAGTGGGCCGGGGTAATCTCCCGACCCAAGATCCACGCTCAGGGACTGCTCAGGGAGAGCACAGAGTTTCAGGCATTCAGCGATTCAGCGATTCAAGGATTCAAGGGGGAATCTGCCATGACCGGCACCGACAGCAGCGCCTACGAGGGGTTCACGGCCGAGGAGCGGGCCGCGATGAAGGAGCACGCCCGGGAGCTGAAGACTTCGGCCCGCCGCACCTCGGCCGCGGAGAAGGCGGCACAGACGGAGGCCGACGTGCTCGCGAAGATCGCCGAGATGCAGGACGCGGACCGGATCATGGCCGAGCGCGTCCACGCCGTGATCACCGCGACGGCCCCCGCCCTGGCACCGAAGCTCTGGTACGGCATGCCCGCCTACGCACTGAACGGCAAGATCGTCTGCCACTTCCAGAGCGCGGAGAAATTCAAGTCGCGCTACGCGACCCTCGGCTTCAGCGACCAGGCCGACCTGGACGAGGGCCCGATGTGGCCGACCGGTTTCGCCCTGACCGAGGTGACGGCTGAGGTGGAGGCCCGGATCGCGGCCCTGGTGAAACGCGCGGTGGGCTGACGACGCGCCCCTCTTTACGCCACCCCCGGTACTCCGCGCGAGCCTTCACCAACCCCGGCAAGGGGCACGGCGGTTCGGGCGGCGCCGGGTCGGTGTCCCACGTCGAGACGCGTATGCGTCGCTTGGCCGCACGGCCCTGAAGGACCCAACAAGCCGCACAGTTGGACCGAACCGGATGTAACACCCCCATCCGATCCGCACCATGGGGAGGGACGAAGTCCGGGAGGAACAGCATGGAGAAACACCAGCGT
The DNA here is from genome assembly GCF_053596375.1 of Streptomyces sp. NPDC001709. Lineage (NCBI taxonomy): Bacteria > Bacillati > Actinomycetota > Actinomycetes > Kitasatosporales > Streptomycetaceae > Streptomyces > Streptomyces sp. NPDC001709. Next base: position 4,120 of record NZ_JBSFGB010000024.1, on the reverse strand, counting down.
CGGCAGTTTCTCGGCGAGGTTCACGACGAGCGGGACCGGCTGCTGCCGCTCCGCGCGGAAGCGACGCGGACCACGATCGAAATGGTGCGGACGAGCGGGAGGCAGGTCGCGGAACCCGACCTCGTGCCCTATCTGAACCTGGCCTACCTGCTGGCGGTCAAGCGCACTCGTAGCGAGGACGAACTGCTGGCCTTCGCGCTGTCGTTGGCGAACTGGGCGGTCGCGGCGGTCGCCGACCTCGCGAAGTACACCGACCGGACGGTGGAAGAGGTCGTCGACGTGTACGAGACCGCGATCATGGCCGCGGCGGATGCCGACGAGGAACCGAGCTGATCCGGTCCGCCGGGAGAGCCGGTCGGAACCGTCACTCCTCGGTCCGCTGTGTGACGGGTGCGCTCGTGCTGTCGCCGAGGAACTCGTACCAGCGGCGCTGCAGGCAGAGGTAGAGCGTGTCGGCCTCGACCAGGTCGAGGAAGGCGCCCACGGCCTCGGCCAGCCGTTCCTGCAGCCCGGTGTCGAGCAGGTCACCGTCGTCCGCGAACGCCTGATGGGCCTTGGCCAGGCTGAACATGTCGGGGTAGACGCGGGCCCCCAGGTGCTCGAGCGGGACGCGCAGCGCCCACAGCCCCCGGTTGCCGCCCACCATGGAGGGGGAGGCCGAGACAAGCATCGTCTGCTTGTCCTTGAAGGGCTGGGGCCGGAACCGGGACACCCAGTCGATGGCGTTCTTCACCACACCGGGCACCGACGCGTTGTACTCGGGGGAAGCGATGACGAGAGCCTGGGCCGACTGGACGCGGTCACGCAGTGCCACGGCCCCCGCGGGTGGCCCTTGGGCCTCCTCCACGTCCCCGTCGTAGGAGGGGGTGTCGAAGTCGCGGAGACGGGCCAGGTCGGCCGTGGCACCGGCCCGCTCCACGAGTCGCGCGACGAGCGTGGCCAGACGTGAATTGACGGAGCTGGTCCTGGACGATCCGGCCAGTACGAGCACGCGCAGCGCCGCGCGGTTCCCAGGCGAGTCCGGGGCGTGGGGATCGTCGGGCCAGCGTCGGGTATCCGTCATCATCGTGCCTCTCGCGTCGCCGTCTCGAACCCGCTACCTGCGCGTTCCACCGCGAGAAGATCCTCACCCCAACGGTCTGCCGACGCATCCCTAAGCCATGCTCACCGCCGCCAACCGATGCACGTCCCGCGCCGTCCCCGTCACCCCCGACAGGAACCCCTGCGCTCGCGGCGAGGCGGTCTCCGTCAGCCAGGAAGGGTCGATGTCGCACACCGCCACCCGCACCCCGGTGCCCGCCAGTGCCAGCGGCAGGGTGTGGACGACCGTCGAGGGGAAGCTGAGGATCGTACGGCCGATCGGGCCCCTGCGGGCGATCAGCTCCAGGGGAAGGTCCGGGCGGACGATCTCCAGGCCGGTCTCCGCCGCCAGGCGGTGGAGTTTCTGCGCGCTCTCCCTGCGGTGCGCGAAGTAGCGTGTCGCGCCGTGGGCCCTGGCCAGGCCGCGGACGGCCTCCAGATAGCGGTCGCCGTCCACGACTCCCGTCTCCACCAGGGAGGTGCCGACCATGTCCGCGGTCTTGGTGATGCGCGGCGGGCCGAAGCGGGCGCGGGTCCAGGAGAAGTCGTTCGCCGTGACCGTCACTCCGTCCGGCGTCTCCGTCACCGGCATGGAGGAGAACACCTCCACCCGGCGGCGGGCGCTCGGTGTCAGGCGGCGGCGGGCCGAGGAGGAGACCGGGGCGAACAGCAGGTCCCTCGCGCCCGGGCGGCCGCCCTTGCGGTGCCAGCGGACCAGGCGCTCGCCCTTCGCCAGCTGGGCGACGAACTCCATCGTCGCCGTGCCGTCGTCGACCACGACCAGGTCCCGGGCCCGGGTGATGGTCAGCAGCAGTTGCACATAGCGGGAGAAAGGGTCTCCCATGACGATGCGGTCCGCCCGCCTCAGAGCCCCGGTCAGCCCGCCGATCGTCTGGAACGGGGCCGCCGGGCCGCCCCGCGCCTCCTCCCAGCGCACCCGGTACCCCTCGTCCCGGGCCAGGTCCGCCATACGGCGCAGCTGGCCCCGGGTCATGGGGTCGGTCGGGGACAGGACGACGACCGTGAGGTCCGCGCCGGCCGGTGGCGGGTCGCCGGCCACCGTCCGCCTCACCTGCGCGGGCACGGACGGAAGCGGGTCCGGGTCCGGCAGCGGGTCCGGCTCCGCGCCGCGCAGGCCCTGCAGATGCGCCCACTCCAGTACGTTCAGCAGCTGGACCGGGCTCTCCACGAAGGCGAGCGTGCGGGGAGGGTGGCCGGCCTGACCGGCGCGGGGGCTCATCGGCGTACGACCGTCCCGTCGTCAGGGGATCAAGAGGCCAGGGTTCAGACCGTGACCGGCTCGCCGGCCGCGGCCGCGATCTCCGCCTCGGCGACGACGCCGGCGACACGGCGCAGCTTCTTCATCGGGGCCAGCTCGGAGTCGTAGACCTTCTTCACGCCGTCGCCGAGGGAGGCCTCGATCACCCGGATGTCGCGCACCAGGCGCTCCAGGCCCTGCGGCTCCACCGACGCGGCCTGGTCGGAGCCCCACATGGCGCGGTCGAGGGTGATGTGGCGCTCGACGAACGTCGCGCCGAGGGCGACGGCGGCCAGCGTCGTCTGCAGGCCGGTCTCGTGGCCGGAGTAGCCGATCGGGACGTTCGGGTACTCCTTCTCCAGCGTGTTGATCACGCGGAGGTTCAGCTCGTCGGCCTTCGCCGGGTAGGTCGACGTGGCGTGGCACATGAGGATGTTGTCCGAGCCCAGGACCTCGACCGCGTGGCGGATCTGCTTCGGGGTCGACATGCCGGTGGAGAGGATGACCGAGCGGCCCGTCGCGCGCAGGGCGCGCAGCAGTTCGTCGTCCGTCAGGGACGCGCTCGCCACCTTGTGGGCCGGGAGGTCGAACTTCTCCAGGAAGGCGACGGCCTCGGTGTCCCACGGGGAGGCGAACCAGTCGATCCCCTTCTCCTTGCAGTACTCGTCGATCTGGCGGTACTCGTCCTCACCGAACTCCACGCGGTGGCGGTAGTCGATGTAGGTCATCCGGCCCCAGGGGGTGTCGCGCTCGATGTCCCACTGGTCGCGGGGGGTGCAGATCTCCGGTGTGCGCTTCTGGAACTTGACCGCGTCGCAGCCGGCCTCGGCGGCCACGTCGATCAGCTTGAAGGCGTTCTCCAGCTCACCGTTGTGGTTGATGCCGATCTCGCCGCAGATGTAGACGGGGCGGCCGGGGCCGACCTCGCGTGAACCGAACGTGCGGATGCGGGAGTTGCTGCTCATGGGGGAGATTTCCTTACTTGGGGAGGGAATCGAGAGAGGGGCCGAGGATCCAGCTGGCGATCTCTCGGATCGCGCCGTCACCGCCCGGGAGGGTGGTGACCGCGCGTGCGGCGCCGCGTACGACGTCGTGGGCGCTCGCGACCGCCACGGGCCAGCCGACGAGGGCGAAGCACGGCAGGTCGTTGACGTCGTTGCCGACGTAGAGCACGCGCTCCGGCGCGATGCCCTGCTCCTCGCACCACTGCTTCAGCGCGAGGTCCTTGCGGTCGATGCCGTGCAGCACCGGGAGCTTGAGCTTCCGGGCGCGGGCGGCGACCACAGGGTTCTGTTCCGTGGACAGGATCAGCATCTTCAGGCCGCTGCGACGCAGGGCCGCGATGCCCAGTCCGTCGCCGCGGTGCACGGAGACGAACTCCCGTCCTTCGGAGTCGATCAGCACCCGGTCGTCGGTCTGGGTGCCGTCGAAGTCCAGTACGACCGCGTCGATGTCGTCGGCGGTCGGCAGCGAACCGGGGCGGTCCGCGTCGAAGAGGGGCGCGAGCGCGCGGGCCCGGGCCAGGTCGTGCGGGTCGTCGATCTCCAGCACGCGCGCGGGGTCGGTGCGGACGAGTTCCGTGCGGCCGAAGAAGCGGTGCCGGTGCTTGCGGAAGCCCGTCGCGTCCATCGCGTAGGCGGCGCCGGTCTCCAGGAAGTCCTGGGGGCGGTCCTGGCGGCGCGGGCGGAAGGACTTGTCGTGGTTGACGCCGTGGCCTCCGGCCGCCGGCGCGGGAACGGCGTGGCTGCCGCCCGCCGCCGCGGCCACCGGGGCCGTGCCGGG
>NZ_JBSFGB010000023.1:0-153683 GCF_053596375.1 Streptomyces sp. NPDC001709 | reverse complement strand
GTGTCCTTCGCGGTGATGGTGTCGCTGGCGGCGTTGTGGCGGTCGTTCGGGGTCGAGCCGGACGCGGTGGTCGGTCATTCGCAGGGCGAGATCGCCGCGGCCTGCGTGGCCGGGGCCCTGTCGTTGCGCGACGCCGCGCTGGTGGTCTGCGTGCGCAGCAGGCTGATCGCCGAGGAACTGACCGGGCACGGCGGGATGGTGTCCGTCGCCCTGCCCGCCGACGAGGTGACCGGGCTGCTGCCCGCCGGTGGCGAGGTGACCGTCGCCGCGGTCAACGGCCCCGCCTCCACCGTGGTCTCCGGCGACCCCGCGGCACTGGACCGGCTGCTGGCCGACTGCGCCGAACGCGCCGTACGGGCCCGCCGGATCGCCGTGGACTACGCCTCGCACTCCCCGCAGGTGGAGCGCATCGAGGCGCGACTGGTCGAGGCCCTCGCCGGGGTGCGGCCGGGCGCGGCGAGCGTGCCGATGTTCTCCACGGTCACCGCCGACTGGGCCGACCCGGCCGCGCTGGACGCCGGCTACTGGTACCGCAACCTGCGCCGAACCGTCCGTTTCGAAGACACCGTGCGCGCGCTGGCCGAGCAGGGCCACCGCGGGTTCGTCGAGGTCAGCCCGCACCCGGTGCTGGCGCCCGGGATCGACGAGACGCTGGACGAGGTCACCGTCGTAGGGTCGCTGCGCCGCGACGAGGGCGGCCTCGGCCGGTTCCTGCTCTCCGTCGCCGAGGCGCAGGTCGCCGGGCTGCCGGTGCGGCTGGCCGCCGCCTTCGACGGCCCGCCGCCCGCCCCGGTCGACCTGCCCACGTACGCCTTCCAGCGGCAGCGCTACTGGCTCGCCGCCCCGGAGCGCACCGGCGCCGACGCGGCGGACGGCGCCTTCTGGGCGGCCGTGGACCCGGGTGACCCGAAGGCGCTGGCCGGCCTGCTCGGCGTCCCGGCCGAACCGCTCGCCGAGGTACTGCCCGCCCTGGCCGCCTGGCGGGCCGCGCAGGAGGCGGCCACCACCACCGACGGCCGGCGCTACACCGTGGGCTGGCGTCCGGTCGAGGCGACCGGGGCGGTGCTGACCGGCACCTGGCTGGTCGTCAGCCCGGCCGGACTGGCCCTGGCCGAGGACTGCGCCGCCGCGCTCACCCGCGCCGGTGCCGACGTCCGGGTGCTCGGCCCGGACGTCATAGCGGCCGAGGCCGGTACGGCGTCCGGGGTGGTCTCCCTGCTCGGCCTGGCCGAGGGCCCGCACCCGGAACACCCCGCCGTGCCCGCCGGACTGGCCGCCACCCTGGACCTGATACGCGCCCTCGCCGACTCCGGCACCGCGCTGTGGCTGGTCACGGCCGGGGCGGTCGCCGCCACCCCGGCCGACCAGGTGCCGCACCCCGAACGAGCCATGCTCTGGGGCCTGGGCCGCACCCTCGCGCTGGAACACCCGAAACTGTTCGGCGGCATCGTCGACCTGCCCGAGGACCCGGGCCGCGGTCTCGACCGGCTGGCCGCGCTGCTGGCCGGCCCCGAGGACCAGGCCGCCGTGCGCGACACCGGGGTGCTGGTACCGCGCCTCGCGCACGCCCCGCTGGCCGGGCGCACCCCGGCCCGGCAGTGGCAGCCCACCGGCACCGTGCTGGTCACCGACGGCCTCGGCCCGATGGGCCTGCCGGTGGCCCGCTGGCTGGCCGGCAACGGCGCGCGGGCGCTGGTGCTGACCACCGACGACCCGACCGCCACCGCACCCGACGACCTCGGCGTCCCGGTCACCGTCAGCACCTGCGACCCGGCCGACGAGACCGCGCTCGCCGCACTCCTCGCCGCCGTCCCGGCGGAGACGCCGCTGACCGCGGTCGTACACACCGCGGGCACACTGCGCTCCGGCCCGCTGGCCGGCACCGAACTGGCCGAGGTCGCCGCCACCCTCGACGCCAAGGTGCGCGGCGCGGCCAACCTGCACCGGCTCACCGGCGAGCTGGACGCGTTCGTGCTGTTCTCCTCCGTCGCGGCCACCTGGGGCGGCAGCGAACAGGGCGCGTTCGCCGCGGCCAACGCCTACCTCGACGCACTGGCCCAGCACCGGCACGCCCGCGGGCTGCCCGCCACCGCCATCGCCTGGGGCCCGTGGGAGGGCGCCGGGTTCGGCGCGGCGGACGCCGGCACCGAGGCCCGGCGCCGCGAACAGCTGCGCCGCCGCGGCGTGCTGGCGCTGCCCCCGCAAGCGGCGCTCGCGGCACTGGCCGACGCGGTGCGGCACGCCGACACCACGGTGACCGTGGCCGACGTGGACTGGGCCGGCTTCGCACCCGCGTTCACCGCCGCCCGGCCCAGCCCGCTGCTGGGCGAACTGCCCGAGGTACGCGACACCCTCGCCGCCGTCACCGGTGAGCCCGCCGCGGCCGAGCCCGCGCTGGCCGCCCGGCTCGGCTCGCTGCCCGAGGCCGACCAGCAGCGCGAACTCGTCGAGCTGGTGCGCCGGGAGGCCGCCGTCGTGCTCGGCCACGACGACCCGGACGCACTGCCCACCGGGCGGCCGTTCACCGACCTCGGATTCGACTCGCTGGCCGCGGTGAACCTGCGCAACCGGCTCGGCGCGGCCACCGGCGTACGGCTGCCGGCCACCGCGGTGTTCGACCACCCGACCCCCGCCGGACTCGCCGAGCACCTGCGCAAGCAGCTGGTGGTGCCCACGGCGGCGGTGGCCGTCGGCTCGCTGGACGAGGAACTCGACCGGCTGGCCGGAGTGCTGGCCGGGGTGTCCGGGGAGGACGACCGGCGGCGTGCGCTGACCCGGCTGCAGGGACTGGTCGGCCGGCTCACCCCGCGCCCGGACGGCGACCGCGCGTCGGTCACCGAGCGGCTCGGGGCCGCCAGCGACGAAGAGATCTTCCGGTTCATCGACTCGGAGTTGAGCTGATCATGAGTGACGCCGACCGTCTCCGCGACTACCTGCGCAAGGTCACCGTCGACCTGCACGAGACCCGGCAGCGGTTGCGCGCGTACGAGCAGCGCGACGCCGAGCCGGTGGCCGTCGTCGGCATGGCCTGCCGCTTCCCCGGCGGCATCGCCTCGCCCGAGGACCTGTGGGAGGTGGTGGCCTCCGGCCGCGACGTGATGTCGGCCTTCCCCACCAACCGGGGCTGGCCACTGGACCGGCTGTACGACCCCGATCCGGACCGGCCCGGCACCACCTACGTCAAGGAGGGCGGGTTCCTGCACGACGTGGCCGACTTCGACGCCCCGTTCTTCGGCATCTCGCCGCGCGAGGCACTGGCCATGGACCCGCAGCAACGGCTCCTCCTGGAGACCTCGTGGGAGGCCCTGGAACACGCCGGCATCGACCCGCTGTCGCTGCGCGGCAGCCGCACCGGCGTGTTCGTCGGCAGCGGCGCGCAGGACTACGGGATGCTCGCGGCGCAGGCCGCCGAGGACCTGGAGGGCTACCTGCTGACCGGCAACGCGATCAGCGTGCTGTCCGGCCGCCTGTCCTACACCCTCGGCCTGGAGGGCCCCGCGCTGTCCGTGGACACCGCCTGCTCTGCCTCGCTGGTCGCCCTGCACCTCGCCCGCCAGTCGCTGGCCCGGGGCGAGTGCTCGCTGGCGCTGGCCGGGGGAGCGTCGGTGCTGTCCACCCCGGCCGGGTTCGTGGAGCTGTCCCGGCAGCGCGGCCTGGCACCCGACGGCCGGGCCAAGGCGTTCGCCGAGGCCGCCGACGGCACCGCCTGGGGCGAGGGCGCCGGGGTGCTGGTGCTGGAGCGGCTGTCCGACGCGCGCCGGGGCGGCCACCGTGTGCTCGCCGTGGTACGCGGCTCGGCGATCAACCAGGACGGCGCGTCCAACGGGCTGACCGCCCCCAACGGGCCCTCCCAGGAACGGGTCATCCGCGCCGCGCTGGCCGACGCGGGCCTGGCCGCCGCCGACATCGACGCGGTCGAGGCGCACGGCACCGGCACCGCGCTGGGCGACCCGATCGAGGCCAACGCCCTGCTGGCCACCTACGGCCGCAACCGGCCCGCCGACCGCCCGCTGTGGCTGGGCTCCCTGAAGTCCAACCTGGGCCACACCGGCGCGGCCGCCGGAGTCGGCGGCGTGATCAAGATGGTGATGGCACTGCGCGGCGACCACCTGCCCCGCACCCTGCACGTGGACGCCCCCACCTCCGAGGCGGACTTCGCCTCCGGCACGGTGGCCCTGCTGACCGAGCCGCAGCCCTGGCCGGAGACCGGCCGCCCGCGCCGCGCCGGGGTGTCCGCCTTCGGCATCAGCGGCACCAACGCGCACGTACTGCTGGAACAGGCCGCCGAGTTCGCCCCGCCGGAGCCGGATGCTGGTGCGACTGTCCCGGCGGACATCGGCTCCGAGGCTGGTAAGACCTCCCCGGCGGGTACGACTGTATCTGCCGGCACGGTCGCCGCCCCGGCCGCTTCGACCGCGTCAGCCGGTGCGACTGTCCCGGTGGACGTAACCACCGAGGCCGGTGAGACCTCCCCGGCGGGTACGACTGCCTCCGCCGACATGGCCGCCGCCCCGCCCGGCACGACCGCCTCGACCGCGTCGGCCGGTGCGACCGTCCCGGCGGACGTGACCTCCGAGGCCGGTGAGACCTCCCCGGCCGGCACGACTGCCTCAGCCGGCACCACCGCCCCGCCCGGCACGGTCGGCCTCGCCGGTACAGCCACCCCGGCCAGCCCGATGCCCGTGGTGTTGTCCGCCCGCAGTCGCGAAGCGCTGCGCGCACAAGCCGAACGGCTGCTCCCCCTGATACGGCGCGGCACCCCGCTGCCCGACCTCGCCGCGGCCCTGCTGCGCTGCCGGTCCGTTTTCGAACACCGTGCCGTGGTCGTCGCCGGTGACGCGGACACCACGGCGGAGGGCCTGCGCGCGCTGGCCGAGGGACGGCCGCACGATGCCGTGGTCGGCGGCACCGCCGCGCCGGTCGACCGGGTGGTGTTCGTGTTTCCCGGCCAGGGCTCGCAGTGGGCCGGCATGGCCGCCGAACTGCTCGACTCCGCCCCGGTGTTCGCCGCCCACCTGGCCGAGTGCGACACCGCGGCCCGCGCCTTCGTGGACTGGTCCATCCTGGACGTGCTGCGCGGCGCGCCCGGCGCGCCCGACATGGAGCGCATCGAGATCCTGCAACCGGTGCTGTTCGCGGTGATGGTGTCACTCGCCGAGCTGTGGCGCTCCTACGGCCTCACCCCGGCCGCGGTGGTCGGCAGCAGCCAGGGCGAGATCGCCGCCGCCTGCGCCGCGGGGGCGCTGTCCCTGCACGACGCGCTGAAGATCGTGGTGCTGCGCAGCCGGCTGTTCGCCGACGAACTGCGCGGCAGGGGCGCGGTCGTGTCGGTCGCCGCGTCCGAGCAGCACGTCCGCGCCCGGCTGGCCGCCCAGGGCGACGGGCTGCACATCGGAGGCGTCAACGGCCCGGGCGCGGTCACCGTGGTCGGCGCGCAGGACGCACTGGAGCGGTTCGTCGCCGAGGCCACCGCCGACGGGCTGCGCGCCCGGCTGGTCGGCTCCACGGTCGCCTCGCACTGCGACCAGGTCGACCCGCTGCGCGAACGCATCCTGGACATGTTCGCCGACGTACGGCCCACCGCCACCGAGGTGCCGTTCTGCTCCACCGTCACCGGCACCTTCACCGACACCACCACCCTGGGCGCCCGGTACTGGTTCGACAACGCCCGCCGTCCGGTGGCCTTCGACCCGGCCGTACGCACCCTGCTGGACGCCGGGTTCCGGTTCTTCGTCGAGGTCAGCCCGCACCCGGTGCTGGTCACCGCGGTGCAGGAGATCGCCGAGGACGCCGGGGCCGACGCCGCCGTGGTCGCGTCGCTGCGCCGTGACCAGGGGGGCCTGGACCGGTTCCTGCTCTCCGTGGCCGACGCGTACACCCGCGGCGCCCCCGTCGACCTCGGCGTGACCCTGCCCGACCGGGACACCGCCTGGGTGGACCTGCCCACCTACCCCTTCCAGCGGCAGCGCTACTGGCCCGAGCCCGACCCCACCGCCGTACCCGCCACGGCGGACCCCGTGGAGTCCGCCTTCTGGGAAGCGGTGGAGAACGCCGACCTGACCGGCCTCACCGACGCGCTGGAACTGGACGCTCCGGACGCCGAACCCCTCGCCGCGGTGCTGCCCGCGCTGGCGGCCTGGCGGCGGCAGCGTCGCGAGCGGTCCGTCGTGGACTCCTGGCGCTACGCACTGGACTGGCGGCCGGTGCCCGAACCGGCGAGCGCCCGGCTGTCCGGGAACTGGCTGGTCGCCGTACCACCCGGACACACCGGACCGGAACCGGAGGCGCTGGCCCGGCACGGCGCCCAGGTGATCCGGGTCGAGGTCACCGCCGACCCGCCGGAACCGGAAGCCCTGCGCACCGCGCTGGCAGGCGTACGAGCCACCGGCGTACTCGCCCTGCTGGGCCGGCCGGCCGCCGTGTCCCTGGTCCGTGCCCTGGTCGAGTTGGGCGTGGAGGCCCCCCTGTGGTTCACCACCACCGAAGCGGTCGCCCTGGACGCCGAGCCGGACGGCGACCCCGACCGGGCCGCGCTGTGGGGCCTGGCCCCGACCGTGTCCCTGGAACACCCCGGCCTCGGCGGCGGCATCGTCGACCTGCCCGCCCGGCCCGACGAACGGGCGCTGACCCGCTGGTGCGCGGCACTGTCCGGGCGGACCGGCGAGGAACAACTCGCCGTCCGCCCGGCCGGGCTGTTCGCCCGCCGCCTGGTGCGCAGCCCGCTGACCGGGCTGACCCGCGACACCTGGCGGCCCACCGGCACCACCCTGGTCACCGGCGCGGACACCACCATGGGCGCGGCCGTGGCCCGCTCGCTGGCCGCCGCAGGCGCCCCCGCGCTGCTGCTGACCGTCGACCCGGGCGGCGCCGTGACCGAGGACCTCACCGCCGAGCTGCGTGGCCTGGGCAGTGAAGTGCACACCGGTGCCTGTGACTTGACCGACCGTCATGCAACCGCCGCCCTGCTGGCCGAACTCCCCGCCGGGCAGCCCCTCACCGCCGTGGTGCACACCGCCGTACCGCTCACCGAGGCGCCGTTGAGCGCCCTCGACGGCGCCGCCGCGCCGAACCCCGGGGTCACCGCCGCGTGGCATCTGCACGAGCTCACCCGGGACACCCCGCTCACCGCGTTCGTGCTGTTCTCCTCCATCTCCGGCACCTTCGGCGGCGTCGGCCAGGCCGGCTATGCGGCGGCCACCGCCGCGCTCGACGCGCTGGCCGAACACCGTGCCGCGGCCGGGCTGCCCGCCCTGTCGGTGGCCTGGGCGCCCTGGGACGACCCGGACGACATGACGGGTGTGGCGGCCACGCGGCGGGAACGGCTGGCCGGCCGCGGCATCGCGGTGCTGGACGAGCACCGCGCCCTCGCCGCGCTCGGCGACGCGCTCACCGCCGGGGACACCCGGCTGCTGCTGGCCGATGTGGACTGGCCGCGGTTCCGCGCCGCGTACACCTTCGCCGGACCGCGCCCGCTGATCGCCGAGTTCGCCCCCGACCGCGGCCGCCGCGAGGCCTCCGGCGCGGCCGGCCCGGACGCCGGCCAACTGGCCGCGCTGCCCGCCGCCGAGCGGTACGGCGCCCTGCTGGCCGCGATCACCGGGCAGGCCGCGGCGATCCTGGGCTTCCCGGACGGCTCCGCGATCGACCCGGCCCGCCGGTTCCTGGAGCACGGCTTCGATTCGCTGACCACCCTGGAGCTGCGCAACCGGCTGTCGGCGGCCACCGGGCTGCGGCTGACCGCGGCCACCCTGTTCGAGCACGACACCCCCGAGGCGCTGGCCCGGCACCTGCAGGGCGAACTCGGGCCGGACCCGGCCGCGACCACCACGGCCGAACCCGGCTCCTTCGCGGGCCTCTACCACCAGGCCGCCGCGGCCGGGAAGGTCGGTGACTTCGTCGAACTGCTTGGCGTCGCCGCCAAGTTGCGCACCACCTTCGGCTCCGCCAAGGAGGCCGGCGAGCTGCCCGAGCCGGTGCGGCTGACCGCGCACGAGGAGGGCCCGGTACTGGTCTGCCTTCCCACTGTGCTGGCCACCTCGGGACCGCACCAGTACGCCCGGTTCGCCGCCGGGCTGCGCGACCGGCGCGCGGTCTCGGCCGTCGCACTGACCGGCTACGTGGACGGCGAGCCGCTGCCCGCCGACCGGCCCGCCGCGATCGAGGCCGTCACCCGCCAGGTGGAGGCGGCGGCGGGGGAGCGGCCGGTGGTGCTGGTCGGCTACTCCTCGGGCGGGCTGCTGGCGGACGGTGTCGCCGCCCGGCTGGCCGCAGCGGGCCGCCCGGCCACCGCAGTGGTGCTCATCGACACCTTCGTGTTCGGCCCCGAGCTGACCACCACCGGCGCCGCACTGTTCGAGCAGATGTTCACACGGCTGGCCGGCAGCGGCGCCGTCACCGATGCCCGGCTCACCGCGATGGGCGGCTACCTGCGGCTGCTCACCGACTGGGAACCCACCGACTCCGCCACGCCGGTCCTGCTGGCCCGTACCGCCGAGCCACTCGCCGGGTTCGCGCGCCCGCCGGCCGGCTGGGCGTACCCGCACGACGAGGTGGAGCTGACCGGCGACCACTTCACCGTCCTCGAAGAGCACGCCGACCGTACTGCCCAGGCGGTGCACGAGTGGTTGGAGAAGCGATGACGCAACGACGTACTACCGTTCTGGTCGTCGGCGCGGGCCCGTGCGGCCTGGCCATGGCCGCGCAGCTGAGCCGGCTCGGCGTCGAGGTCACCGTGGTCGACGCGGAGGACCAGCCGCACACCGGCTCCCGGGCGATCCTGCTGTGGCCGCCGGTGCGGGAAGTGCTCGGCGAACTCGGCCTGGCCGAGCGCGCCGCCCGCGACGGCGTCCGACCCGCCGCGCTCCACTACCACCTGGGCTCCGGCGGCAGCGTGCGGGTGCCGCTGACCGACGTCAACGCCCCGCTGGTGCTGCCCCAGGAGCGCACCGGGCGGCTGCTGGCCGAGGCGCTGGCCGACCGCGGCGTCGGCGTCGAGTGGGGCACCCGGGTCACCAAGGTCGTCCCCGACGAGCACACGGTGACCGTCACCGCGACCCGCGCGGACGGCACCACCACCGAGATCGAGGCCGACTGGCTGGTGGGCGCGGACGGACTGCACAGCCAGGTGCGCGCCCAGCTGGGCATCGACTTCTCCGGAGCCCGCTTCCCGGCCACCTTCCTGCTCGCCGAGGGGCGCATCGACGGCGAGATCAGCACCGAGGAGATCCACTACTTCCTCGCCGACACCGGCGTCGCGCTGATCGCCCCGCTGCCCGGCGGCGAGTTCCGCATCTCCGGCGCCGTACCGGAGGGCACCGGGGCCACCGCCGAGCACGCCCAGGCACTGCTGGACGAGCGCGGCCCCGGCGGTCTCCGCTTCACCGAGGTGCGCACCGTGACGCTGTTCGCCAGCGACGAGCGGGTGGCCGGCGCGCTGCGCTCCGGCCGCTGCTTCCTCGTCGGCGACGCCGCGCACGTACACAGCCCGATCGGCGGCCAGGGCCTCAACCTGGGTATCCCGGACACCCGCAATCTGGCCTGGAAGCTGGCCGGCGTGGTGCACGGCCGGCTGCGCGAGTCGGTCCTGGACAGTTACGACCCGGAGCGGCGCGCCGCCATCGCGCAGACCCTCCAGGCCACCGGCCGGATGGCCCGGCAGGCCGTGGCCGGCCCGATGGCCCGCCAGATCCGCGACCTCACCTGGCGGTTGCTCGACGCGTCCGGCGTGCTGGCCCGCGGCTACGCGCCGATGCTGGCCGGCTGGCGCAGCCGCTACCCGGACACGATGTTCGGCGGCACGTATCGCTCCCGGCCGCGCCCCGGAACCCGGGACCCCCGGTGGATCCCCAGGCAGTGCGACGAGCTGGCCGGCCGGTTCCAGCTGATCACCTACGGCAGCCAGGGCAGTCAACTCGCCTCATCGGCAGCCGAGTTGACCGCCCGGTTGCCCGGCCTGGTCGCGCACTTCCCGCTGGCCGGCCGCAGGCAGCGGTTCGTGCTGCTGCGCCCCGACGGCTACGTGGCCGCCTCCGGTGACGCCGACCGGTTCACCGGAGTCGCCGCACAGCTCACCGCGCTGGCCCCCACCCCGTCATCCCCGGCCGCGACCGCCCGGTGACGGCCGAGCACCCACGATGAGAGGACACGACATGCCGAACCCCGACGGTGAAGTGGCCACCGGCTGTCCCGCGCACGCCGACGCCGCGGCGGGCCCCCGCCCGTGGACCCCCGGGCCGCCCGAGCCCCGCCCGGTGGAGCAGCTGCTGCTGCCCGACGGCAACCCGGTCTGGATGATCTCCCGGTACGAGGACGCGCTCGCCGCGCTGAACAACCGCAAGCTGAGCAAGCATTTCGACAACGCGCTGCCCGAGCTGTGGCCCTCGCTGGGCTACGACGGGCGCAAGTCCATCCTCAACCAGCACATGAACCTCGCCGACCCGCCCGAGCACACCCGGCTGCGCAGGCTGGTGTCCAAGGCGTTCACCCCGCGCCGGGTGGCCGACCTCGGCGAGCGGATCCAGCAGATCACCGACGAGCTGCTCGACGCGGTCGCCGAGGCGGGCACCGCCGATCTGAAGGACGAGTTCATCTCGCCGCTGATCTCGACCGTGCTGTACGAGATGCTCGGCGTGCCGCTGGCCGACCGCGAGGAGTTCGAGCGCAACATCTACATCTTCGTCGGCCTGGGCAATTCCTCCAGTCCCGAGGAGGTCGTCGCCTCGGTCGGCTGGTTCGAGGAGTACCTGACCAACCTGACCGCGCAGCGCCGCGCCGATCCCGGCCCGGACCTCATCTCCGGTCTGGTGCAGGCCAACGAGGACGGCGACGCCCTCGCCGACCTCGAGATCCGCTCCACGGTCATGCTGCTGCTGCTCGCCGGCGCGGAGACCACCATCAACCTGCTGTCCAACGGCATCCTCGCGCTGCTGCGCAACCCCGAGCAGCTGGCCGAGCTCGAGAACGACCCCGAGGCGCTCGGCCCGGCCATCGAGGAACTGCTGCGGCTGACCAGCCCGGTGGTCACCGTGGTGTACCGCTTCGCCAAGGAGGACATGGTGCTGGGCGGCGCGCGGGTCAAGGCGGGCGAGCACGTGATGATCTCGCTGGCCGCCGCCAATCACGACCCCGGCCAGTTCGGCGACCCGGAGACGCTGGACATCCACCGCGACGCCTCCAAGCACCTGGCGCTGGGCCACGGCACGCACTTCTGCATCGGCGCCCCGCTGGCCAGGCTCAAGGCCCGCATCGCGCTGCGTACCCTGTTCGACCGGTTCGACGATCTCCGACTGGCCGTTCCGGAGGAGAAGTTGACCTGGACGCCCAGCCTGGTGGCCAACAGCCTGGACCACCTGCCGGTCACCTTCACCGCGGCCACGCCGGCCGCCGCGACCTGACACCCCGCACGCCCCTCGACCTGACACCCACACACCCCTCGCCGTCGCACCGCCACCCCGAACCGAGCCAGAGCGTCCCGCGCGGCGACGCCGTCCCCCGCGGAGTTGGGAACACCAGCCATGACCGAAGCACCCATGCTCGACCCGGGCTTCATCGCCCAGCTGCTGCCCTTCGACCCGTTCGACCCGGCCTTCCTGGCCGACCCCTACCCGATCTACGCACAGGTCCGCGACAAGGGCCCGGTCACCCGCACCCCGCTGGGGCTGTGGGCGGTGACCGGGCACGAGGCCTGCTCGGCCGTGCTGCGTGACCAGCGGTTCGGCTGGGGCGACGGCGCCACCGTCGCCGACCACTTCCGCACCGAGGCCGACGGCTCGGTGGTCCGGCCGTTCATCTTCGCCGACCCGCCCGAGCACACCCGGATCCGTGCCCTGGTCGGCAAGGCGTTCGCCGCGCGCCAGGTGGAGCGGATGCGGGCCACCGCCGACCAGGTCGTGCGCGAGCTGATCGAGACCGCCCGCGCCGAGGCGGGCGACGGCCCGATCGACCTGATGCGCGCGGTGGCGCACCCGCTGCCCGGCCGGATGCAGAACGCGCTGCTGGACGTCCCGGCCAAGCACGCCGCCCGATTCGACGAGTTGTCCGGCGACATCGCCCGCGGCCTGGACCCGAGCTTCCTGCTGGCTCCGGAGGAGGTCGCCAAGCGGGACAGTGCCCGCGCCGAGCTGTACCAGTACATCGGCGAGCTGGCCGAGCAGCGCCGGGCCGCCCCGGGCACCGACCTGATCAGCGAGCTGGTCGCCGCCGAGGAGGGCGGGGACACACTGACCCGGCAGGAGCTGGAGGTCACCTGCACGCTGCTGCTCTCGGCCGGGTACGCCACCACGGTCAATCTGATCGGCAACGGCATGTTCGCGCTGCTGGGCCGCCCCGAACAGCGGGACTGGCTGCGCGCCCACCCGGACCAGGTGCCGGCCGCGGTGGAGGAGATGCTGCGCTTCGACGCGCCGGTGCAGATGATCTCCCGGGTCGCCCTGGCCGAGGCCGAGATCGCCGGGCACACCGTCCAGCCGGGCGAGCAGGTCATGCTGATGATCGGCGCGGCCAGCCACGACCCGGCCGTCCACGACGACCCCGACGAACTCAGGCTGGACCGGCCGGCCGGCCGCAATCTGGGCTTCGGTCTGGGCATCCACTTCTGCGTCGGCGCCCCGCTGGCCCGGCTCACCGCACAGGCCGCGGTGTCCGCCCTGACCGCGCTGGACCTGGAACTCGTTACCGAAGCGCCGGCCCGGGTGCCCAACATCATCATGCGCGGCCTGGCCGAACTGCCCGTCCGGATCACGGGCTGAAGCACCCCACGCCGGGCGGGCGACCGGGCGTCGCACACCGGTGAGAACCCCATGGCCCCGGCCATGGGGTTCCCCGCGCCCCCCGTTGTCAGCGGCGGCCGTTACGGTCTGCCCCGTGAACGCAGACCGACCCGCCGGCGGATCCGACGAACCGGCGCGCCGTCGACGGGCGGCGCTGGACCACGTCCTCCGACTGATCGCGGACGCCCCGCGGAGCGGCACCCTGGTCCTGCGCGGCAGCATGGTCATGCCGGCGTGGGTGGGGACCGCCGCGCGTGAACCCGCCGACCTCGACTGGGTGGTGCTGGAGGACGCCGTCGCAGTCGACGCGCTGGACCCGTTTCCGTACGTCGACCGGATCGACGTCGTGCAGCAGTGGCCCGAGGCCGCGGACGGCGCGGCGGGGTACGAGATGTGGACGTACGAGGAGTTCGACACCGGCGGACAGCGCCCGCTGCTCCCGCCCGAAGGACTGCACTGGCTGGCGGAGGAGGACGCGGCGCAGGAGGGCGCGCCCCCGTACCTCGACCTGCTCGAACGCGTGGCCCGGCAGCCGGAGGCCGCCCCCGGGCTGCTCCTCGACGCGGAGGGGGCGCGCGTCGACGGCACCTGGGGCTACGCCGAGTACGACACGCCGGGAGTGCGCCTGATCATCCCCTGGCACGCGGACGGCCTGCCGCCCGGCGAGGTCCGGCTGGACTTCGCCCGCGACGAACGGCTGCCCGAGCCCCCGGTGTGGACGCTGATCCCGCGCGGCGACGGCGGACCACCCACCCCGGTGCGCACCGCGAGCCGGGAGCTGTCCCTGGCCTGGAAACTGCTGTGGCTGCACACCGACAGCCAGGACGCGGGCCGCGCCCGGGGCAAGGACCTGTACGACGCCGTCCTCCTCGCCGAGGCGGACGGCACCCCGCTCCCGCCGCGCCTGCTGCGGAAGGTCTTCGACCGGGCGGCGGCATCCGCAGGGCCGGACGTGCTCGATCCGGCCGCGGTGCTCCGGTGGGAGGTGGACTGGGCCGGGTTCCAGGAGCGGTACCCCGCCGTCCGGGGAACGGCGGAGGAATGGCTGAGCCGACTCGCCGGGGCGCTGACACCGCTCACCGCGGAGCCGGCCCCCGTACGCCCGCGGTACGTCCCGCTCGCTGACGTACCGCCAAAAATCAGGTGCCCCGGCCGCGTCCCTCTCGTACCGTCATCCCGTACCGAGCGCCGCGACGACCCTACGGCGGCGCCTTTCGTCCGACACAGAGGGGAGCCCGGCCGTGCGCGCACGCACCGCTGTCGTCGCTCCCCGTTCCCGGTACGAGGTGATCCTCGTGTCCCGGTGGTGCCGGTGCCCGCTGCGCGGCCGGCACCGGACACCCGTGACGCCCCGCTGACTTCGGACGCACGGGTAATCGCGCTGCCCTTTTCCCCGATTCGGGCCTGAACGCCAGGCCCGATCCGCAGAAAGGCCCTGGGCCGTGCGCACGAACACCACCACCCTCGCCGCCGTCCGCAACCTCGGCATCCTCGCCCACGTCGACGCGGGCAAGACCACCGTCACCGAGCGGATCCTGTATGCGACGGGCACCACCCACAAGCGGGGCGAGGTCCACGACGGCACCACCGTCACCGACTTCGATCCGCAGGAACGCGACCGCGGCATCACCATCTTCGCCGCCGCCGTCAGCTGCGCCTGGGACGGGCACCGCATCAACCTCATCGACACCCCCGGCCACGTCGACTTCGCCGACGAGGTCGAGCGCTCGCTGCGCGTCCTGGACGGGGCGGTCGCGGTGTTCGACGCCGTCGCCGGCGTCGAGCCGCAGAGCGAGTCGGTGTGGCGGCAGGCCGACCGGCACGGCGTACCGAGAATCGCGTTCGTCAACAAGATGGACCGCGCGGGCGCCGACCTCGACCGGGCCGTCGAGTCCATTCGGCAGCGGCTGCATCCCGTCCCGCTCGTGGTGCAGCTTCCCGTCGGAGCGGAGGACGAGTTCACGGGTGTGGTGGACCTCGTCCGGATGCGTGCGCTGGTCTGGGCCGACGCCGCGGGTACGGCCGTGGAGGGGCCGGTGCCCGAGCCGCTGCGGCAGGAGGCGGTACGGCGGCGCCGGTTGCTGGAGGAGACGGTGGCGGAGCTGCACCCGGCCGCCCTGGAGGAGTTCTGCGACCGCGAGACCCTCTCCGCCGAGACCCTCGCCACCACCCTGCGCGACCTCACCCGCACCGGGGACGGTGTGGTCGTCCTGTGCGGATCCGCCTACCGCAACCGCGGCATCGAACCGCTGCTGGACGCGGTCGTGGCCTATCTGCCCTCGCCGCTGGACGTCCCCGCCGTGCGCGGCGTCCACGAGGGCACCGAGCGGGAGCGGGCCGCCGACCCCGAAGTTCCGTTCGCGGGGCTCGTGTTCAAGGTGAACGCGAGCACCACCGGACGGCTGGCCTATGTGCGCGTCTACGCGGGCACGATCGAGAAGGGAGACACCGTGTGGGACCCGGGAACCGGGCGCACCGAGCGCGTGGCGCGCATCCTGCGGGTCATGGCGGACCGGCACGTCCAGCTCGACCGGGCGGTCGCCGGTGACATCGTCGCGCTCGCCGGGACGAAGTCGGCGCGGGCCGGCTCCACGCTGTGCGACCCCGGTGCTCCACTGCTCCTGGAACCGCCCGTGGCCGCCGAGCCGGTGGTGTCCGTGGCCGTCGAGGCCCGGCGCGCCACCGACACCGGCCGGCTGGCGACGGCGCTGGCACGGCTGGCCGAGGAGGACCCCTCGCTGGTGGTGCGCACCGACGCCGAGACCGGGCAGACCGTGCTGTCCGGGATGGGGGAACTCCACCTGGAGGTCGCGGTGGAGAAGATCCGCCGGGACGGCGGGCCGGAGGTCACCGTGGGCCGGCCGCGGGTCGCCTACCGCGAGACGGTCGTCGAGGGAGTGGCCGGGTTCGTGTTCCGGCACGTCAAACAGGACGGTGGGGCGGGGCAGTTCGCCCACGTCGTGCTCGACGTGGAACCGCTCGGCCCCGAAGTCGGCGCCACCGGCTTCGAGTTCCGCTCCGCCGTGGTCGGCGGCCGGGTGCCGCAGGAGTACGTGCGCGCGGTGGAGGCCGGGTGCCGGGACGCGCTCGCCGAGGGCCCGCTGGACGGGCACCCGGTGACCGGGCTCCGTGTCACGCTCACCGACGGTTCCACCCATGTGAAGGACTCCTCCGACACGGCCTTCCGCACCGCCGGCCGGCTCGGGCTCCGCCAGGCCCTGCGCGCCTGCGCGGCCGCCCTGCTGGAACCGGTCGCCGAGGTCACGGTCACCGTGCCGGAGGACGCCGTCGGCTCGGTCCTCGGCGACCTGGCCGCCCGGCGCGGCCGGGTCGGCGGCTCCGAGACCCGGGGCGGCGCGGCGATCCTGACCGCGACCGTGCCACTGGCCGAACTCTTCGGCTACGCCACCCGCTTGCGCAGCCGAACCCAGGGCCGGGGCACCTTCACCACCCACCCCGCCGGCTACGCCCCGGCACCCCGCCCGGCACCGGTCCGCTAGCAAGCCGGGGCCCGCACCACCAGCCACCGGCGCGGTGGTGCGGGCCCCACCACCTCCGGCGTGGGCTCCCGGTTTCTCCCGGTTTTCCAGCCCGCCGGGCCGTTTGCCGCTGCCGGATCCCTTGACGAGCGCTTCTCCCGAGGCTTAACTCACGTCCTAAATTAAGCCATGAGGAGATTCTCGACTCCCGGAAAGGGACACCAGGAGCCATGCGCAGCATCCGAGCCGCGGCCACAGGCGCCGTCACCCTGTCTCTCGTCCTCGCGGCCACGGCCTGCGGGGGCGGCTCGTCCAGCGGCGGCGGGTCCGGCGGCTCGCCGAGGACGCTGACGTACTGGGCCTCCAACCAGGGCGCCGGCATCGCCGTCGACAAGCAGGTCCTCCAGCCCGAACTCGACAAGTTCCGGAAGCAGACCGGGATCGAGGTGAAGCTGGAGGTCGTGCCCTGGACCGACCTGCTCAACCGGATCCTCACCGCGACCACCTCGGGCCAGGGCCCGGACGTGCTGAACATCGGCAACAGCTGGAGTGCCTCGCTGCAGGCCACCGGCGCGCTGCTGCCGTGGGACACGAAGAACTTCGCCAGGATCGGCGGCAGGGACCGGTTCGTCGACTCCGCGCTCGGCTCGACCGGCACCCAGGGCAAGGACCCGGCCGCGGTCCCGCTGTACTCGATGGCGTACGCCCTCTACTACAACAAGAAGATCTTCGCCGACGCCGGGATCGGCCAACCGCCCGCCACCTGGGACGAGCTGGTCGCCGACGGCAAGAAGATCCAGGCCAAGGGCAAGTCCGCGCTCGGCGCGGAGGGCTCGAACCTGGCGGAGAACATCCACCACGTCTTCGTCTTCGCCAAGCAGCACGGCGCCGACTTCTTCACCGCCGACGGCAAGCCCGACTTCACGAACCCCAAGGTGGTCGACGCGGTCCGGAGTTACGTCGATCTGATGGCCAAGGACAAGGTCATCCCGACCGGCGACGCCGAGTACGCGCAGAACCAGTCCGTCAGCGACTTCGCCAAGGGCAGGCAGGCGATGCTGCTGTGGCAGTCGGCCTCCGCGAACCTCAAGTCCCAGGGGATGAGCGAGGACGCCTACGGCATCGCGCCCGTACCGGTGATCTCCGGCACCCCCGGCAGCGGCACCCAGATCAACTCCATGGTCGCCGGCATCAACCTCGCCGTCTTCAAGAACACCCACAACCTCGACGGCGCCACGAGGTTCGTGAAGTTCATGACCTCCGACGAGGAGCAGAAGATCCTCAACAAGGCCTACAGCACCATCCCGTCGGTCAAGTCGGCGCAAGCGGACGCCGCGTTCGGCACGCCGGAGACCGCGGTGCTGAAGAGCACCCTCGCCACCAGCGCGGCCGCGCTGCCGCAGGTCGCGTCCGAGTCGCAGTTCGAGACGGCGGTCGGTACGGCCGTCAAGGACCTGTTCGCCGACGCCGCCGCGGGACGCGCCGTGACCACCGACTCGGTCGAGGCCGCGCTGCAGAAGGCCCAGCAGCAGATGCCGGCGGCGTGAGAGAGAAGATGACGACCACCGCATTCAAGGAGCCGGTGGCGCAGGCACCGTCCGGTGCGGCCAGGCGCGAACCCCGCCGCCGCACCGGGCGGCCGAGCCGCGCCTCCATGCCGTATCTGCTGCTCCTGCCCGCCCTGCTGCTCGAACTCCTCGTCCACCTGGTGCCGATGGTCATCGGCATCGTGATGAGCTTCAAGGAACTCACCCAGTTCTACATCCGCGACTGGAGCACCGCCCCCTGGTCCGGCCTCGGCAACTACCAGGTGTCGGTGGACATCGACGCGCCCGTCGGGAACGCGCTGCTGCACTCCTTCTTCGTCACCGTCGGCTTCACCCTGCTGTCGGTCGCCCTGTGCTGGCTGATCGGCACCGCCGCCGCGATCTACCTGCAGGACACCTTCCGCGGCCGCGGCCTGCTCCGGGCGCTGTTCCTGGTGCCGTACGCCCTGCCGGTCTACGCGGCCGTCATCACCTGGGTGTTCATGTTCCAGCACGACAACGGCCTGGTGAACCACGTGCTGCACGACCAGCTGCACCTCACCGGCAAACCCTCCTTCTGGCTGATCGGCGACAACAGCTTCTACGCCCTGCTGACCGTGTCGGTGTGGAAGGGCTGGCCGTTCGCCTTCCTCATCGTGATGGCCGGACTGCAGAACATCCCCCGGGAGCTGTACGAGGCCGCCGCGCTGGACGGCGCCGGGATGTGGCAGCAGATCCGCCGCATCACGCTGCCCTCGCTGCGCCCCGTCAACCAGGTCCTGGTCCTGGTGCTGTTCCTGTGGACCTTCAACGAC
The DNA here is from genome assembly GCF_053596375.1 of Streptomyces sp. NPDC001709. NCBI lineage: Bacteria > Bacillati > Actinomycetota > Actinomycetes > Kitasatosporales > Streptomycetaceae > Streptomyces > Streptomyces sp. NPDC001709. Next base: position 135,096 of record NZ_JBSFGB010000023.1, on the reverse strand, counting down.
TTCAACACGCCGTACGTGCTGTTCGGCAAGTCCGCCCCCGAGGCCGCCGACCTCATCTCGGTCCACATCTACCAGGCGTCCTTCGTCACCTGGAACTTCGGCACCGGATCCGCCATGTCCGTCCTGCTGCTGCTCTTCCTGCTCGTCGTCACGGGCGTCTATCTGCTTCTCACCTCGTGCGGACGGAGGGCATCCAATGGCTGACCCCAACTCACCCATGGCACCGCCGCGTTCGTTCCTGTGGTCGAGGCGGATCTTCCTGACCCTGCTCAGCGGATTCGTGCTGGTCCCGGTGTACGTGATGGTGTCCAGCTCGCTGAAGCCGCTCGCGGACGTCACCGGCAAGTTCCGCTGGCTGCCGAGCGATCTGACCATCCGCCCGTACATCGACATCTGGTCGACGGTCCCGCTCGCGAAGTACTTCACGAACTCGCTGATCGTGGCGGGTGCGGCGACGGTCTGCTCGGTGGTGATCGCGGTGTTCGCCGCGTACGCCGTCAGCCGCTACGAGTTCCGCGGCAAGCGGGTCTTCACGGTCACGGTCCTGTCCACGCAGATGTTCCCGGGCATCCTCTTCCTCCTCCCGCTGTTCTTGATCTACGTCAACATCGGCAACGCCACGGGCATCGCCCTGTTCGGCTCCCGCGGCGGCCTGATCCTGACGTACCTGACCTTCTCCCTGCCCTTCTCCATCTGGATGCTGATCGGCTACTTCGACTCGGTGCCGCGCGACCTGGACGAGGCGGCGCTGGTGGACGGCTGCGGCCCGCTCGGCGCGCTGCTCAGGGTCGTCGTACCGGCCGCGATCCCCGGCATCGTCGCGGTCGCCGTCTACGCCTTCATGACCGCGTGGGGCGAGGTGCTGTTCGCGTCGGTCATGACCAACGACACCACCCGCACCCTCGCCGTCGGCCTCCAGGGCTACTCCACCCTCAACAACGTCTACTGGAACCAGATCATGGCCGCCTCGCTGGTCGTCAGCGTGCCCGTGGTCGCCGGTTTCCTCCTCCTGCAGCGCTATCTCGTCGCCGGTCTGACGGCAGGCGCCGTCAAGTGACCCGAGTGACCGACACCCCGCATTCCGAAGGGACTTCCGTGTCCGAACGCATCGACCTCGCCGCACTCCCGCACGACTTCCTGTGGGGCACGGCCACCGCGGCGTACCAGATCGAGGGGGCCGTCGCCGAGGACGGCCGTACACCCTCGATCTGGGACACCTTCTCGCACACCCCGGGGAAGGTCGCGAACGGCGACACCGGCGACGTCGCCTGCGACCACTACCACCGCTGGCGCGAGGACCTGGGCCTGATGCGGCAACTCGGCGTCAACGCCTACCGGTTGTCGATCGCCTGGCCGCGGATCCTGCCCGGCGGGACCGGCCCGGTGAACCCCGAGGGCCTGGCGTTCTACGACGAGCTGGTGGACGCCCTGCTGGAGGCCGGCATCGCTCCCGCCGTCACCCTCTACCACTGGGACCTGCCGCAGGTGCTCCAGGACCGCGGCGGCTGGCCCGAGCGGGATACCGCCTTCGCGCTCGCCGAGTACGCCTCGGCCGTCGCCGCCCGCCTCGGCGACCGCGTCAGGCTGTGGGCCACCCTCAACGAGCCGAGCTGCTCGGCCTGGATCGGCCACCTGGAGGGCACGATGGCCCCGGGCTGGACGGACCTGACCGCCGCCGTGCGCGCCTCCTGCCACCTCCTCCTCGGCCACGGCCTCGCCACCCAGGCGATCCGGGCCGCCGCGCCCGGCGCCGAGATCGGCATCGTCAACAACCTCTCCACCGTGCACCCGGCCACCGACCGCCCCGAGGACATCGCGGCCGCCCGCCGCCACGACGGCCATGTCAACCGCTGGTGGCTCGACCCGGTCCACGGCCGCGGCTTCCCGGGCGACATGGTCGAGACCTACGGCGTCGAACTCCCAATCCGGGCTGGCGACTTGGCGACGATCGCGACCCCGCTGGACTGGCTCGGCCTGAACTACTACTTCCCGGCGTACGTCGCCGACGCCCCCGGCGACCCGGCGCCGTACGTCCGTTCGGTGCGCCGGGAGGGTGTGCCGCGCACCGGCATGGACTGGGAGATCGACGCGAGCGGCATCGAGACCCTGCTGCTGCGGCTCACCGAGGAGTACGGCGCCCGGAAGATCCACGTCACCGAGAACGGGTCCGCCTTCCCCGACCTGGTCCGCCCCGACGGCAGCGTCGACGACCCCGAGCGCCAGGACTACCTGGAGGGCCATCTCGCCGCCTGCGCCTCGGCCGCCCGCAAGGGGGCCCCGCTCGCCGGCTACTTCGCCTGGTCCCTGCTGGACAACTTCGAGTGGGCGTACGGCTACGGCAAACGCTTCGGCCTCGTCCACGTCGACTACCGCACCCAGGTGCGCACGATCAAGGGCAGCGGACACCGGTACGCGGACATCGTCCGCCGCCACCGCGGCCAGGCACGCCGGGCCGCCTGATCCGGGCGTACGGCGGACGGCAACACTCGACCCGTGCTGGAGTCGGGGCCACCTCCTCGCCGAGAAACGACACGGCGCCGGCCGGCCGGCTGAGCTACCGGGCCCGTCGGCTGAACAGGACATCGGCGCCCCGCGTATCACCCGGACGTGGGAGGATCCCTCACCATGAGCGCGTCCCCGTCGGTGAGAGCCCTGCGTGCCGCGGTGTTCGCCGCGGTCTGCGTGCTGCTCGCCGCCGCCGGGCACGGATTCGCCATGGGCGACATGCCGCCGCTGTGGGCCGACGCGGCCGGATTCCTCGCCGTACTCGCGCTGGGCTGGGCACTCGGAAAGAGGGAACGCTCGCTGCCCGGCATCGGCGCGGCCATGCTGCTCACCCAGGCCGGACTGCACCTCGGCTTCGACGCCGCCCACCCCGCGACGGGGCGCCCGGCCATGCCGGACAACGCCATGGCCGCGATGCACGCCCATGCGACGGCCCACCCGGGCACCACCGTTCACGCCACCGCCGCCCACGTCCTCGCCGCGCTCGCCGCCGCCTGGTGGCTGCGGCGGGGCGAGGCCGCGCTGTGGTCGCTGCTGCGGCGGGCCGCGACGCTCGTGCCCGGCCTCACCGCCTGGTGGCGCGACACCTCGCTGCCCGCCCCCGCCGGCGCCGCCCCGCGCGTCCCGGCCGCGCCCGAACTCCTCCGCCTGACCCTGCTGCGGCACGCGGTCAGCACACGCGGACCCCCTGCCCCGATCCCGTACTCGCTCTGACCCCGCCTCACACACAATCCGTACGGAGATCGATTCGCCATGTCCGCATCACGTCTCACCGCGCGCCGCGCCGGAACCGTCGCCGCCCTGGCCGCCGCCACCGTCCTGTGCGCCGCGGGTGCCGCGTCCGCACACGTCACCGTTCACCCCGAGAGCTACGCCAAGGGAGCCACCGACGGGGTGCTGACCTTCCGCGTCCCCAACGAGGAGGACAGCGCCTTCACCACCAAGGTGCAGGTCTTCCTGCCCACCGACCACCCCGTCCTCGGCGTGCTCGTCCACCCGCAGGACGGCTGGACCGCCAAGGTCACCACCACCAAGCTCAAGACGCCGGTCAAGACCGACGACGGCACCATCACCGAGGCGGCCTCCGAGATCACCTTCACCGGCGGGAAGATCGGCGCCGGGCAGTACGAGGACTTCAACGTCGCCTTCGGCCAGCTGCCGGACGACACCGGTCAGTTGGTCTTCAAGACCCTGCAGACCTACTCCGACGGCAAGGTCGCCCGCTGGATCGAGGAACCGTCCGGCGGCGACGAGCCGGAGAACCCCGCCCCGGTGCTGAAGCTGACGGCCGGTGACGCGTCCGCCGCGCCGGCGCCCGCCAGGACCGCCGCCGCCACGGCCAAGGCGGCCGACACGAGCGACTCCACCGCTCGTGGCCTCGGCATCGCCGGGCTGGTCGTCGGTGTCCTCGGCCTCGCCGCCGCCGCGTTCGCGCTCGTACGGAGCCGGGCCGCACGCTCGTAACCGCTCGTAACCGCCGAAGTCGACGGCGAAGGGCCCGGACCGGCGAACCGGTCCGGGCCCCCTCCGCCTCCGGCGTCCCCGGCTCAGCGCGCCGCCAGCTCCAGCAGCTCCGCCCCGGCCGCCGCCTCCACGGATATGCGCGAGGTGCGCCACAGCCACCACACGTCCCGGCCGAAGGACCACAGCAGCGAGCCGAGGGCAAGGAGCACGATCGCGAGGTTCGCCGGCCGGGGGAGCAGCTCGGCGCCCGCCAGGAGCAGGGCTATCCCCTGGACCGCGGCGACGGTCTTGCGGGCGAAGGACGGCGGCAGCGGGGCGTTCAGCCAGGGGGCCATCCGGGCCGCCGCGACGAAGGCGTACCGCATCCCGCCGATCAGCAGCACCCACGGGCCCAGCTGGGTGGCGACGTACACGCTCAGCACCAGGATCAGGAACGCGTCGACCTCCATGTCGAAGCGCGCGCCGAGCGCGGTCGACGTACCGGTGCGGCGGGCCACCTTGCCGTCGACGCCGTCCAGGAGCAGGGCGACCGCGGTCAGCCCGACCAGCAGGGTCACCGGCGGCGCGCTCTCGAAGGAGTCCGCGACCAGCGCGGTCACGCCGCCCACCAGGGTCGCCCGGCCGAGGGTGACCCGGTTCGCGGGGCCGAAGGAGCGCAGGCAGGAGCGGTGCAGGGCGCGGGCGAGGACCGCCCAGGTGGCGAACGCGAACGCCAGCCCCGTCAGCCAGCCGGCCGGCCCCATGCCTATCGCAGTGCCGAGCAGGGCCAGCAGCAGGAGCTGTATGCCCGCTCCCACAGCGGTCTCCTGCTGGGGCCTCGCGTCGTATGTGTTGTTCAGGGCCACCGCACACCCTCCGGCCGAGTGACAGAGTCGATCAACGCCGCGTACTGTGCGCGGCCTGTGCACTTCTCGGTACGTGAACAACTTCCCTACTGTTCAGGAGGATGCCGATGAACCGCTCGGCCCGCGCGTTCTGGCTGCGCTCACCCGGCCACGGCGAGCTGCGCGACATCACCCTCGCGGAGCCCGCCGAGGACGAGGTCCTGGTGCGCGCCCTGTACTCCGGGGTGAGCCGCGGCACGGAGACGCTGGTCTTCCGCGGCGGGGTCCCGGAGAGCCAACACGCCGCGATGCGGGCGCCGTTCCAGGAGGGCGACTTCCCGGGCCCGGTGAAGTACGGCTACCTCAGCGTCGGCAAGGTGGAGCAGGGTCCGGCTGAGCTGATCGGGCGTACGGTCTTCTGCCTGTATCCGCACCAGAGCCGTTACGTCGTTCCGGTGAACGCCGTGACCGTCGTGCCCGACCGGGTACCCGCCGCGCGGGCCGTGCTCGCCGGGACCGTGGAGACCGCCGTGAACGCCCTGTGGGACGCGTCCCCGCTGATCGGCGACCGGATCGCGGTGGTCGGCGGCGGCATGGTCGGCTGCTCGGTGGCCGCCCTGCTCGCCCGCTTCCCCGGCGTCCGGCTCCAACTCGTCGACGCCGACCCGGCCCGCGCCAAGATTGCCGGGGCGCTCGGCGTGGACTTCGCCACGCCCGAAGACGCCCTCGGCGACTGCGACCTCGTCGTGCACGCCAGCGCCACCGAGGCCGGCCTCACCCGCGCCCTGCAACTCCTCGCCCCAGAGGGTACGGTGGTGGAACTGAGCTGGTACGGCGACCGGCGTGTCTCCCTGCCGCTCGGCGAGGCCTTCCACTCCCGTCGGCTCACCGTGCGCAGCAGCCAGGTCGGCACCGTCTCCCCGGCCGCCCGCCCCGGCCGCACGTACGCCGACCGGATGGCGCTCGCCCTCGATCTGCTCGCCGACCCCGCACTGGAGGCGCTCATCACCGGGGAGAGCGCCTTCGAGCAACTCCCCGACGTCATGCCGAAGCTCGCCTCGGGCGAGATCCCCGCCCTGTGCCACCGGATCCGGTACGCCGAGACGGGCCTGACCTGAGAAAAGAGTGAGAGAGGGCTGAACGCGGGGAAGCGAAGAGCCGTACTACACGGCATCCCCCGCCGGGTAAGGGCAAGGGGGACCAGACGCGTCGTACCTGGAGGGTCGTCCGTTGTTCAGCATCACCGTCCGCGATCACATCATGATCGCCCACAGCTTCCGCGGCGAGGTGTTCGGGCCCGCGCAGCGACTGCACGGCGCCACGTTCCTCGTGGACGCCACCTTCCGCCGCGAACAGCTGGACGAGGACAACATCGTGGTCGACATCGGCCTGGCCACGCAGGAACTACGCCTCATCACCGCCGAACTGAACTATCGCAACCTCGACGACGAGCCCGAGTTCGCCGGCGTCAACACCTCCACCGAGTTCCTCGCCAAGGTCGTCGCCGACCGGCTGGCCGAACGCATCCACAAGGGCGCCCTCGGCGAGGGCGCCAAGGGCCTCGCGGGCATCACCGTCACCCTGCACGAGTCGCACATCGCCTGGGCGAGTTACGAGCGTGGCCTGTGACCGGGACGACCAGGGAGCGGGCACGGCTGACCTACGTCCCGGCGCAGCCCACAGCCGTCGTCGCCGTCGAGAAGGCCGGAATCACCCCCATGTCCCTGCGCACCGTGCACTTCGTCCTGCCGGGCGGCGTCGACGACCCGGCCGCGCCCAGCGGCGGCAACGCCTACGACCGCCGGGTCTGCCTGGACCTGCCCGGCTTCGGCTGGCAGGTCGCGCGGCACGCCGTGACCGGCGCCTGGCCGCGCCCCGAACAGGCCGCCCGCGACCACCTCGACCGCATCCTGAGCGACCTGCCGGACGACGCGGTGGTGCTGCTGGACGGGCTCGTCGCCTGCGCGGTCCCGGAGCTCGTCACCCCGCACGCCGACCGCCTGCGCCTGGCCGTGCTCGTCCACCTGCCGCTCGGTGACGAGACCGGCCTCGCCCCGGCCGTCGCCGCAGACCTCGACGCCCGCGAACGCGCCGTGCTGCGCGCCGCGCCCGCCGTCGTCGCCACCAGCGACTGGGCGGTACGGCGGCTCGTCTCCCACCACGGACTCGCCCCCGAACGGGTGCACGTCGCCGCGCCCGGCGCCGACATCGCCCCGCTCGCGCCCGGCACCGACGGCGTCTCCCGGCTGCTGTGCGTGGCCGCCGTCACCCCGCGCAAGGGCCAGCACCGGCTCGTCGAGGCACTCGCGGCCGTAAGGGACTTGCCGTGGACCTGCGAACTGGTCGGCGGTCTCGGCCACGACCCCGGGTATGTCGCGCGGTTGCGGGGGCTGATCGCCCGGCACGGCCTCGCCGACCGGCTGCACCTGACCGGCCCGCGCTCCGGCGCCGACCTGGACGCCACCTACGCCGCCGCCGACCTCATGGTCCTCACCTCCTACGCCGAGACCTACGGCATGGCGGTCACCGAGGCCCTGGCCCGCGGCATTCCGGTCCTCGCCACCGACGTGGGCGGCCTGCCCGAGGCGGTCGGCCGCGCCCCCGACGGCGGGGTGCCGGGCATCCTCGTCCCGCCGGAGGACCCCGCCGCACTCGCCGCCGAGCTGCGCGGCTGGTTCGGCGAGCCCGACGTACGCCGCCGGCTCAAGGCCGCCGCCCGCGGCCGCCGCGCCGCGCTCGACGGCTGGGCCACCACCGCCCGCAGCCTGGCCGGAGTCCTCGCCCGGCTCCCCGAAGCCCCGAGGAGGGCGGCATGACCACGCCGGAGACCACGACGAACGCCATGGCGTCGATCCCGGCCCAGGGCGGGCCGAGGGAAGCGGCGGCCGCGCGGAGGACCGAGGGTGAGGGGGAACCGGTGCGGGAGGACGGTCGAGCGCGTGCGGGGGAGGGGGAAGGCGGCTCGCGCCAAGCGGCCGGCGATGCCCGGGACTCCGGCAACGCCACCGGCACCAGCGGGCCCGGCGCGGACTCCCCGGTCGTCGCCGGGGCCGGGCCCGTCGGCCGTCCCGGCGAGCGGGCCACCGTACGGCTGCGCGACGACGAGACCGAGGAACCGCCCCGGTACGCGCCCGAATGGCTGCGGCTGCGGGAACCGGCCGACGCGGCCGCCCGAGCGCAGGAACTGCTCGACGCGTTGCGCATCCGGCTGGCGAACCTGCCGGGCCGCACCGGCGCACTCGCCGTGCACGACCTCGGCTGCGGCACCGGCTCGATGGGCCGCTGGCTCGCGCCCCGCCTGGACGGACCCCAGCACTGGGTCCTGCACGACCGCGACCCCTACCTGCTGCACTTCGCCGCCGTGGGCTCCCCGCGCTCCGCCGCCGACGGCAGCGCCGTCACCGTGGAGACCCGGCGCGGCGACGTGGCCCGGCTGACCCCGGACGCGCTGGCCGGCGCCTCGCTGGTCACCGCCTCCGCGCTGCTCGACGTCCTCACCCGCGAGGATGTCGGCACCCTCGCCGACGCCTGCGCCGGGGCCGGCTGCCCCGCGCTGCTCACGCTGTCCGTCGCCGGGCGCGTCGAACTCACCCCGGCCGACCCGCTGGACGCGGAGATCACCGACGCGTTCAACGCCCACCAGCGGCGCGCCGGGCTCCTCGGCCCGGACGCGGTCACCGCGGCCTGCGAGGCGTTCGCCGCGCGCGGGGCCGCCGTACGCGTACACCCGAGCCACTGGCGGCTCGGCCCCGGGGAGTCGGCGCTGACCGAGCAGTGGCTGCGCGGCTGGGTGGGCGCGGCCGTGGAACAGCGGCCCGAACTGCGCGAGCGCGCCGAGCGCTATCTGCGGGACCGGCTCGCCGCCTGCGCGGCCGGTGAGCTGCGGGTCGTGGTCCACCACAGCGACCTGCTGGCCCTGCCCCGGCCGACGGGCGGCGCCTCATGACCACGCGGTCGGCGGCCACGGAGTCCGAGCAGCGGGCCGGCGGAAACGGCACGCACGCGCGCGTACAGGGTTCCGATACGGCGCACGCGCGCGTGCCCGACGGTGGCCCGGCAGGTGTGTGCGTGTACGGCGCCGGCACGGTTCACGCCCGGGTGCGCAGCGCGGGTACGGCGCGGGCGGCAGCGCCGGCGGCAGCCCGGGAGGCCGGCGCCGGACTTCCGGACGGCCCGCCCACGCCCGCGCAGCCCCCCACCCCCCGGCGTCCCGGCCCCCGCGCACTGCGGACACACTTCGGCACCCTCGCCGGCGTCGTCATCCTCGGCTTCCTGCTGTGGCGGCTCGGCACGGGCGTGCTCGTCGACGGGCTGCGGCGGATCGACACCGTGACGGTGCTGGCCGCGCTGGGCATCGGCGTGGTCACCACCGTGTTCAGCGCCTGGCGCTGGCAGTTGGTGGCCTGCGGCCTGCGCATCCGGCTGCCGCTGGGCCCCGCCGTCGCCGACTACTACCGGGCGCTGTTCCTCAACGCGGCGCTGCCCGGCGGGATCCTGGGCGATGTGCACCGGGCGGTCCGGCACGGGCAGAGCGCCGGTGACCTGCGGCGCGGGGTGCAGACCGTCGTCCTGGAACGCGTCGCCGGGCAGATCGCGCTGACCGTGTTCGCCGCGGCGGTGCTGCCGACCCTGCCGTCCCCGGTCCGCGCCGAAGCCCGCGACCTCGCTCCGCTCGTGGTGCTCGCCCTGGCCGGTGCGCTCGCCGTCGTTCTCGCCGTCCGCATGAACCGCGCGCCCACCCGGCGTACCGCGGGACTGCGCACCGCCCTGGGCGAGGCTCGCCAGGGCCTGCTGTCGCGCCGGGGCGGGCCGGGCATCGCGCTGTCCTCCGCGGTCGTCCTGGCCGGCCATCTGGTGATGTTCGTCGTGGCGGCCCGGGTCGCCGGCTCCGCGGCCCCGGTCGCGGTGCTGGTCCCGCTCGCCGTCCTCGCCCTGGTCGCCATGGGACTGCCGCTGAACGTCGGCGGCTTCGGACCCCGCGAGGGCGTGACCGCCTGGGCGTTCGCCGCCGCCGGACTCGGCGCCGGCACCGGGGTCGCCGTCGCCGTCGTGTACGGCGTGCTGAGCTTCGTGGCGAGCCTGCCCGGCGCCGTCGTCCTCGTCGTGCGCTGGTACGGCGGTCTGCGTGCCGCCGGCCGTCAGCGTTCCGGCGCCGGGGTGAGCAACGCGAAATACGGCTCGAAGGATTCCGCCAGGCTCGCCAGCAGTTCCTTCCCCTTTTCCGCCGAACCCAGGGAGGGACGGCCGATGACGCCCGATTCGGTATAGGCGGACATTCCCACGGTGAGCAGATGACGACGGTCGTCAGCGGTGAAATCGGCGGACTCGTAACCAGGGCGGACGAATTCGGGATGAGCGTGCAGCAGAATCGAGGTCTCGATTTCCCCCGCGTGCATGTCGGTGAGCAGCGAGGTCCGCACCCCCGCCCGCTCCCGCGCCGTCTCCCAGTCCTCGGCGGCCGGGAACAGCGCCATCCGCTCACCGCGCGCGGACGCCTCCTGTACGACGTTGCCCAGAACGTAGTTGCCGCCGTGCCCGTTGACCACGACGAGCGCGTCGACGCCCGAGCGGCGCAGCGACGCCGCGATGTCCCGGACCACCGCATGGAGGGTCACGGAGGAGATGCTGACGGTCCCCGGCCAGTCCGCGTGCTCGTGCGAGCAGGAGACCGTCACCGGAGGGAGGAGGTGCACCGGGTACGCGGCGGCGATCTCCCGCGCCACGGCGCAGGCGACGAGCGTGTCGGTCGCCAGCGGAAGGAACGGACCGTGCTGCTCGAAACTGCCGACGGGAAGGACGGCCACCTGTGCTGAAACGCCCGCCCCCCGCGCCCGCACGTCTTCCGTGGTGTCCGTCGGCACCACGCCGTGCGCCCTGCCGTAAGCCACCCCGTCAGCCGCCGTACGCGCGCCCGAACCACTCATCTTTTCACGGCCTTTCGTCTCTGCTTAGGAATCAGATCATGACAGAAAACACCGGCGCCAACCTCGGCGTACTCGGCAAGAAGTCCCCGCGGCGTTCGGGTGCGGAACGCGTCGTGAATGCGCCACTGCCCACCGTGTACGGGAAATTCCAGGCGATCGGCTACCTGGACCACGACCGCGGTGACGAGCAAGTGGCCCTGGTGTACGGCGAGATCGGCACCGAGAACGTGCTCACCCGGCTGCACTCGGAGTGCCTGACCGGGGACGCGTTCGGCTCCCGGCACTGCGAGTGCGGCGACCAGCTGGCGTCCGCGCTGCGCGCCGTCGTCGCCGAAGGCAGCGGGATCGTCGTCTACTTGAGGGGCCACGAGGGCCGCGGCATCGGACTGCTCGCCAAGCTGCGCGCGATGGCCCTGCAGGCGGAGGGCCTGGACACGGTGGAGGCGAACCTCGCGCTCGGCCTGCCCGTCGACGCCCGCGACTACGGCGTCGCGGCCGAGATCCTGCGTGACCTCGGGGTGCGCTCGGTACGGCTGATGTCCAACAACCCGCGCAAGCGGGAGGCGCTGGTCCGGCACGGCATCCAGGTCGCCGAGCAGGTGCCGCTGCTGATCGAGCCGTGCGAGAGCAACATCACGTACCTGCGCACCAAGCGGGAGCGGATGGACCACATCCTGCCCCACCTGGACGCCGTCGCCCACGGCTCCTGAGGACGGCCGCGACGCCCGCCGCCCCGCCCCATGGGCGGTGGGCGGCGGGGACCCGGCCGGTCAGTCCAGCAGCGCCTCGTGCACCAGCCGCCGCAGCTCCGGGAAGATCTTCAGCGTCTTCGGGCGCACCTGCGTCATGAACTGCACCGTCAGCTCGTGGGCCGGATCGACCCAGAACGCGGTCGTGGCCGCGCCGGTCCAGCCGTACGTGCCGAGGCTCGACGGGGACAGGGTGCGGGACGGGTCGGTCACCACCGACACGTTGAAACCGAAGCCGAGCCCGTCGTTGCCGGGCTCCTGGTGGACGGGGGCGCCGAAGGAGCGCACCATCGCGTCGCCGGGCAGCTGGTTGCGGGTCATCAGCGCGACCGTGTCCGCGGACAGCAGCCGGACGCCGTCCAGTTCGCCGCCCCGGCGCAGCATCTCCATGAACCGGTGGAAGTCGTACGCGCAGGAGACCAGGCCGCCGCTGCCGGACAGGAACCGTGGCCGGCCGTGCACGGGCAGCCCTGGCACCGGCTCGATCCCGCCCCCGTCGGTCTCCCGGTACAACTCGGCGAGCCTGCCGGCCAGTTCGGTCTCGATGTGGAAGCCGGTGTCGGTCATGCCGAGCGGACCCAGGATCCGCCCGGCGAAGAACGCGTCCAGCGGCTGCCCCGACACCACCTCGATCACCCGGCCCAGTACGTTCGAGGCGACCGAGTAGTTCCACTGCGTGCCCGGATCGAACTGCAGCGGCATCCGCGCGTACACCTCGACCGTCTCCGCCAGATCGGCGCCCGGCGGCACCGAGTACTCCAGACGGGACGCGCGGTAGAGGGCGTCGACGGGATGCCGGTGGTAGAAACCGAACGTCAGCCCCGCGGTGTGGGTGAGCAGATGCCGGATCAGGATCGGTCCGGCGGCCCCTCGGGTGCGCATCTCGTCGTCCGGACCGCCGTCGTACACACGGGGGTTGGCGAACTCCGGCAGATGACGCTCCAGCGGGTCGTCCAGCGACAGCCTGCCCTCCTCCACCAGCAGCAGCACCGCGACCGCGGTGACCGGCTTGGTCATCGAGTAGATCCGCCACAGGGTGTCCGCCTCGACCGGCAGCCCGGCCGCGACATCGCGCCGGCCGTGCGTGGTGAGATGGGCGACCCGGCCGCCTCGGGACACGGCCACCAGAAAGCCGGGCAGCCGCCCCTCGTCGACGTAGTGGGCGATCCGCTGGTCCAGGCGGTCCAGCGCCTTGCCGTCCAGCCCCGCCTCACCCGGGTCGACTTCCTGCCGCAGCTGTGCCATCGCTCTCCTCCCGTCGCCTCCGTACGCCTCATCGTCGCGCAGGAGCACCGCCCCGGACCCGCTGATCAGGGGTGTGTGTGATCGACGCGACGCCGCCGGGTCCGCGAGGCGCACGCTCGTCGCCGGCCGCGGGCAGCGCACACGCCAAGAGCACGCCGAGTGCTGCCACGGCCGCCAGGGCGAGCAGTGCCGGCCCGGTGCCGGCGCCCATCAGCGTGCTCGCCGCGGCCACCCCCACGGCCGGGCCGACGTTCAGCGCGGTCTGCTGCAGCCCGCCCGCCACTCCGGCCACCGCCACTTCCGCGCGTCGTACGACGACCTGGGTGGCCGCCACCATCACCGTTCCGAACCCGGCGCCCAGCAGGGCGAACGCACAGCCGAGCGCCGGTGCGGAGGTGGCCCCGGACAGTACGAGGACACCGAGGGCCAGGAGCGCCGTCGCCGCCGTCGTCGTACCGCGCGGCCCGAACCTGCGCAGCAGCACCGGGCACAGCGCGGCGGACGCCACCATCAGCACCGCCAGCGGCAGACTGCGCAGTGCGCTGTGCAACGGGTCGAGGCCGAGCCGGCGTTGCAGTACGTAGGTGGCCACGAACAGGGCGCCGAACAGGGCCGCAGACACGGCGACCAGCACGCCGAGCGCCGCCCCGACCGCCCGCGAGCCGATCACCGAGGGTGGCAGCAACGGGCTCGCGGTACGCCGCTCGTGCCGCACGAGGACGGCGGCGGTGACCGCGGCGACGGCGAGCCCCGTCCCGGAGACCGGCCGCGCGGTCAGCGAGTGCACCAGGCAGGACAGGGTCACCGCGAGCAGCACGGCACCCGGCACATCGAGCGGCGGCCGGGAGCCCGCAGGGCGCGGCTCGGGCCGCAGCAGAGCCGGCAGGCCGAAGGCCAGCGCGGGCAGCACATTGACGAAGAACACCGCCCGCCAGCCGAAAGAGGTCACCAGCGCCCCGCCCACCAGCGGCCCCGCTGCCGCCGCCAGCCCGATCGCGGCCGTCCGTACGGCGAGGGGCGCGGCCAGCCGGTCCGGCGGGAACGCGACCCGCAGCATGCCCAGCGTGGCCGGCTGCAACAGGGCCCCGAACACCCCCTGCGCCGCCCGCAGTCCGATCACCCAGCCCACGCCGGGCGCGACACCGATCCCCGCTGACACCGCCCCGAACCCCAGCAGGCCGAGCGCGAACACCCGCCGTTGCCCGTACCGGTCACCGAGCCGCCCCGCGAACACCAGCAGGCTCGCCACGGCGACGAGATACGCCGTACTGGTCCACTGCACCTCGGCGAACGACGTGCCCAACTCCCTTTGCAGGCGCGGCTGCGCGACCGTGAGGACCGTACCGTCGAGTGCGACGACCACCGCGCCCGCCACACTGCTCGCCAGCGTCCACCGCCGGTTCACCGGCCGTCCTCCGGGCCCAGGTGCGCCAGGAGTGCCGCATCGAGCAGCGGACCGAAGTCGTCCTCCCCGAGGGCGAGTTGGAGACTGCGCCAGCGCCACAGCTGGGCGATCCCGTGCAGGTTCGCCCACAACGCCCCCGCCACCCGCCGGGCGTCGGCCTCGGGCCGGACCTCACCGACCAGCCCGGCGAGCATGCCGAACAACGGCAGGCTCGTCTCCCGTAGCCCCAGGTGCCCGCTCTCCAGCAGATCATGACGGAACATCAGCTCATACATGCCCGGGTTGTCCAGTGCGAACTCCAGATACGTCCGCGCCAGCGCCGCCAGCCGGGCGCGGGGTGTCGCCGATCCCCGCGGGGGTGTGTCCCGCACCCGATCGGCCAGGTCGGCGAAGCCCCGGCGGGCGATCGCCGACAGCAGCTCCCGATGGGTGGGGAAGTAGCGGCGCGGCGCCCCGTGCGAGACCCCGGCCCGCCGGGCGATCTCCCGCAGGGTCAGCGCCTGCGGCCCCTCGGCGGCCAGCAGTTCCACACCCACGTCGACCAGACGGTCTCGCAACCCGATGTCGGACTCAGTCATAGACACTGTCTACCAGGAGCGAGTAGACAGTGTCTACCCACTAACCGGGGTGAGGGAATGCGGCGCCCGCTCCGGTGAGTTGACCGTGTCATGAGCGAAGACTCCACCCCGGTCCCCTCGCAGGACGCGCTGCTCGACCTGCTCGCCGAAGGCGACGCCGGCGTACTGGTCACCCTCAAACGCGACGGCCGCCCCCAGCTGTCCAACGTCAACCACGCCTACTATCCCGACGAGCGCGTCATCCGGATCTCCGTCACCGACGACCGCGCCAAGACCCGCAACCTGCGCCGCGACCCCCGCGCCTCCTACCACGTCACCAGCGCCGACCGCTGGTCGTTCGCCGTCGCCGAGGGCACGGCCGAACTCTCCCCGGTCGCCCAGGACCCGCACGACGACACCGTCGAGGAACTGATCCGGCTGTACCGGGACGTTCAGGGCGAACATCCGGACTGGGACGACTACCGGGCGGCGATGGTCCGCGACCGCCGCCTGGTGGTGCGGCTGTACGTCGACCGGGTGTACGGCATCCCCAAGCGCTGACCCGCCCCGGGTATCCGGCTACGACGCCCCGGCGGTCCGTGTCTCGATCGCGCGCAGTACGGCGACCATGTCCTCGCCGCCGTACCCCTGCGCCACCGTCTCCTCGAACAGCGTGTGACACACATCGAGGAGCGGTGAGGCCAGCCGTGCCGTGCGGGCCGCCTCGGCGATCAGGCGGTTGTTCTTCAGGACGTCCAGCGCGGCCGCCTGCACCGCGAAGTCCCGGTCGAACAGCTTCGGTGCCTTCATCCGGGAGACGCCGCTGGCCATGGGCCCCGCATCGAGGACGTCCAGGAACAGCCGCCGGTCCAGGCCCTGCCGCTCGGCGAAGTGGAACGCCTCGGTCAGCCCGGTCACCAGCGTGATCAGGAAGAGGTTCACCGACAGCTTCATCAGCAGGGCGCTGGGCACCGGCCCGCACGCGAACGTCTCCCGGCACAGCGGCGCGAGCAGCGGCCGTACGGTGTCCACGGCGTCCTTTTCCCCGGCGAGCATCGCCACCAGCTCGCCCCCCTCCGCCGGGACCCGCGATCCGGAGACGGGCGCCTCGACGTAACGGCCGCCGGCGGCCCGGATGTCGGTCTCCAGGGCGTGGGAGTACTCGGGGGAGGTGGTGCCCATGTGGACCACGGTGCGTCCCGCGACCCGTGCCGTGAGTGACGGTGTGCCGCGACCGAGGACGGCGTCGACCGCGGCCTCGTCGGCGAGCATCAGCAGCACGACGTCCGACCGCGCGAACACCTCGTCGGCGTCCTCGGCGACCGTGGCCCCGGCTGCGCGCAGGGGTGCGGCGCGTTCCGGGGTGCGGTTCCAGACCACCAGGGGGGTGCCGGCGGACACCAGGCGCTGTGCCATGGGCCGGCCCATCACTCCGAGACCGATGAAACCGACGTTCACGGGGCCGCCCTTCGCTCCGGGAGCCGACTATGACCGCTGTCATAGTAGCGGTCGTTATGACGCCGGTCATAGAGTGGGGGCGGCGAGGATCGGAGGCCGGTGATGAGCGAGGCGCGACGGGGGCCGCGGGAGCGGATGGTCTTCAGCGCGGCCCAGCTCATCCGGCGCGACGGCGTCGGCGCGACCGGTATGCGCGAGGTCGCCGCCCACGCCGGCGCGCCGCGCGGCTCGCTCCAGCACTACTTCCCGGGCGGGAAGGAACAGCTGGTCAACGAGGCGGTCGGCTGGGCCGGACGGTATGCGGGCAGGCGGATCGCGCGCTTTCTCGCGGGGCTGGAGGAACCGACGCCGAGCGGTCTGTTCGCGGCGATGGTCGCGCAGTGGACCGACGAGTACGCGGCCGACGGCTTCGCGACCGGTTGCCCGGTCGCCGCCGCCGTCGTCGACTGTTCCTCCGCCGGCGGTTCGGCCCGGGAGGCCGTGGCCGCCGCGTTCACCGCCTGGCGGAGCCCGCTCGCCGAGGCCCTGACCGGCATGGGGGTGCCGGCGGCCCGGGCGGATTCCCTGGCCACGCTGATGATCAGCGCCCTGGAGGGCGCGATCCTGATGGCCCGTGCCGAACGAGACGTACGGCCCCTGACCACGGCCGTGCGCGAACTCGGGCCGCTGCTCGACGCGGCGGTGCCCCCTGCCCTGTAGGGCCGATCCACGCGTCTCTTGCCAAAACGGATCTTGGTCGTGAATGATCACGCCCTGCGGGGGCGCGGTGATCTGACGAGTGGCCTGTGGCCCGTCTCCCTGCCGCACGCCTGCTTCATCTTTCCCGACCACTTTCGTCAGCAGGAATTCCAGGGGGAACCATGTCTGCCCAGCATGCCATGAGCACGCCAAGTACGCCGGACGTGCGCGCGGCTGAAGCCGAGGAGCGCCCGCTACCGCCCGCCCGGTCCCGGGGCAGCGCCATCAGCGGCTGGGTCCTCACCATCGGGCTCAACGTGGCAGCCCCGATCTTCACGTACAACGCCCTGCGCGACCAGGGGTGGAGCGAGTTCGCCGCGCTGCTGGCGAGCGGCGCCTGGCCGGTGCTCGACAGCGCCCTGCACCTCGCGTGGAGGCGTCGCCTCGACGAGTTCGCCGTGGTGACCTTGGTGTTCCTGGTGATCACGGCTGTGGTGTCGCTCATCGGCCCCCACTCGGCCCGGGCCCTGCTGGTCAAGGACTCGGCCATCACCGGCCTGTTCGGACTGCTGTGCCTGGCGACGCTGCCGGCCCCGCGACCGCTGATGTTCTATTTCGGCCGCAAGTTCGCCACCGACGGCACCGCCGCGAGCACCGCCTGGTGGAACGGCCTGTGGCAGTTCGAAGGATTCCGCACGACCATGCGGACGATGACGGTGGTCTGGGGCGTGGCCTACTGCCTGGAGGCGGTGCTCCGCATTGCGCTGGCCTCCGTGCTGAGCTCCGACACCATGGTGACCCTGAGCCCGATCCTGATCTACGGCGTGCTCGGCAGCCTCATCCTGTGGACGGTCATGTACGGCAAGCGGGCCCGGCGCCGAGGCGAGGAGCGCGCCGCCGCGACTGCCGCCTAGGGCGTGTCCGGCGGATGCTGTCGCAGACGCGGGGGCTGGCACGCCCATCTGCACGCACCAGCCCCCGCTCACCTGCGCTGATGAGGCGCCGTCACTTTCCTGCGGCCTGATCCGCCGGACAGGCCCTAGTCCTCGTCCCGGAGTCTCCGCCAGACGCGGGTGCGGTGCAGCACGAAGAAGGCGACGATCAGGACGACCGCCTGAAGTCCCACGGCGAGCAGCCAGAAGACCGCCCTGCTCTCCAACTCGTCGGTCAGGAAGGTGAAGTTCATACCGAAGAAGCCGGTCAGGAACGACAGCGGCAGGAAGATCACCGACACGATGGTCAACCGGTTGATCACGCTGTTCTGTTCGCCGGCGACCAGGGAGCCGTAGCTGGCGAAGGCCCGGCGGGCGGCCTCCTGGAGGGACTCGGTGTCCGCGAGGACCAGCCGCGCCGCGCGCTGGAACTCCTGGGCGAGCCGCTGCCGTTCCACCGGAAAGTCGCGGCTCATCATCCTGCGGGTGATCATGTCTTCGACCACCTGGAGGTAGGGCAGCAACGAGTGGTGCAGCAGGGCGGCACGGCGGCGCAGCTGGGACAGCCGGTAGATCTGCTCGGGTCGCCGCTCCTCGAACATGTCGTCCTCCAGCTCCTCCACCTGGAGCAGCGCATGCACCGTGGCGCGGCGAAACGTCGCCAGCGCCTCCTGGAGCAGCAGGAACAGCGTGGCCACGGCGTCGTGGGGCCTCTCCCGCCGCAGGTGCGTCGTGATGTCCGCCGCCAGGACGGCCCGGCCCCGGTGGGCGGTCACCAGGAAGCGCTCGCCGGCCAGGGCGTGCACATGGGCGACCCGCCCGCCATGGACCAGCGGCACGACGAAGCCGGCGACGTCGCCCAGGAACTCCGCCCGCGCCGCCTCACCCTGCTCGCCGAACCAGGCCAGCTCCTCGGCGTCCAGCCCGAGCCGGCGGGCCAGCGGCTCGTCCGCCGGGCCCGCCTCCTCCGGCAGTTCGACATCGAGGAGCACAAAACGGTCCCTGGCGAGCCGCTGACGCGCCTCCGACACGGAGACACAGGTCGTGACCCCCTCCGGCAACGACACCATCGTTACGATCATCACCCGCGACTTCTTCAGCCGAACCGGCCGGAAGCCTCGTCCCGCTCCACACACAGGGCCCAGATGATGAATCCGGAGAACGCGATCAGCACGATCGACCAGACCGGGTGGTACGGCAGGGAGAGGAAGCTGGCGATGATGATCAGCGAGGCGATGGCCACTCCGCAGACGCGCGCCCACAAGGCGCCCCGGAAGAGGCCGAAGGCCACGAGCAGTGCGACCACGCCCAGGGCCAGATGGACCCAGCCCCAGCCGGTGAGGTCGAACCGGAACACATAGCCGCGTGTGATGAGGAACACGTCGTCGTGCGCGATCGCCATGATGCCGCGGAAGACGTCCAGCATCCCGACGAGCATGAGCATGACCGCGCCGAAGGCGGTCAGGCCGGTCGCCCATTGCTGCCTGGCGGCGGGTGTGGTTGCGGTGGGTGTGACGGTCATCGTGCGACCTCGTTTCTGTGCTGTGCGACCTACCGGCGGAGATGTCATCCCTGTGGATCACGTGGTTCGTCCCGCTCTTCCGGATCGCCTGCAAGCCGCTAGCCGTTCCGTCCGGTTCCCAGCGTGCGCGGGCCGGGAGTGCGGCCACCTCACCCGGGGCGGGTGAACGGCCCTCACGGGAACGACGGATCCGCCCCCTCGGGCCTCGGCCCCGTCGCGGCGGCCAGGACCGCCGTGACGGCGAGCACGGCCACGACCAGCAGCAGAACGACCGCCACCACACCGACCGTCGGGTGGTTCCACAGCACGAGGGACAGGACACCGGCCCCGATGACGACACCGGTGGTCCACGACCGATGGACGGCCAGCCACTGTCCGAAGTAGCCGGTGTGTACACCGGCGCGGCTCAGTTTCCGCCCCGCCGCGGTGGCGCCCTTCTGCGCCGCGGACCGCACGGCCCGGGCCACTCGGCTCGGCCCGTACAGGAAGGCCGACAGCGCCGTGATCAGGGAGACGACGAGCAGGGTGCGGACACTGTCACGCAGGAAACGGACAAAGGCGTCGAAGATCACTGCCGCGGCATCGGGTGGCAACGTGGTCGGGGGGACCGAGTCGAGGTAGACACGCCGTACGACGACCAGGGCCACGAGCAGCACGATCATCATGGCGCCGATGCCCAGGGACGCCACCATCAGCATCAGCCGGTGTCCCGGAGCGGCCCACACGGCCGCGGCGGCCGCGGCGAGGGTCAGTACGGGCATCCAGTTGCCGAGGACGTCGAGCAGCCGCATCGCGTTCTGGGCCTTGCGCAGCTTGTCGGTGCGGAACAGGGTGACCGAGCGGTCGATCTGCGGGATGGCGGAGGCCCGCTTGAAGCCGGCGTCGACAAGGCGCTTCTTCACCTGGTCGATGACCACTCCGATGTCGAGCTGGACGGTGTCGCCCTGGGCCTTGAGCGCTCCCTGCCCTTCTCCGGTGAGCATGCCCACCACCGAGGACTGTGCCCGCCGGTTGGCCGCCACCCATGTCTGCCGGAAGACGTCGCTGGTCACCACGCGGTCGATGGTGCGGTGCACGACCGTCTGCAGGGCGGCGCGCAGGGGGCCGGTCAGCGCCTGGGAGGCGTCGACCACACGGGGCGGCGCGCCGTTGTCCGCGAGCACCTTGCTGAGCGAGGCCGTCACGGCCTGGACATCGACCTGGGCCACCACGCGATTCGTCAACCGGTTCACGAGGGCGTTCTGGACGGCCGGTGCCGAGGCGAGCGGTGCCACGGTCTGCACGTACCGGTCGTTGTCGGCGACCGTGTCGTGAACCCAGACCGCGACGACGGCCGGCGGAGCGAGCACGAGCGTCAGCACCAGGAGAACCGACGCGGCCAGATGGCGCAGGCGCCGGTGGCGCAGCCGCGCGGCACGGCGGAGCCGCAGGTACTCCGCGTGTTCCTCGGCGGTGAGGACGTGACCGGCCGGTGGGGGCGAGCCCGGACCGGAGGGGCCGGGGGCGGTGCCGGAAGCCATGGCTCCTCCTCGGGCGGGAGTGTCGTCGGCGGCAGAACGGGGACCGCACCGGTCCAGCGTCCCGCCGGCCGGTCGCCGTGGGCGTCACCCCTGGCGGGTGATCCGTACGGAGGGCCGGGGCGGTGAGGTGGGTACCGAGGGCCGGCGGTCGGCCTGCGGTGGAGCGGACGAAGAGGCACGAGATGACCGATCCAGTGGCCGGCAGGAAGCAGCCGTCCTCGCCGAAGCGCGTGCCGCGTCCCAGCCGGCCGGGGCCCAGGGCCACGGCCGTGTCCGTCGCCCGGTCGGTCGGCGTCGCGGTCGGCCTCGTCGTGGCGTACTACTTGTTGCCGCTGGACTGGCACGGCGGGGACGTCACCGCACTGCTCCTCGTCGGTGGCCTGCTGGCGGTCGTCCTGTTCTTCGGCTGGGAGGTGTGGCTCATCATGCACTCGCCCTCGCCGCGGCTGAAGGCCGTCGAGGCCCTGGCGGTGACGGTCGCCTTTTATCTGGTCCTCTACGCGAGCGGGTACTACCTGCTCGAACACGCTCTGCCCGGCTCCTTCAGCAGGCACCTGAGCAGAACGGACGCGTTGTACTTCACGCTCTCCACGTTCACCACCGTCGGCTTCGGCGACATCACCCCGGTCGTCGAGACGGCCAGGGTGGTGGTGATGTGCCAGATGACCTGCAGTCTGCTGATCGTGGGTGTGGCGGCACGGGTGCTCGCGGCCGCGGTCCGCGTCGGACTTCGCCGCCAGGGGCGGGACACGCCGGAGTGAGTCGGCCGGTTCACGACGGCATCTGGCGTATCTCGAGGACCCTCAACCCCAATGACTGGCAGCGGGCCAGCAACCCGTACAGGTGCGCCTCGTCGACGACCGTTCCGAAGAGGATGGTCTGACCGGCCATCAGCACGTGGTCCAGCTCGGGGAATGCCTTCACCAGCGGCTCGGTCATGTGTCCGTCGACGCGAATCTCGTAGCGCATGAGCCGCTCTTCCCCACGCTTGCCGGGAGGGCATGCCAGTCCCTGTCGGTGCGATCCTCCGCCCTCGGTGCGCCGCTCTGCCTCACCCTCGGGAGGTGATACCGCCGCGTCACAGGAGACCCAGGTCGCGCGCGCGGCGCACCGCGTCGTGACGCCGGTTCACCGCCAGTTTCCGGTAGGCACTCTTGAGATGGGTCTTGACCGTGTTGACCGACACATACAGATCGGCGGCGATCTCCTCCGTCGACATCATCCGCGCCAGCCGGCACAGGACGTCGCGTTCGCGTCCGCTCAGCTCCTCCACCACCGGCAGCGGCGGCTGCTCCCCGGCCCGCCCCGCCCCGCCGGGCACCGGCGAGCCCGGGGTGAGCCAGCCCTCGGCCAGTCCGCGCAACGGCACCGTGCGCAGCAGCGGGCGCAGCCACGCTCCCGCGTCCACGAAGGGGCGTCGCAGCCGCTCGCGCCGGGCTTCCCGGAGTGCCTGGGCGACGAGCCGGTGCTGGGTGGCGAAGTCTCCGCCCTCGCCTGCCGCCTGGGCTCTGACCAGAGCGGCCCGTACCGCGATGGCGGGGCCCGTACGGGCCTGTGGCCGCACTTCGTCGAGCAGTGCGGCCGCGGCCTCGGGTCTGCCCGCGGCGAGCTCGGCCTGCGCGGCTGCCACGAGGCACACCGGATCGCCGTCGGGCTGTTCCGCCAGCAGCTTGACGGCGATCTCCGGCCGGCCCTCGGCGAGGTGAGCGGCGGCGGCCACGCAGACCGTGTGCGCTTCGGCCCAGGGGGACGCCACATCGGCCACGACGGACCGGTCCGCCGCTTCGAGTGCGGCCTGTGTGTCGCCGCGGGCCAGGCACAGGCGCCCGGTGACGATGGACCGCTCCGCTTGTGCCACCGGGTCCAGCGGCAGGCCCTGTCCGTCCGCCGCGGCATCGAGGAACGCCTCGGCCCGGTCCAGCTCGTCGCGGTCGACGGCCACCGCGGCCAGGACCAGTGATGCCAGCCCCGGCCCGGGCGCCGGGGGCGGGCTGCCGCTCCCCGCCGTGGTGACCGTGGCCAACGCCTTGCGCTCGGCTCTGCCCGGCCAGCCCGTCAGATGGTCGATCAGCGCCAGGTGGCCCAGACACTCCTGGCGCGCCTGTGCCGTTGCCGCCGCCCGGCCGGAGTCGACCACCGCGGTCAGGGCCGCTCGGGCGTCCCGGACACGGCCGGCCCACAGGCGTGCCGAGCCGAGATGGGTGAGCAGAAGTGCGATCAGCTCGGGGTGCGCTTCCAGAAGCCGGCCGGGCACGTCGCGCCGAAGCTTCTCAGCCGCCTGTGCCGCCGCCTCCGCCCGTCCCGGCGCACCGGTCAGGCGCGCTGCCAGGGCTTCCAGGAAGGCGCAGCTCAGCCGGGTCGCGGCCAGGTCGTCCGCGGCGACGTCGTCGTCGCCGGCTGGTCCGTTGCGCGGTGCCAGGGCCTGTGCCGCCCGTTGCAAGCGGGACAGGCCGCGCTCGACGTCGCAATGGGACAGTTCGCGGGCCGCACGGACCAGGTCCGTGGCGGAACCGGTGGGCTCGGACCCCATGTGTGAGAACAGTTCGGACAGATCGTCCGCGTGCAGGCCGGTGAAGATCTCCCCGATGGCGAGATCGCCTATGAGGGCGCCGGCGGCGGTCTCCCAGTCGTGCGCCGCAGCCGCGTGGCCGAGCGTTTCACCGAGGGACCCGAAGTGCCGCAGCCAGTGGGCCGCGCGTCGGTGGAGTTCGGCTTCCAGCCCTGGAGAGCGCACCCGGAGGTGGGCGCGGAGGATCTCCCCGAACAGCGGATGGAGCCGGAACCAGGCGTGCCCAAGGTACTCGACGAATGCGTTCTCGCGGTGCAGCCCGGTCAGGACGCGTTCGGCGTCGGTGCGCCCGGTGAGGGCGTTGGCGAGCTCCGGACAGCAGCGTTCGAGGACGCTGATCCGCAGCAGCAGATCCTGCGTCTCGGCCCGCTGCCGCTTGAGCACCTCGGCCAGCAGGAAGTCGGCGATCGTGGTGCGGTCGGCCTCGAACTCCTTCAGATACCTGCCCGGGTCGGGCTCTCCCTGCGCGGCCAGGGCGCACAGCCGCAGTCCGGCAGCCCAGCCCCGGGTGCGCTCCACCAGCGCACCCACGTCGTCGGCCGGGAGGCGCAGCCCGTGCAGCGCCAGAAGATCCGCTGCCTCGTCGCGGGTGAAGGCCAGCTCGGCGTTCCTGATCTCCGTGATGGCGCCGGCCGCCCGGTACCGGTGCAGCGGGAGCAGCGGTTCGGTGCGGGTGACCAGGACCAGGCGCATGCCGTGTCCCGCCTGCTGGAGGACGAATTCCAGCTGATCCGCGATCTCGGGGTCGGCCGCCCGGTCGTACTCGTCGATGATCAGGATCACCGGAGCGTTCCGGGCGCTCAGTTCGGCGGCGAGCCGCGTGAGCAGCGTGTCGTGCACGTGGCCGGGTTCGGTGGGGAAGCCGACATCGGGGGTCAGGGGCACGCCGACAAGGCGCAGGGCCTTCAGGAGATACGCCCAGAAGGTTCCGCAGCCTTTGTCCGCCACCCGCGCGGTGAGCCAGGCGACGGGCCCGTCCCGCGCCGAGGCCCAGTCGGCGACCAGCAGCGTCTTGCCGGCTCCCGCGGCTCCATGGACCACGGTCAACGGGGTCGCGGGGGCCCCGTCGAGGTGACCGACCAGCCGGTCGCGGCGCAGGAACGTCACGGGCCGCGTCGGAACGGCGAACTGCGTCAGGAGGAACGGATCCCCTCGGGGATCGGCAGGGGATGTGGTCGGCGCCGGTCCGTTCCCGCCTGGTACGGCCATGGTGTTCACCACCACTCATGATCCTCAGGTAGCGGACAACGCTTCTCCCCCCACCATCAAGCATCTCCCCGCACTGTCACGCGGAACAGGGGCCACAGGTCCCTGGGAAGGGCAGGACAGCCCTGGCCGGTGCTTGTCCGGTCCCGCCCGCCGCACTAGGGCCTGTCCGGCGGATCAAGTCGGAGGGAAACAACGGGGCCTGATCAACGCAGATGGGCGTACCAGCCCCCGTGTCTCCGGCATGATCCGCCGGACAGGCCCTAGCCTCCGTGCGTGATCACTGGTGCACACGTGGTGCTCTACAGCAGGGACCCCGAGGCCGACCGGGCCTTTCTGCGGGGCACCCTCTGCTGGCCGTACGTCGACGCGGGCCGCGGATGGCTCATCTTCAAGGCGCCACCTGCCGAGGTGGCCTGTCATCCCACCGACGGCGAGCCCTCGCACGAGCTGATGCTGATGTGCGACGACCTGGACGAGACCCGGCGTCAACTCACCGAGCGGGGAGTGGAGTTCACCCGCCCGGTGGAGGAGGCCCGCTGGGGCAGGGTGACCGCCCTCAGCCTGCCGGGCGGCGGCGAACTCGCGCTGTACGAGCCGCGTCACCCGAGGCCGTAGACAGCAGGGCTTCAGCCCCGACCCGCTCGGCCCCTGTCGCCTGCTTCCCCGCGGCGCGGCCGAGCCGGTCGCCGATGTGCCCGAGGGGCGTGGGTGTGCGCGGACCGGAACGCGGTGGTCCGTGCGTGCGGGCGCGTCAGCCGGCCGCCCGCTCCGCCGTCAGGTAGGCGATCACCATGTCGCCGAGCATGGTCCGGTAGTGCTCCCGCTGCGCGGGGTCCACCAGGTCCCGGCCGAACAGGGCGCCGAAGGTGTGCCGGTTGGCCACCCGGAAGAAGCAGAACGAGCTGATCACCGCGTGCAGATCGACCGCGTCCACGTCGGCCGTGAACAGCCCCGACTCCTGCCCCGCGGCGAGGATCCGGCGGATCACCTCCAGCGCCGGCGAGCCGATCCTCCCGAGCTTCCGGGAGGCCGCGATGTGCTCGGCGCCGTGGATGTTCTCGATGCTGACCAGGCGGATGAAGTCGGGGTGGCGCTCGTGGTGGTCGAAGGTCAGCTCGGCCAGGCGCCGGATCGCGGCGACCGGGTCCAGATGCTCCACGTCCAGCTGCTGCTCGGCCTCGCGGATCACCCCGTACGCCCGCTCCAGCACGGCCGTGAACAGCTGTTCCTTGCCGCCGAAGTAGTAGTAGATCATCCGCTTCGTGGTGCGGGTGAGGGCCGCTATCTCGTCGACCCGGGCGCCGTCGTAGCCGGCCCGGGCGAACTCCTGCGTGGCCACGTCGAGGATCTCGGCCTTGGTGCGGGCGGCGTCGCGCACCCGTCCACCGGGTCGTACGGGCTCTTCGACGCTGGTCATCGGTGTCCTTCGGGCCGGTGGACGCCTGGGCGGCGCGCTCGCTGTGCGTGCCGGTGATTGTAGAAGCAGGGTCGCGGTCCGCGGCCGGGGTCTTCCTCACAGCACGTACGGCTGACAGCGCCACGAACACGCCGGTGCGGCTCGCGGCCCAGCACGCCGGGCGGTGGTGACAAGGCGGTGGAAAAGCGGTGGAAAAGCGGTGGAAGAGGAGGTGAAGGAGCCGGTGAGTCCGCGGTGAGACCTCGGTGAGACCCGGACCGGCCAGGCGCGACTCCCCGGTGGGGCGGTCGATACTCACACGGTCCGGGACGTAACCCGGTGTCCCGGACCGAGAGTCCCCGGACCGGGTGCCTGGACGTCCCATGCCGATACCCGCCGGCCGGCCGCTACTGCGCCCCGACCTGCCACCGACCGCACCCATCGCGCCCGCCGTGGCCCGCACCGAGCGCTACGAGCGGCCGGTGCTCGCCGCGATCGCCGTGCTCGCCGCCGTTCTGTGCCTGTGGGGCCTCGGCCACAGCACCTACCACGCCTTCTACGCGAGCGCGGTGCGCAGCATGACCGACAGCCCGGCCGACTTCTTCTACGGCTCCTTCGACCCGGCGGGCTCCATCACGCTGGACAAGCTGCCCGGCTTCCTGTGGCCGCAGGCCCTGGCCGCGCTGGTGTTCGGCTTCCACCCGTGGGTGCTGGTGCTGCCCCAGGCCCTGGAGATGGTGGCCTGCGTCCTGCTGCTGCATCTGCTGGTGCGCCGCTGGGCCGGGGTGCCCGCCGGGCTGCTGGCCGCCGCGTTCCTCACGCTGACCCCGGTGACGGTGGGCCTAGGCCGCTCGGTCACCGAGGACGCCCCGTTCGTGCTGCTCCTGCTGCTGGCCGCCGAGGCGACCTGGCGGGCCACCGAGAAGGCCCGCCCGCGCACCCTGCTGCTGGCGGGTCTCTGGGTGGGCCTGGCCTTCCAGTGCAAGATGCTGGAGGCCTGGGCGGTGCTGCCCGCGCTGGCCGTGACCTACCTCGTCGCCGCGCCCGCCGCACTGCGCCGCCGTATCGGCCATGTGGCCCTGGCCGGCGCGGTGACCGTGACGGTGTCGCTGTCGTGGATGGTGGCCGTCGCCCTCACCCCGGCGGGCGCCCGCCCGTACCTGGACGGCACCACCGACGACTCGCCGTTCGCGCTGGTCGTCGGCTACAACTTCCTGACCCGTTTCCACGACGTCGGCATCGACGCGGCCGGCACCGGCAGCATCGTGGCGAGCCGCACGGCGCACGAGGCCGGACACCTGGGACCGGGCATGGGCGACGGTGTGGGGAAGATGTTCAGCCCGGGCCTGGCCACCCAGACCGGCTGGCTGTACCCGCTGGCCGCGCTCGGCCTCGTCGGCGGGCTGCTGGCGCTGCGGCGGCGCCGCGTGCCGCGCACCGACCGGCTGCTGGCCGGGTATGTGCTGTGGGGGGTGTGGCTCGCGACCTTCTTCGCCGTCTTCAGCTTCGGCAGCGTCACCGGCCACACCTACTACATGGGAGTCGTCGCGGTAGCCGTCGCCGCGCTCGCCGCGGCCGGCGTCGTCCAGGCCCGGCGCTCCCGGGTGCTCGCCGCCGTCCTCGCCGTCGACCTCGTCTGGTGCGCGGTCCTCACGCTGTGGTACCCCCGCTTCCAGCCCTGGTCGGCGCCCTGTGCGGCCGCCGTCGGCCTGCTCGCCCTGCTGCTCGCGGGCCTGCGCCGGCCAGCCGCGCTCGCCACCGCCCTCGCCGCGGTCCTGCTGATCCCGGCCGTGTGGACGGCGTCCGCGCTGTCCCCGCGCTACAACCAGCCCGGCGGCTTCGGCCGGGTCGGCCCCACCAGCCCCCACGGCGGCGCGCCGGCCACCCTCGGGCCCCGGCACCGGCGGCTGCTCGCCTACCTGACCGCGCACCGCGACGGCGCCCGCTACCTGGCCGCCGTGCCCGGCTGGCAGAGCGCCGCGCCGTTCGTCATCGCCGCCGACGCCCCCGTGCTGCCGATGGGCGGTTTCACCGGCCGCGTCCCCTATCCGACACCGGCCGCCTTCCGCCGGCTGGTGGACACCGGGCGGCTGCACTACGTCCTGGTCCCGCGCGCCGATCTCACGGCCGCGGGTCCGGTCGGCGCAGTGCTGCGCTGGACCGCCGCCCACTGCGCGCTCGTCCCGCCGGCCGCCTACGACCCAGGTGACCGGACCCGGCTGCTGTACCGCTGCGGCCCGGCTCACCAGGGGTGAACCGGGCCGTGGGCAAAAGGCCTCGTGGGTAAAGAGCCTCGTGAGCGAAAGGCCCCGCGGCCGACAGGCCGTTACGGCCGTCTGTTCCACTCGGCGATCACGGGCCGCCCGTGCTCGGTGGACAGCCTGCTGACCGTCCCCGTGGCCAGCTGGAACAGCCGGCCCTCGGCGGGCGGCAGCCCCAGCCGGCGGGCGGTGAGCACCCGCAGGAAGTGGGCGTGGGCGACGAGGATCACGTCCCCCTCCGCCAGGGCCGGGGACACGCGAGCCAGCACCCGGTCGGCGCGGGCGCCGATCTGCTGCGGTGACTCGCCCGGGTGCCCCTCGGGACCGGGCGGCACCCCGTCCGTCCACAGGTCCCAGCCGGGGCGCGCCCGGTGGATGTCGACCGTGGTGACGCCCTCGTAGCCGCCGTAGTCCCACTCGTGCAGATCGGGGTCGGGCACGACGCCGGTCAGGCCCGCCAGTTCGGCGGTGCGCAGCGCGCGGTCCAGCGGGCTGGCCAGCGCCAGGGCACAGGTCCGGCCGGTGAGCAGCGGGGCGAGGGATTTGGCCTGTTCCTCGCCGGGCCCGGTCAGGGGCAGGTCGGTCCAGCTGGTGTGCTGTCCCGACCGGCTCCATTCCGTCTCACCGTGGCGGACCAGCAGGAGGTCCCCCACGGCGGGTCAGTCCTTCTTCTCGACCGCGTGGCCGCCGAACTGGTTGCGCAGCGCGGCGATCATCTTCATCTGCGGGGAGTCGTCCTGCCGCGAGGCGAACCGGGCGAACAGGGAGGCGGTGATCGCGGGCAGCGGCACCGCGTTGTCGATGGCCGCCTCGACCGTCCAGCGGCCCTCGCCGGAGTCCTCCGCGTAACCGCGCAGCTTCTCCAGGTGCTCGTCCTCGTCCAGGGCGTTGACCGCGAGGTCCAGCAGCCAGGAGCGGATGACCGTGCCCTCCTGCCAGGAGCGGAACACCTCGCGGACGTTCTCCACCGAGTGGACCTTCTC
This sequence comes from Streptomyces sp. NPDC001709, assembly GCF_053596375.1. NCBI lineage: Bacteria > Bacillati > Actinomycetota > Actinomycetes > Kitasatosporales > Streptomycetaceae > Streptomyces > Streptomyces sp. NPDC001709. The sequence goes on along the minus strand of NZ_JBSFGB010000023.1, from coordinate 105,895 downwards.
CAGCAGTTCCCAGCCCTCGGCGTAGGCCTGCATCATGGCGTACTCGATGCCGTTGTGGACCATCTTGGAGAAGTGCCCGGCGCCGACCCGGCCCGCGTGGACATAGCCGTACGGGCCCTCCGGCTTGAGCGCCTCGAAGATCGGCTGCAGCCGGTCCACGTGCTCCTTGTCGCCGCCGACCATGAGCGCGTAGCCGTTCTCCAGACCCCACACACCGCCGGAGACACCGGCGTCGACGAAGCCGATGCCCTTGATACCGAGGGCGGCGGCGTGCTTCTCGTCGTCCGTCCAGCGCGAGTTGCCGCCGTCGATCACCGTGTCGCCGGGCTCGAGCAGGTCGCCCAGTTCGTCGACGACCGTCTGCGTGGCGGTGCCGGCCGGGACCATCACCCACACCTGGCGCGGCGCGTCCAGCTTCTCGACCAGTTCGGCGAGGGACTTGACGTCGGAGACCTCGGGGTTGCGGTCGTAGCCGATGACGGTGTGGCCGGCGCGGCGGATCCGCTCGCGCATGTTGCCGCCCATCTTGCCGAGACCGATGAGACCGAGCTGCATGATCAGTTCACTTCCTGAGCGTTCTTGAGGGTGCGGTAGGCGGCGACGAGGGCCGTGGTGGACGGGTCGAGACCGGGGACGTCTGCGCCCTCGGTGAGGGCGGGCTCGACGCGCTTGGCGAGGACCTTGCCGAGTTCCACGCCCCACTGGTCGAAGGAGTCGATGTTCCAGACCGCGCCCTGCACGAACACCTTGTGCTCGTAGAGGGCGATCAGCTGGCCGAGCACGGACGGGGTCAGCTCGCCGGCGAGGATCGTGGTGGTGGGGTGGCCGCCGCGGAAGGTGCGGTGCGTGATCTGCTCCTGAGGCACGCCCTCCGCGCGGACCTCCTCGGCACTCTTGCCGAAGGCCAGCGCCTGGGTCTGGGCGAAGAAGTTGGCCATCAACAGGTCGTGCTGCGCCTTGAGCCCACCGCTCAGCTCGCCGACGGGCCGGGCGAAGCCGATGAAGTCCGCCGGGATCAGCTTGGTGCCCTGGTGGATCAACTGGTAGTAGGCGTGCTGCCCGTTGGTGCCCGGTGTGCCCCAGACGACCGGTCCGGTCTGCCACTGCACCGGCTCGCCGTCGCGCTGCACCGACTTGCCGTTGGACTCCATGTCCAGCTGCTGGAGGTAGGCGGTGAACTTCGACAGGTAATGGCTGTACGGCAGCACCGCGTGCGACTGGGCGTCGTGGAAGTTGCCGTACCAGATGCCCAACAGGCCCAGGATCAAAGGCGCGTTGGCCTCGGCGGGCGCGGTGCGGAAGTGCTCGTCCATCAGCCGGAAGCCGTCGAGCATCTCCCGGAAACGCTCCGGGCCGATGGCGATCATCAGGGACAGGCCGATCGCCGAGTCGTACGAGTACCGGCCGCCGACCCAGTCCCAGAATTCGAACATGTTGTCCGGGTCGATGCCGAACTCGGTGACCTTCTCCGCGTTGGTCGACAGCGCCACGAAGTGCTTCGCGACGGCCTTCTCCTCGCCCTCCAGCCCGTCGAGCAGCCACGTGCGCGCGGACGTCGCGTTCGTGATCGTCTCGATCGTGGTGAACGTCTTGGACGCGACGATGAACAGGGTCTCCGCCGGATCCAGGTCACGGGTCGCCTCGTGCAGGTCGGCGCCGTCCACGTTCGACACGAAGCGGAACGTCAACTCCCGTGCGGTGTACGGGCGCAGCACCTCGTAGGCCATCGCGGGGCCGAGGTCGGAGCCGCCGATGCCGATGTTGACGACGTTCCTGATCCGCTTGCCGGTGTGGCCGGTCCACTCGCCGGAGCGGACCCGGCCTGCGAAGCGGGCCATCTTGTCGAGCACGGCGTGCACCTTCGGGACGACGTTCTCGCCGTCGACCTCGATCACCGCGTCCCGCGCGGCGCGCAGCGCGGTGTGCAGCACGGCACGGTTCTCGGTGACGTTGATCTTCTCGCCGCGGAACATGGCGTCCCGGAGCGCGAACACGCCGGTGGCGGTGGCGAGTTCCTGGAGCAGGGCCAGGGTCTCGTCGGTGATCAGATGCTTGCTGTAGTCGATGTACAGGTCGCCGACCCGTACGACGTACCGCTCGGCGCGGCCGGGGTCCGCCGCGAACAGCTCGCGCAGGTGCGGCCGGCCCTCGGCGCGGTGGTCGGCGAGGGCCGCCCACTCGGGCCGGTTGCTGAGATCCGGGAACCTCGGAAATTCGGACTCTGCCATCTCAGGCGTTCTCCTTGGCGGCCTCGCCCCTGAGGGCGATGGCGTACATCTCGTCGGCGTCGAGGCGGCGCAGTTCCTCGGCGATGAGTTCGGAGGTGGGGCGGACCTTCAGGGCCAGGGTGCGCGGCGGCTGGCCCGGCAGGGACAGCGTGGCGAGGGGGCCCTCGGGGCGGTCGATGCGGACCTCGCCGTTCGCGGTGCCGAGGCGCACGGCCGTGACGACCGGGCCCCCGGTGACCACACGCTCCACGCTCACGTGCAGCCGGGCCTCCAGCCAGCGGGCCAGCAGTTCGGCACTGGGGTTGTCCGCCTCGGCCTCGACGGCCGCCGAGGTCACCTTCTCCCGGGCCTGGTCCAGGGCGGCGGCCAGCATCGAGCGCCACAGCGTGAGCCGGGTCCAGGCGAGGTCGGTGTCGCCGGGGGCGTAGTTGCGGGCGCGGGTGTCCAGGACCTCCATCGGCCGCTCGAACGCGTACAGGTCGGTGATCCGGCGCTGGGCGAGAGCGCCGAGCGGATCCCTGGACGGGGCGTCGGGCGCGTCCACCGGCCACCACACGACGACGGGCGCGTCCGGCAGCAGCAGCGGCAGGACGACCGAGTCGGCGTGCTCGGACACCTCGCCGTAGGTGCGCAGCACCACCGTCTCGCCGGTGCCCGCCTCGGAGCCGACCCGGACCTCCGCGTCGAGCCGGGAGTGCGTGCGGTCGCGCAGGGTGCGCACATGCCGCTTGATGACGACCAGGGTCCGCATCGGGTGCTCGTGCGAGGCGTCCTCGGCGGCCTTGATCGAGTCGTAGGCGTTCTCCTCGTCCGTGACGATGACCATCGTCAGGACCATGCCCACGGCCGGGGTGCCGATGGCGCGGCGGCCCTGCACCAACGCCTTGTTGATCTTGCTTGCCGTGGTGTCGGTCAGGTCGATCTTCATGGCCTGCGCCAGCTCCGTCCGTCTCGTGCGAGCATCTCGTCCGCTTCCTCGGGTCCCCAGCTGCCCGACGCGTACTGCGCCGGCCTGCCGTGCGCCGCCCAGTACTCCTCGATCGGGTCGAGGATCTTCCAGGACTCTTCCACTTCCTGGTGACGGGGGAACAAATTCGCGTCGCCCAGCAGTACGTCCAGGATGAGCCGCTCGTACGCCTCCGGGCTGGACTCCGTGAACGACTCGCCGTAGGCGAAGTCCATGGAGACGTCCCGGATCTCCATCGAGGTGCCCGGCACCTTCGAGCCGAACCGCACGGTCATGCCCTCGTCGGGCTGGACCCGGATCACGATCGCGTTCTGGCCGAGTTCCTCGGTGGCGGTGGAGTCGAAGGGGGAGTGCGGGGCCCGCTTGAAGACCACCGCGATCTCGGTGACCCGGCGGCCGAGCCGCTTGCCGGTGCGCAGGTAGAAGGGGACACCCGCCCAGCGGCGGTTGTCGATGCCCAGCTTGATCGCGGCGAAGGTGTCGGTCTTCGACGCGGGGTCGATGCCCTCCTCCTGCAGATAGCCGACGACCTTCTCACCGCCCTGCCAGCCGGCCGCGTACTGACCGCGTACGGTGTGCTCGCCGAGCTCCTCCGGCAGCCGCACCGACTTCAGCACCTTCAGCTTCTCGGTGAGCAGCGCCTCCGCGTCGAACGCGATCGGCTCCTCCATGGCGGTCAGCGCCATCAGCTGCAGCAGGTGGTTCTGGATGACGTCACGGGCCGCGCCGATGCCGTCGTAGTAGCCGGCCCGGCCGCCGATGCCGATGTCCTCGGCCATCGTGATCTGTACATGGTCGACGTACGACCGGTTCCAGATCGGCTCGTACATCTGGTTGGCGAAGCGCAGCGCCAGGATGTTCTGGACGGTCTCCTTGCCGAGGTAGTGGTCGATCCGGAACACCTGGTCCGGCTCGAACACGTCGTGCACGATCGCGTTCAGCTCGATGGCGCTCGCCAGGTCGTGCCCGAACGGCTTCTCGATGACCGCGCGCCGCCAGGAACCCTTGGGCGGACTCGCCAGGCCGTGCTTCTTCAGCTGCTGCACGACCTTGGGGAAGAACTTCGGCGGCACCGAGAGGTAGAACGCGAAGTTGCCGCCGGTGCCGCGGGAGGCGTCCAGCTCCTCGACGGCGTCCTTCAGCTGCTTGAACGCGGTGTCGTCGTCGAAGTCGCCGGGGATGAACCGCATGCCCTCGGCGAGCTGCTGCCACACCTCCTCGCGGAACGGGGTGCGGGCGTGCTCGCGCACGGAGTCGTGCACGACCTGCGCGAAGTCCTGGTCCTCCCACTCGCGGCGGGCGAAGCCGACGAGGGAGAAGCCCGGCGGCAGCAGACCGCGGTTGGCCAGGTCGTACACCGCCGGCATCAGCTTCTTGCGGGACAGGTCACCGGTCACACCGAAGATGACCAGCCCGGACGGGCCCGCGATCCGGGGCAGCCGGCGGTCGCGGGTGTCCCGCAGCGGGTTCTCCCAGCCGGCGGCCGGCGCCACCGGGACCTGCACCGCCTCGGGTGCGGGTGCCTCGGGGGCGGGTGCCTCCGGTGCGGGTGCCTCGGCGGCGGGTGCGTTCTCGGTCATCGGGCGTCAACTCCCTTGCTCTTCAGGGACGTCGCCACGGCCTCCAGCAGCTCCTGCCAGGCCGCCTCGAACTTGGCCACGCCCTCGTCCTCCAGTTGCTGGACGACCTCGTCGTAGGAGATGCCGAGCCGCTCGACGGCTGCCAGGTCGGCGTGGGCCTGCGCGTAGCCGCCGGTCACCGTGTCGCCGGTGATGTCTCCGTGGTCGGCGACCGCGTTCAGCGTGGCCTCCGGCATGGTGTTGACGGTGCCCGGCGCGACCAGCTCGTCCACGTACAGGGTGTCCTTGTATGCGGGATCCTTCACACCGGTGGACGCCCACAGCGGACGCTGCTTGTTGGCCTTGTCCCCGGCGAGCGCCAGCCAGCGGTCGGACGCGAAGACCTCCTCGTACGCCTCGTAGGCCAGGCGGGCGTTGGCGAGGGCCGCGCGGCCCTTGAGGGCGAGGGCCTCGTCGGTGCCGAGGGCGGTCAGCCGCTTGTCGATCTCGGAGTCCACGCGGGAGACGAAGAAGGACGCCACCGAGTGGATGGTGGAGAGGTCGATGCCGCGCTCGCGGGCCTTCTCCAGGCCGGCCAGATAGGCGGCCATGACCTCGCGGTAGCGCTCCAGGGAGAAGATCAGGGTCACGTTGACGCTGATGCCGAGCCCGATGACCTCGGTGATCGCCGGCAGGCCCGCCTTGGTCGCGGGGATCTTGATCATCACGTTGGGGCGGTCGGCGAGCCAGGCGAGCTGCTTGGCCTCGGCGACGGTGGCCGCTGTGTGGTGGGCCAGGCGCGGGTCGACCTCGATGGAGACGCGGCCGTCACGACCGGCGGAGGTCGTGTATACGGAATCCAGGATATCGGCGGCAGACCGCACATCGGCCGTCGTCATCATCCGCACCGCCTCGTCCACCGTCACCCCCCGTACGGCGAGGTCGGTCAGCTGCTCCTCGTAGCCCTCGCCGGAGCCGATGGCGGCCTGGAAGATGGACGGGTTCGTGGTGACACCGACGGCGCTCCCGCTCGCCACCAGCTCGGCGAGGCTGCCCGAGGTGATCCGCCTGCGCGACAGGTCGTCCAGCCAGATGGACACGCCCTCGTCGGCGAGGCGCTTGAGGGCTCCCGGGGTCGCGATTGCTTCGGTCACAGTGATCATCTTTCTTCTTGTGTCGGTATCGGGCGTCGGTGTCAGGCGCGGGCCGCGGCGAGCGACTCGCGGGCCGCCGCGGCGACGTTCCCGGGGGTGAAGCCGAACTCGGCGAACAGCGTCCCCGCGTCCGCGGAGGCACCGAAGTGCTCGAGGGAGACGATGCGTCCCGCGTCGCCCACGTACCGGTACCAGGTCAGCCCGATCCCGGCCTCGACGGCGACCCGGGCCTTCACGGCCGGCGGCAGCACCCGCTCGCGGTACTCGCGCGGCTGCTCCTCGAACCACTCCACGGACGGCATCGACACCACGCGCGTGCCGATCCCCTCGGCCTCGAGCAGCTCCCGCGCGGCCACGGCGAGCTGCACCTCGGAGCCCGTAGCGATGACGATCACCTCCGGGACCTCCGTCGAGGACTCGCGCAGCACATAGCCGCCCTTGGCCGCGTCCTCGTTCGGCGCGTACACCGGCACGCCCTGGCGGGTGAGCACGAGCCCGTGCGGGGCGGGGTTCGTGGCGTGCCTCTTCAGGATCTCGGCCCAGGCGATCGCGGTCTCGTTGGCGTCGGCCGGGCGGACGACGTTCAGACCCGGGATCGCGCGCAGCGAGGCCAGGTGCTCGACCGGCTGGTGGGTGGGGCCGTCCTCGCCGAGGCCGATCGAGTCGTGCGTCCACACGTACGTCACCGGCAGCTGCATCAGCGCCGACATCCGCACCGCGTTGCGCATGTAGTCGGAGAAGACCAGGAAGGTGCCGCCGTAGACGCGGGTGTTGCCGTGCAGGGCGATGCCGTTCATCTCCGCGGCCATGGAGAACTCGCGGATGCCGAAGTGGACGGTACGGCCGTAGGGGTCGGCCTCGGGCAGCGGGTTGCCCTTCGGCAGGAAGGAGCTGGTCTTGTCGATGGTGGTGTTGTTGGAGCCGGCGAGGTCGGCGGAGCCGCCCCACAGCTCCGGGATCACCGGGCCGAGCGCCTGCAGCACCTTGCCGGAGGCGGCACGGGTCGCGACCGACTTGCCCTCCTCGAACACCGGCAGCGCGTCCTGCCAGCCCTCGGGCAGCTCGCCCTTGGCGATCCGGTCGAACAGCCCGGCCCGCTCCGGCTGCGCGGCGCGCCACTCGGCGATCCGCCTGTCCCAGGCCACGTGCGCCTCGGCGCCCCGGTCCAGGGCCCGGCGGGTGTGCTTCAGGACGTCGTCGCCTACCTCGAAGGCCTGCTCGGGGTCGAAGCCGAGGAGCCGCTTGGTCGCGGCGATCTCCTCCTCGCCGAGCGCGGAGCCGTGGGAGGCCTCGGTGTCCCGCGCGTTCGGGGCGGGCCAGGCGATGATCGTGCGCATCGCGATGATCGAGGGCAGCCCCGTCTCGGCCTGCGCGGCCCTCAGCGCGGTGTACAGGGCCGGGACGTCGATGTCGCCGTCGGCGGTGGGCTCGACGCGCTGGGTGTGCCAGCCGTAGGCCTCGTACCGCTTCAGCACGTCCTCGGAGAAGGCGGTCGCGGTGTCGCCCTCGATGGAGATGTGGTTGTCGTCGTAGAGGAAGACGAGATTGCCGAGCTTCTGGTGGCCGGCCAGCGAGGAGGCCTCGGCGGAGACGCCCTCCTCCAGGTCGCCGTCGGAGACGATCGCCCAGATGGTGTGGTCGAAGGGGGAGGTGCCCTCGGCGGCCTCCGGGTCGAACAGGCCGCGCTCGTAGCGGGCCGCCATCGCCATGCCGACCGCGTTGGCGACGCCCTGCCCGAGCGGGCCGGTGGTGGTCTCGACGCCCGCGGTGTGGCCGTACTCGGGGTGGCCCGGGGTCTTGGAGCCGTGGGTGCGGAACGCCTTCAGGTCGTCCAGCTCCAGCTCGTACCCGGAGAGGAACAGCTGCGTGTACAGGGTCAGCGAGGTGTGCCCGGGGGAGAGGACGAAACGATCCCGGCCGGTCCACTCGGGGTCGGCGGGATCATGACGCATCACCTTCTGAAAGATCGTGTACGCGGCAGGTGCCAGGCTCATCGCCGTGCCCGGGTGCCCGTTGCCCACCTTCTGCACCGCGTCGGCCGCGAGCAGACGGGCGGTGTCCACGGCACGCCGGTCGAGGTCGGTCCACTCGAAGCCATCGGAAGTCTGCGTGGTCATCTTCAAGAAGTCCTCGTTCAGTGCGGAAGCGCTGGCTTGATGCGTTCAAACTTAAAAGTCTGACTTTTTCGAGGAAAGGTCGGGGTGTGTCAGCCTGTGGTGAATCTGGGACAGCGATCGCGCGACAGGGACGGCACGAAAAGGACATGGCTGACACAAACCCCGAAGCCGGCGGCGACGGCATCAGAACCTTCCCCTTCCCGGCCGAACTGGCCGTCGGCGGTGTCGGCATGCAGATCGGCCCGATGGGGACCGAGCGCACCTGGCACGCCGACGCCCCCCTGCACCGCGTGCACCGCATCGACTTCCACGTCGTCATGCTGTTCACCCACGGCCCCGTACGGCACATGATCGACTTCGCCGAGTACGAGGCCGGCGCCGGCGATCTGCTGTGGATCCGCCCCGGACAGGTCCACCGCTTCTCCCGCGAGAGCGCGTACCGCGGAACCGTCCTGACCATGCAGCCCGGCTTCCTGCCGCGCGCCACCGTCGAGGCCACCGGCCTGTACCGCTACGACCTCCCGCCCCTGCTGCACCCGGATCCGGCCCAGCTCACCGCCCTCCGGTCCGCCCTCGAACAGCTGCGACGCGAGTACGAGGACACCGCCACGCTCCCGCTGAGCCTGCACGCCGCCGTCCTCCGGCACACCCTCACGGCGTTCCTGCTGCGCCTCGCGCACCTGGCGGCCAGCTCGGCGGAGGCCACCCGGCAGCAGGCGGACAGCACGTTCACCCGCTTCCGGGACGCCGTCGAGCACGGCTTCGCCACCAACCACAGCGTCAGCGCCTACGCCGACGCCCTCGGCTACTCCCGCCGCACCCTCGTCCGGGCCGTCCGCGCCGCCACCGGCGAGACCCCCAAGGGCTTCATCGACAAACGCGTCGTCCTGGAGGCCAAACGCCTCCTCGCCCACACGGACATGCCGATCGGCCGCGTCGGGGCAGCGGTGGGCTTCCCCGACGCGGCGAACTTCACCAAGTTCTTCCATCTGCACACCGGGCAGACGCCGGTGGCCTTCCGGGCGGAACTTCGCTGAAGAGCCGCCGAGTCGCGCCGAACGGCTTCAGGGCCGTCGTCAGTGGCCGAAGTCGAACCAGTTGACGTTCACGAAGTCGGACGGCTGGCCACTGGTGAAGGTCAGATAGACGTCGTGCGTGCCCGTGACCGAGCCGATGTTGGCCGGGACGGTCCGCCAGGACTGCCAACCGCCGGTGTTGCCGACGGCGAAGCTGCCGATGGGAGCGTTGCCGCGGCTGTCCAGGCGCACCTCGACCAGTCCGCTGACGCCGTCGGCCGCGCCGCTCGCCACCCGGGCGTAGAACTGCGCGGCCGGTGTCGAGCCGAAGTTCACGCCCTTGTACAGCGCCCAGTCGCCGTTGGCGATCCAGCCGATGTCCTGGCCGCCCCCGGCGTCCGCGGTCGCCTCGGTGCTGATCCCGGACTGGCTGTCGCAGGACTCGGCCTGGACGGCGCTGTAGGCGTCGCGGTTGCCGGTCGGCGGGGGAGTGGTGCCGCCGCTGCCGGAGGACTGCAGGACCTGCACGTAGTCGACGACCATGGGGTGACCGGACTCCGTGGCGCCGGTCGGACCGCCGCCGAAGGCCGCGGGGAAGCCGCCGCCCATCGCCACGTTCAGGATGACGAAGAAGCCGTGGTTCGTGGCGTTGGCCCAGGTGGTCGCGTCCACCTGGTTCGCGGTGACCGTCTGGTAGTTCACGCCGTCGACGAAGAAGCGGATCGCCTCGGGGCTCGCCGAGCGGTCCCACTCCATGGTGTAAGTGTGGAAGCCCGACTGGCAGGTGGTGCCCGGACATGCCGTCGAGTTGCCGAGGCCCGTCGTCTCGTTGCAGGGGCCGCCCGGGTTGGTGCCGCAGTGCATGGTCGCCCAGGTCTTGTTCAGGCCCTGGACGTTCTCCATGACGTCCAGCTCGCCGACGCCCGGCCAGTTCTGGTAGTTGCCACGGTAGGGCGCGCCCAGCATCCAGAAGGCGGGCCAGTAGCCGGCGGCCGCGTCCCCGGTCACATCGGGCATCCGGATCCGGGCCTCCACGCGCAGCTTGCCGCCGGCCGGGGGCTGGAAGTCGGTGCGGGTGGTCTCGATCCGGCCCGAGGTCCAATTGCCGGAGGCGTCGCGGCGCGGGGTGATGAGCAGGTCGCCGTTGCCGTCCAGCGCCACGTTGTTCGCACTGGAGGTCATCGTCTCGACCTCGCCGGTGCCCCAGTTCGCGGCACCGCCCGGGTACGAAGTCCCGGTGTCGTACTGCCAGTTGGACGTGCTGACGCCGGAGCCCGCCGAGCCGTTGAAGTCGTCGAGGAAGACCTGTGTCCAGCCGGACGGGGGTGTGGGTGCGGAGGCGTCGGCGGGCAGGGTGCCGACGGTCGCCAGGGCCGCCGCGAGGCCCATCGTGCCGAGGACGGCGACGAGGATCCTGTGGACGGAACGCCGCCGCCGATGTACTGCATGCGGCTGTCTGTCGTCTGTATGCGATATGCCGGGGGTTTCGCTCATGGGGTGCCTCCCGGGGGCGGTGCCATGCGAGAGCGTCATCTGAGAGCGCTCTCAGGGTGCCGCCAATGTGCTCCCCGCCCCCTGGGCCGTCAAGGCTTGAAGCAAGGAAACTCCCCATCCCTCAAGGGAGTTCACCGGGTGAAGCCTCCCGTACCGGTTCGATAGGTGCGCCCCGCGAGGCGGCCCTGCCGCTCTACGCCGACGACTTCAACCCGGCAGGCCGCTGCGCCCTGCCGGTTCACCGCTCGCGCCGCTCCGGGCGCCAGCCCAGCGCCCGCGACATCCCCCGGGCCGCCAGTCGCACCGCCGGGGCCAGCGCCGGTATCTGGGCGCCCGCCCGGGGCACCACCACCGACACCGCGGCGACCACGTTCCCGGCCCGTCCGCGCACCGCCGCCGCCACCGACAGCGCGTCCTGCGTCACCTGACGTTCGCTCACCGCGACGCCCGAGCGGCGCACCTCGGCGAGCATGCGCCGCAGCAGCACCGGATCGGTGATCGTGTACGGCGTGAAGGCGGCCAGCGGCCCGGTGCAGTACTCCTCCTGGAGGTCCGGGTCCGCGTGGGCGAGGAGGGCGAGCCCGACGCCGGTGGCGTGCAGGGGCCAGCGGGCGCCGACCCGGATGTGCACGCCCACCGCCGAACGGCCCGACAGCCACTCGATGTAGACGACCTCGGCCCCGTCCCGCACCGCCAGCTGCACGTTCTCGTGGGTCGCCTCGTACAGGTCCTCCAGGTACGGCAGCGCCAGCTGCCGCAGGCCCAGGCCGCGCGGGGCGAGCGCGGCGACCTCCCACAGCCGCAGGCCCACGTGGTACACCCCGGACGCGTCACGCTCGAGGGCGCCCCACGCCGTCAGGGCGCCCGCCAGCCGGTGCGCGGTGGTCAGGCTGAGCCCGGCCCGGCGGCTGATGTCCGTCAGGGACAGGGCGGGGTGCTCGTGGTCGAAGGCGGCGAGCACGGCCAGCAGCCGGTCGGCCGCGGACCGCTCGCTCACGCGCACCTCGCCCTGTCGCCGTACGTTCCGGCCCGGATCGTAGCCGACGCCCTCCTGACGGGTGACTTACCGGGCCCCGGTCACATCGACGAAGGCGGGGTTGGAGTAGCACCACGTGTCGGCCCACGGGTCGCCGTCGCCGGGCTCGTGCGGGACCGGGCCGTGCGGGTCGACGGCCGCGCCGAGGTAGCCCGTGCCGTGCCGGTTGCCGTCGCTGCCGCGCAGGCGGACGTAGAAGGACTCCTCGCCGGCGGTGAGCGGGATGCGCAGGGTGTACGTCCCCGTGCGGCCGGACACGTCCGTCGTGTGGACGACGCCGGTGTCGGGCGCCTTCCAGGTGTCCCGGTCGGACACCGGGCCGCGCACCGCGCCCCGGATCACGTCCACGTGCGCCAACCGCGGCAGGATTCCTCGCGGGTTGGGGCGGGAGGCGGTCGTCACCGTCACGTACAGGGTGATCCTCTCGCCCTTGCGGACGCGCAGCCGGCCGCCCAGCGTGACACCGCGCCCGGGGTCGCAGTCCCGCTTCAGCCGGACGTCGAGCCCGTCGAGCAGGTGCCCGTGGTCGACCCAGACGCGGCCCGCGCGCAGGCCCGCCATCACGGCGCGGTAGCCGTAGCGGGTCACGCCGACGTGGGTGCGGCTGAACTCGCCCGGCCAGAAGTCGCTGCCGGGCTGCGGGGTGTCCGTGTTCACCGGGTCGGGGAGCCTGCCGGTGTTGTCGAAGTTCTGCCCCGGCGCCCAGTCGCCGTTCTTCCAGGTGTCGAAGACGGTCCGGTGGTTGTCGGAGTTGGAGGTGATCGTGAACAGCCGGCCCTCGGCCAGCATCGCGTCCCACAGCCCGCCGACGGTCGCGGTCGCCCAGTCGAAACCGCCGTACGTCGCATACGCGTCCGCCGGGTAGCCCGCCCAGGACTGGGCGGAGGGCTTGTTCTCGTACTCGCCGCGGATCGAGGTGGCACCCCGCCAGCCCGGGATGGCCGCGCCCTGGGCGCCGGGCGCGCCCTCCATGCCGATCATGATCTCGGGGGCCGCGTCCCGCCAGGCGCGCATCTCGTGCGGGGAGTCGATGCCGAGGCGCAGGGGGTGGTTGGCGAGCACGAGGACGTCGTCGACGTAGCCGGTGCGGCGCTGCTCGGCCAGCCACTGGATGGCCTTGACGGCGTGGGCCTCGTTGCGGGCGGTGTCGGCCGCTCCCGCGGAGCCCTCGGTGTAGCCGAGCACCTTGCCGTCGTAGGCCAGCTCGAACCGGGTGAGCAGGTCGGTCTCGTGGGGGCCGGGCGCGGCGAACACCGTGGCGTGCTCGGCGGCCGGGATGTACCACTCCAGGCCTTGGAAGATCAGCTGGCGCGGGTTGTCGGCGCGGGCCTTGAGGATCTCCTCGTGCTCCAGCTTCGCGCCGTAGGAGGCGTGCCCGAAGTTGGCGTGCTCGTTGAAGACCATCCAGTCCAGGCCGTACCGGGCGGCGGCCCGGGCCTGCTGGGAGAACGTGTACTTGGCGTCGTGGCTGTAGACGGAGTGGACGTGGTGGTCGCCGACGAGGTAGGCGAGCCGAGGGTCCTCGCCGCCGGGACCGCCCTGCGGGGAGGCGAGCGCGGGGGCAGCCGCCGGACCGAGGGCGAAGGCGGCACCGAACAGGCCCGCACGGGAAAGGAGTCGGCGCCTGGACATACCCTGGGCGTCGAGGCCGGCGGGGGAGACGGCCGGGTCGGCCCAGGCGGGCAACTGCTGCTCGGTCATGGTGATCCTCGTCAGGGGGTCAGTGGGTCATGAAGGCGGTGACGGGCAACGCCCGTGCGACGATGCGGACGTCGCCGAGCCGTCCGTGCAGGATCTGGTCGATCTTCCCGCCGTACTGGTAGCCGCCGATCAGCCACGGCTGCCCGGCCGACGCCACACCGTGCGCGCCGGCGTGCGGATTGCGGACCACCGGGCAGCCCTGGACGTACATCGTCGTGTGCCGTCCGTCGTTGACCACGGCGACGTGCCACCAGGTCTCCCGCGCCGTCTCGTCACCCCAGTTGGTCAGGAGGGCCTGCTGGTTCAGCGGGCGGGCCGCCCACTGCGGGCCCGGACCGTCGGTGATCGACAAGGTGGCGGGCGGCTCGTCCGGATCGTCCGTCGGCCGGCCGATGTCGCCGTTCCGGCCCGCCCGGCCGACCAGCCCGGACCAGGAGTTGTGGGAGCTGTCCCAGTCGGCGGGCAGCCGGTAGAAGGCCTCGATCGTGTAACCGTCCTCGAACACGGCCGAGTTGAGGGGCGCGCCGTCGACCGTGCGCAGGTAGGCGCCCCGCAGCGGCGACTTGTAGCCCTGGAACTCCAGGCTGCCGTGGCCCGGCTGGTCCGGGTGGTGGTCCGGTGACCAGCCGAGCGAGCCGCCGCCCACCGGGACCACGGTGAGGTCGTTGCCCCGGCCGGACAGGTCCCGGACGGTACCGGAGACGGGCGACTCGAAGCGCCAGTACGCGACCGTGCCCGGTGCCAGCATCCTCGACGCCGGCCGGGCCGGGCGGTCGGGCACCGGGTCGAAACCGGCGAAACGGGCGGCGAAGTCGATGCCGACCGAAAAGCGGTCCGCGTCGCCGCTGAGCTCGATCTCCCGCCGCTCCAGCTCGCCCAGCCCCTTCCCGGCCCGGCCGAGGATCCACGGTGAGACCGTCTCCACGTCGATGACGTCGCGGTCCAGGTCGAAGTGGTAGAGGCGGATCATCGCCGCGCCGCCGAAGTAGCGGTTCTGGTAGTTCGTCAGGTGCAGATGCACCTCGTTGCCGGCCGCGTTCTTGCGGATCGCGCGGTGCGCGGGCCAGTAGTGGCCGTTCAGGGTGAGGAAGATCTGGCCGTGGTCCTCGATCAGCTGGTCCCACAGCTGCTGCCCGTACGACGACAACGTGTCCTCGTCGGCGACCAGTTCGTGCGTGGTGAGGATCACCGGCGTCTTCGGGTGCCGGGCCAGCACGTCCTTCGCCCAGGCGTACCCCTTGGCCGACAGCCGCCAGTCCAGCGCGAGCACCATCCACTGGCGCCCGGCGGCCCGGAACAGATGGAAGGTGTTGTAGCCGTCCGGCGAGGCGCCCCCGAACGTCGGCTTGTCCCTGAAGCGCCGCGGCCCGAAGGTGTCCAGGTACGGCGTCGGGCCGCGCTGGTCGTCCGTCGACGACCTGACGTCGTGGTTGCCGGCCAGCACGCTGTAACCGACGCCCCGCCGGTCGAGGATCCCGAACGCCTCCCCGATCGCGGCGAATTCCTCCTCGGCGCCGTTCTGGGTGAGGTCACCGAGGTGGGTCAGGAAGACGATGTTGTCGTCCCCGCCGTGCTCCAGCAGATAGCGCAACGAGGCCTCGAGCGGCGCCGGGTAGATGCTGGGGCCGTCGAACAGGTACTGGGTGTCGGGCATCACCGCCAGCGTGAACCGGCGGCTGTCCGCATCCGGCCGCCGGCCGCCCTTCCCGGCCGCCTGCGCGACCGACGGCAGCGCGACCCCGGCCGTGGCGGCGGCGCCCAGCAGCGCGGTGGCCCTGAGGAAACCACGTCTCGCGGCACCGGCCTGCGGGGCCTCGCCCTGGTTGTGGTCATGCGACGTACACACGTGAACTCCGTGAAGGTGACGGGACGGGGGAAGACGGGGCCGGAGTGAGCATCGGTGCCGTCGTCGGCGGTGGATGTACCAGCAGTCCCTCGTCGTCCGCCTGCACCGCCCGTACCGGCCGGGCCGGGGCAGCCCTCCGCAGCCGGATCCGCGGTGCGCACACCTCCGTGCTGCGCGGCGCGCACGGTTGGTCCTCGGCCGTGACCACCCGCAGCGTCAGCCACGCCGCGCCGCCGTCCGCCGGCAGCGCGAAGGGAAACGGTACGGCCGCGGTCTCGCCCGGCCGCAGATCGGGCAGCTCGGCCGGAGCGGTGCGGATGCGGCCGTCGGCCGGCGCCAGCTCCCAGGTCGCCGCAAGCCCGCCAAGGCCCTCGAAGCGCTGGTGGTTGGCGACGACGATCCCCTCGTGCCGGTAGCACCGGATACGGACGGGCGCCTCGATGACGAACGGGCGGTCGCGCACGGCCTCGCCGGTGCCATCGCCGTACTCCCAGCAGTAGCCGGGCCTGGTGACACCGTTGTCGTACAGCCCGGCACCCGCGCGCCCGGCCGGTCTTCCGTCGCTCACGCGCTGCAGGATTGCGTGGTCCCAGGACTCCCGGATGAAGCGCCCCTGAAGGCCCGGGGTGGACTCGATGGCCGCCGAGTGGTCGGCGAGCGTGCCGGGCCGGCCCTTTCAGGCGCCCGTGTGCAGGTATGCCGCCCACAGGGTCGGAGCGGCTCGGTAGGTGTTGCGGGCGGCGCGGAGGCAGTGGTGGAGGGCGAGTGCCGGGTGCGGGGGCGGGGCCGTGCCGTGGCCGTCGGGTCGGGGCGAGTGGTAGAAGGAGGCGGCGAGGCGGGCGGCGAAGGCGTCGTTGACCGGCCACAGGGTGCCGATCACCGCCGGGAAGCCGGCCAGCTGGAAGGCGCTCGTGATGTGGATCGCCTCGTCGACCAGCCGTACGGCGTTGCGCGCGGTGTCGCAGGCCGACAGGAACGCCAGCCGGGAGCCGCTCAGTTCCATCCGGGAGATGTCCTGGACGGTCAGCGGGGTGTCGGCGTGGTCGTGGAGCAGCAGCCTGCTGAGCGACGGGTCGGACGGCTCGCTGACGGCGTGGCAGGCGAAGTGCACACCGCGGTGCCGGGCCATCGCCGCACGCACGGCCGCGGATGTCGCCTCCGCTCCGCTGAGCACCGTCGGCCGCCGGGCGCGCAGCGACTCGACCTCCCGTTGCGCACCAGGCAGGGGCCGCGCCCCGGGTGTACGGGGCATGGCGACGACGAGCAGACCGTCCTCGGCGGGCGGGGCCGCGATCCGGCCGCGGGCATGGACGAGCGCGCGCATGGTGGGCGTGTAGGAGGACGCCACCCGGTCGAGGACCGTACGGGGGCGGGCACCGTCCTCGTCGGCGCCTTCGTGGTGCCCGGCAGCGTGCAGCGGGAGGAAGACGAGCTGTCCGGTCGGCGACCACCAGACCCTGGGCGGCGCGCCGCCGTCGGGGCCGTCCGCTCCCGCGCCGAGGAGCCCGAGCGCTTCGAGCCGGTCCAGCACCGGTCCGGTGACGGTGTCCCAGAGCCAGCCCAGGATGCCGTGGACGGTCCGCTGGGCGGCCCGCTCGTCCCCTCCTGCGCCGGCCCCGTCGGCGACCGCCCGGTCGAGCCGCATGACCTGCTCCTCGACCGTCTGCGGGGTAAGCCCGGGCAGGGGGACCGTATCGACGCCGTCCGGGGTGACGAGCAGGGCGTCGCAGCGGTACACGCTGACGTTGACGACCACGATCGGTCCCTCGGCGGCGGCCCGCAGCAGCGCCCCGGCGTCCGGCGAGCCGAGGAAGTTCCCGAAGCCGGGCAGCTCCCGGATGCGGCCGAGCAGGTCCTCCCAGGCGCTCGTCACCTCCCGGGTCGCCTGCTCGGCCGCGGTCGCTGCGGTCCGGCCCGCGACGGTATGCGGCGCGAGGGTGTCCTCGTGGGCGTCGCCGTCCTGCAGCTGCGCGGTCAGCCGGGCGAACTCCGCGGCGAGGTCCGGGTACCGCTCGCGCAGCGCCGCCAGATCACCGCTCCCGTCGACCGTCCGGGCGAACAGCACCCCGCGGCCCTGTTCGAGAATCCGCAGCGCGCCCAGCGGATCCCCGGTCGTCAGAGCGCATGCCGCGGCGTCGGCGGCCAGGCCCATGTGCCGGCCCAGCCCGTATTCCTGGTCGTGCCGGGCCAGCGAGCGCGGGGCCACCCTCGGCAGGAGTCCCACGCCGAGCGCGAAGGCGTCGCGCGCCTCGGCCCACCGGCCGTCGGCGGCCAGCAGGACCCCCCAGTTCCGGGCGTCCTCCACGCGGTCCAGGGGCGGCGAGGCAGCGGTCAGCGCGGCCTCCCGGTACGCCTCCCTCGCCTCCTCCCGGGCCGCGTCGTCTCCCTGTACGTCGGCCTTCCTGCGCAGCGCGAACGCCAGGTTGCTCAGCCGTGAGGCTCGAGCGCCCCGGCCTTCCGGCACCATCGCCGCCGCCTGCCGCAGCAGGGTCACCGCCTCGTCCAAGTCGGCCGGGTCGCCCGTCCGTTCGGACCGCAGCCGCAGGGCCACGGCCAGGTTGTTGCGGTAGCTGCCCAGGTAGGCGTCCGCAGTGTGCCCGGTGTCCCGTACCACGGCGACGGCCTGCCGGTAGAGGCCGATCGACTCGTCGAGGGCGTCCGTGTCGCCGGTGCGCTGGAAGACCATCCGCAACGCGCCCGCCAGGCTCTCCAGCCTGCTGGCCCGTTCCGCGTGCCCCTGCGGGGTCAGTTCGACGGCCTGCCGGTACCGGCCCACCGCCTCCACGAGCGGTTCCGACATGTCGGTGCGCCGGGTGAGGGCGGTGAGGATCTCGGCGAGCACCGTCATGCGGTGAGCCCGGGCGGCGTGGCCGGGCGGGGTGAGCTCCAGTGCCTCGCGGGTGACGTTCATGGCCTCGATCAGCGCCTCGGAGTCGCCCACACTGTGGTAGCGGGCCTTGAGGGCGTACCCGAGCTGCATCAGCTTTCCGGCGCGCAGGGGGCCGTCCGGGGGGAGCGCGGCAAGGACCTTCCGGTGCAGCGCCAGCGACTCCTCAAGGACCTCCGGCCGGGAGTCGTAGCGGAACCACGCGCGCAGGACGTGCGCCAGGGTGCCCTGGGCGGACAGCCAGGCCGGGGTTCCTCGCTCCAGGAGACCGGCCGCCTCGCGGGCCAGGCCCACGGCCTCCTCCACCAGTTCCGGTGACTGGCCCCGGTAGTGGTCCAGTTCCAGCAGATCGACGGCGAGGTTCATCCGGACGAGCGCGTAGATCTCCTGACCGGGCGGCGCGTCCGCCACCGCCTGCCGGCGCAGGTCGATCGCCTCGTGCAGGACCGCTGGGTCGGCACGGCGCTCGAAGCCGGTCTTGAGCGCTCCCGCCAGGGTGCTGAGCAGGCTGACCCGGTCGACGGAGTCCCCGGGTGTGTCGCGCAGCCCCCGGCGCAGTACCGCGACGGCCTCGTCCAGGTCCGCCGGGCGGTCCGTGTGCTGGGCGAGGTCGAGCAGGGCCTGGCCCAGCGTGCCGAGCGCGGCAGGGCGGTGTACGTCGTCGGGCGCGGCCTCCACGGCGGCCCGCCCGGCCTCGACCGCCCGGTGCAGGGACACGGCGTGACCGGTGAACTCGTACCGCAGACGGCATGCCTGGCTCAGGTCCGTCAGCGCGGCACACCGGTTGGGGTCCGACGCGGAGACGGTGGCCACGGCCTCGTCGAAGAGTTCTACGGCCTCGTCGAGGACGGCGAGGTCACGCGTCCGTTCGGCGGTGTCCTTCAGCGCTGCGGCCGTGATGGCCAGTACGGTGCCGCGCAGCGGTTCGTCCCCGGGGGTCAGCGCCACCGCCTTGCGGCCCGTCACGACCAGCAGACGCAGGTCTTCCGGATCGGCCGCCAGCCGGTACCGGGTGTGGAGCGCCATCAGCAGATTGCGCCGGTACTCCGCTTCGTCCGGCATCCCGCTCCGCCCGATGGCCGCGTACAGCAGATTGTCGACGGCACAGTCCAGGTAGACGCGGTTGCCGGTCTCGAAGTACTGCTCCATCAATCCGATGGCGAAGTCGCTCCAGTCGGCCGGGCTCGCGCCGATCCGCTCGACGTGTTCGCGTACGACATCGGGTACCACACCCGGGTGAGTCACCGTCAGCGGCAGCAGATGCAGGCCCGCGCTGCGCAGCTCACGCATCGCGTCGGGCCCGAACGGCAGCTCGGCGAAGCGCCAGAAGCACAGCATCCCGATCCAGTACATGGCCTCCGGATCCTGACGCCCACGCAGGAGCGAGATCAAGCGGTCGACTTCCTCCGAGGCCTCCGGATCCAGCACCGGGGCCGGGTCACGCTCGTCCTGGCACCGCCGCACCCGATCCCGCACCTGCGCCACCAGGCGATCCCGCCGCTCGGCCCAGCCGGCCTGGCCACCGTCCGTCATGCTCGCTCCCCCTCAGGTGTCCTTCCGCAACGACTTCGTGACCTGTTCGCCCACCTCGCGCGTCAGCCGCTGCGGGCACTCGAAGCCCAGGGCCCGCGCCAGTCCGGCTCCATGGACGTCCACCACGGACTCGACCAGCAGGGCGAGCACCTCCGCGGTCGCCCTGCCGCGCCACCATCCCGCCACGCCCACCGCACCGGCGACCACCGCCGCGGGCCACCACCACACGGCCAGTACGGCGTAACCGCCGGCCCACGCGATCAGCTGGGCCGCGGTGGAGAAGGCGGCCCGTGCCTGGTGGAGGTCCGAGCGGGCACCGTCCGGCAGGACCAGCCACAGGCGGGGCCAGGCCGAGACGAGATCCAGGTCGTACGCCTCGTGAACGCGGGCTTCCGCGGCGGCCAGCCGGTCACCGATCCAGGTCGGGTGACACGGCTCGCGCAACGAGATCCGGTTGCGCACCGCATAGGCCCGCTCCGCCCGGCGGATCAGGGCCTGCCGCTCGTCCGGGCCCGCGGAACGCCCGGCTCGCGCCGCCGCCAGATGTGCGCCGTGGGCCGCATGCGCCGCCGTTAGGTACCGCGCACGCCGCCGTCGGATGAGCCACGCCACCGGCCCCGTCGCGTCGGGATCGCCCTCGATCAGCCATGCCCGTTCCACCAGGCCGCCGAGCCCGCGGGCCGTGACCGCGGCGCCCGCGGCGCAGGCCAGGAGCATGAAGACCGCCAGCAGAACGGCTCCGGGGCCATGACCGGCCGTGCCCGCCGCCGTCGCCGCGAGCCGTCGGTGCGCCTCCGGGGCGGGGTACCAGGGGTGCTGTCCCAGCGCGGCGGCGAGAACGGCGACCGCCACATACAGCAGACCGGGCAACGCCAGTGCCGTGGCCCAGCGTTCGGCGAGTTTCCCGCCGAGTGCCCCGAGCACGCCGGTGGTCACGCGATGCGGTCGCGTCGCAGGGCCCGCCCCCACACCGCGCACACGGGAGGGTCCTCCCGCGCCCCCCGGGGCAGTTCGACGCGCGGGCACCGGCCGGCGGGGCACACCAGGGCCTCCAGCACCGGATGCCCGCCCGCGGAGGCTCCCGGCAGCAGGGAGAACACCGGGCCCTGGCCGGTGCGGTAGGCCCCCAGCCCGCCGGCGTAACCGGCGCGCAGCAGGAGATCGTCGAGCAGGTCGAGCCCGGCCGTCGCGTCCCGGCCGGACCGCACCAGGTCGAGCACGCGCTCGGACGCCGCGGCGAGCTGCGGATCGGTGGCCAGTGGCCCCGCGCGGTCCGCCAGCCGCGCACACAGCTGGCCCAGGCGCGCGTCGACCCCCTCGCCCTCGCCCTCGGACGGACCGGTCACCGGCGTACCCCCTGTCAGCCGCATCGGCGGACGCGGGGCGCGACCGCCACCATCCGTCAAATCTATCGCGATGCCGGTGGGGTGAGCCGGAGACGCCGGCCGGAACAGCCGGATGCGACGCCCCTGCCTACGCGGAGGGCCCGGCGGGGCCCGGTGGGGCCCGGCGGGGCCGGGCAGTCCTCGGCAGGCCACTGGCCCAACGGTCGGCTGATCGGCGGAAGTTCTACTCTTGATCAATCAACTCGGCCGTCAACGGCCGCCCGGTGACAGGAGATTCGATGACCGCGAACCGCCCCACACTGATCGACGCCGCCGATGGACTCCCGGCAACGTCCGCCGGTGAGACGGACTCCTGGTGGTTCGGCGCCAAGCTGCACGACGGCGAGAAGGTCTTCTGGGCGAAGATCCACACGATGGAGATGAACGGTGCCAGTCTGAGCACGGTCGCGCTGCTCCAGGAGCCGGACGGCCGCGCGAGCGACGAGCACACCGTCGAGGGCGTCGACGGCGTGACGGTGTCCGCGGACTCGCTCGACGTGCGGACATCGATCCTGACCCTGAGCGGGGACCTGGACAAGCTGGAGATATCCGCAGCCACGGACAGCGCGTCGATCCGGCTCGCCCTCCGTCGCGAGGAACCGGTGCTCTACAGCGGCGGCGCCGGCGTGTTTCCCTTCTTCGGCGGGACGACGGGGCAGTACGCGCTGCCCGGCCTGACCACGTCGGGAACCATCACCGTCGAGGGGGTCACGCATGAGGTCACCGGACGCACATGGTTCGACCGTCAGTGGATCTCCGGGGCCACCGAGGCGCCGCGCTTCACCTGGCTCGGGCTCGACCTCGGCGCGGGCCGGTACGTGAGCGTCTGGGACGCCGGGGGAGACGGTACGTGCTGGCTCACCGAGCTCAAGGCCGACGGCTCACACCTGATCACCCAGGCGCAGCGAACCGACCGCGACGGGCACTGGGTCCTGACCGTTCCCAGCCTTGACGCATCCCTCGACATCACCCATCAGAAGCTGTTCAGCACCCAGGGCGCCTACACCGGCGCATGCCGGGTGACGGGCACCCTCGCGGGAGAGGACATCACCGGGCACGGCTTCACGGACGTCATCGGCTCCTAACGGGATACAGAATTCACCATGAAATCCGTCATCCGGGTGTGAGGTGGTCGGGGCGGGAGGCGAGGGAAGAGGGAAGGGTGCAGACGTGAAGCTGACGATTCTGGGCGGCGGCGGGTTCCGGGTGCCGCTTGTCTACGGCGCACTGCTGGCCGACCACGCCGAAGGGCGGGTCACCGAAGTCGTTCTCCAGGATCTGGACGACCGTCGACTGTATGCAGTGCGCCGTGTACTGGATGAACAGGCCGCCGGCATCCCCGACGCGCCCCGGGTGACCGCCACCACCGACCTCGACGCGGCGCTCGCCGGCGCCGACTTCGTCTTCTCCGCGATCCGTGTCGGCGGCCTGGAAGGCCGGGCGAGCGACGAGCGGGTGGCGCTCGCCGAGGGCGTCCTCGGCCAGGAGACCGTCGGCGCGGGCGGCATCGCCTACGGCCTGCGCACCGTCCCCGTCGCCGTCGACATCGCCGAGCGGGTGGCGCGCCTCGCCCCCGACGCCTGGGTCATCAACTTCACCAACCCGGCCGGCCTGGTCACCGAGGCCATGTCCCGGCACCTCGGCGACCGCGTCATCGGCATCTGCGACTCGCCCGTCGGGCTCGGCCGCCGTATCACCCGCGTCCTCGGCGCCGACCCGGAGGAGGCCTTCGTCGACTACGTCGGCCTCAACCACCTCGGCTGGGTGCGCGGTCTGCGCGTCGCCGGGCGCGACGAACTCCCCCGCCTGCTCGCCGACCCCGCCCTGCTGGGCTCCTTCGAGGAGGGAAGGCTGTTCGGCGCGGACTGGCTGCACTCGCTCGGCGCGATCCCCAACGAGTACCTGCACTACTACTACTTCAACCGCGAAGCCGTACGCGCCTACCGGGAGGCGGAGCAGACCAGGGGTGCCTTCCTGCGTGACCAGCAGGCCCGGTTCTATGCGGAGGCGGTGCGTACGGACAGGTCCGCCCTGGACGTGTGGGACCGCACGCGCGCCGAGCGCGAGGCCACCTACATGGCCGAGAACCGGGAGAGCGCCGGGGCGGGCGAGCGCGAGCCCGACGACCTGTCCGGCGGCTACGAGAAGGTCGCGCTCGCCCTGATGCGGGCCATCGCCCGCGACGAGCGGACCACGCTGATCCTCAACGTGCGCAACATGAACACGCTTTCGGCGCTCGACGCCGACGCGGTGATCGAGGTCCCCTGTCTGGTCGACGCGGGCGGCGCTCACCCCGTGGCCGTCGCCCCGCTGACCGGTCACGCCACCGGGCTGGTCTGCTCGGTCAAGGCCGTGGAACGGGAGGTGCTCGCCGCCGCCGAGTCCGGCTCCCGTCAGACGGCCGTGAAGGCCTTCGCGCTGCATCCGCTGGTCGACTCGGTCAACGTGGCCCGCAGACTGGTCGAGGGCTACACCGAGGTCCATCCTGGCCTGGCCTACCTCAAGTGACCGCCGTCCTCGGCCACTGAGCACGGCCGTGCCGACGGCCCGTGCTGCCCATCCGGGTCGGCCGGTCGCCCCCCGTTCCCGCGACCGACCGACCCGTTCCCCCGCGGCATCCCCCGTTGCTTCCCCCCCGGGCGGGTCCTCCGTTCCCGTCATGAAGAGCCGCGGGGCAGCGCTCTGATACACCCCGACGAAAAAAATGTCCCCCCGGTCCTGGAACCGGGGGGACACCGAGGGCGCGCTCAGCCGGTGAACCCGGCCGTGATCGAGGTGAACTGCCAGTTGTTCTGGCCGATGCCCGAACAGTTGCTCACCACGCCGCCGCCCGCGCACGGCCGGTCACGGTTGACCGACCAGAAGGCGAGCCGCGCGATGTGGTGGGAGTTCGCCCAGTCCCGGATCTGGGTCCAGATCGCCGGGGTGGTCGTCTCCTGCTGGTCGGACAGGCCGTTCATGCCCGAGATGCCGATGTGGGAGTAGGCGGTCGCGTCGTCCCAGCCGAACGTCGACTTCAGCTTGCTCTTCAGGCCCTCGGCGGCGTTTACCGTGTTGCCGTACATGTCCGAGCCGCCGCCGAAGTCGAACGGCATGATGGTGAACACGTCGATGTTCGCGCCGAGCGACTGCGCCTGCTCGATCAGCCGGTTGCCGTAGTACGTCGGCCCGGTGGTGGAGGTGCCGAAGGTGACGATGGTCCTCAGGCCGGGGTTGTTCGCCTTGAGCGTCTTCAGCGCGGTGAGGATCTTCGCCTGCACGGCCTCGTTCTCGAACTCGTCCGAGTTCTCGATGTCCATGTCGACGGCTTTCAGGCCGTAGGCGTCGATCACCTTCTGGATGGCCCCGGCGAGCGCGGCCGCGGAGGAGCAGTTGGCGCCGAGCTTGCTGCCCTGCCAGCCGCCGAAGGACGGGACGATGTCACCGCCCGCGGACCGGACGGCGTTGATGGCGCTCTGGTCGGCGCCACCGGTGAGCGGCCGGCTGCCGTCCCAGGCCGGGGTGCAGCCGCCGGAGTCCAGCACGAACGCCATCGTGAACCACTTGATCCCGGTCGCGCTCATCACCGTCGTCGGACTCGGCGGATCGCCCCAGCCCTCGTACAGATACGGCGCGGCCTGCTTGAACCCGCTGCCGCCGCCGCTGCCCGCGTCCGTCGTCACGGAGACGGCGTTGGAGGCCCCCGAGACGTTCCCGGCGGCGTCGTGCGCCTTCACCGTGAAGGTGTACGACGTGCTGGGCGACAGCCCGCCGACCGTGGCGGACGTGCCGGAGACGGTCAGCACCCGGTTCGAGCCGCTGTAGAGGTCGTACCCCGTCACGCCCACGT
The DNA here is from genome assembly GCF_053596375.1 of Streptomyces sp. NPDC001709. NCBI lineage: Bacteria > Bacillati > Actinomycetota > Actinomycetes > Kitasatosporales > Streptomycetaceae > Streptomyces > Streptomyces sp. NPDC001709. The sequence continues at coordinate 81,143 of NZ_JBSFGB010000023.1, read as the reverse complement.
TGTCGGTGGACGCGTTCCACGACAGGGACACGCTGGACGACGTCTTGCCGGTCGAGGTGAGGCCCGTGGGGGCGGTCGGCGCCTGGGTGTCCCCGCCGCCCCCGCCGCCCGGGCCGTCCAGGCTGATGTCGTCGGCCCAGTAGGTGCCCTGGGCGTACCAGCCGTGGACATAGATGGTGGCGCTGGTCTGGGAGGCGCCCGTGGTGAAGGAGACACTGAGCTGGTTGTACGTCGACGGCGACGTCGTCCAGGTCGACGCGCCGCCGTTCACGCCCAGGTACACGTAACTGCCGCGCACCCAGCCGCTGAGGCTGTACGTCGTGTTCGGCTGGACGGCGACCGTCTGGCTGCACTGCGCGTTGTCGCTCGACGTCACCGCGCCCTGCAGCGCCTTGCCGCCGCTGTGCACGGGTGAGGAGACGACCGAACCGAGATTTCCGGTGCAGGTCCAGGGGGAGAGGCCGCCGGACTCGAAGCCGGCGTTGGAGAGGATGTTGGCCGCCTGAGCGGTACCCGGAAGGGCGATGACCCCGCCGACCGCGAGGGCGACGGAACCGAGCAGAGCGAGAAGCCGACGTCTGGGACGTCCGAGTGGATTGCGCACGCGATCTCCCTGTGGGGATGGGGTGTTCGGGAGTGCACGGATGTGCGGAGGTGCGCCAAAGAATTTGGTATGGACCAATCCTGCTGTCAAGGAAAGAAACAGAACTGGTCCATACCGGTGAACTACAGCGGCAGGACCTCCACCGCCGAAGCGGCCTGCACGGGCAACGCCGGCAGGGCGATCTCCGCTTCCCGCTGCCGAGGAAGTGCCGTGGGCAAAAGGGATCGCGGCCCCGAAACCACCGTGTAGTCCTGCCCCAGGAACGGCAGCTCGATCACCCCGGGATCCTCGCCCAGGGCCAACCGCACGGCAGCCCAAGGCATGTTCACCCCGCACAGCGACACCTGGTGCAAGCCCCCGGAGGGCCTCGTGTTGACATCGAGCAGCACCGGCCGGTCGCCGAGCATGCGGAACTGGATGTTGGACAGGTGGTGCAGCCCGAAGCCCTCGGCGATCAGCCGGGCCGGCTCCAGCCACCGCTCGTCCAGGGTGAAGCCCCTGCGACGGCCGTTCTTGGTGCGGCCCACCGCGAGCCGCAGCCGGTTGTCCGGCCCGGTCAGGCAGTCGACGGACACCTCGGGCTGCTCCAGGCGCGGCATCACCAGCCAGTCCACCGGCTCCCCGGATCGCCGCAGCGCCTCGACGACCAGGTCCAGCTGGACGTACGGGCTCGGGAACCCCTCGAGGCCGGCCAGTGAGAACGGGGTGCGGGTGATCACCCGGAAGCCGACCCCGCCGGCACCGGCGGCCGGCTTGAAGCAGGCCTTGTGCCCGGCCGCCTCCAGCTCCTCCACGGCGGCGAGGAGTTCGTCCACCGTACGCACCCGCCACCACGGGGGTACCGGGACCCCCACCGAGCGGACCGCCTCGTACGCGGTCGCCTTGTCCTCGAACACCGCCACCGCCTCGGGCGTCGGCGCCAGCAGCGCCGTACCGGCCGCCGCGAACTCCGCGCGGTGCCTCACGATCGCCGCCTGGTGCAGCCGCGGCACGAACACATCGATGCCGCGCCGGGCACACTGGTCCAGGGCGTACTCGACGTACGCGGCCGGGGACAGCCCCTCCGGCTCCAGGTCGGCGGTGTCGGCGGCGGCCAGCACGGGGGAGTCGGGGTCCCCGTGCGTGGCATGGATCTCCACCGCGCGATCGCTGGGATTTCTGCGCAGCTGATCCATGAAGAACACGTTCTCCGCGTACGTGCGGTTGAGCCAGACGCGTACGCGAGAGAGCATGCAGGCCGCCTTTCAGGGTTTTCGGGCAGGGCTCGGTGGCCCGTGCCCGGGCAGGAGGGAGGAAGGGACGCCGAACAACCCCTGAGAAGAGGGAGGTTGGGGTGATGGTGTCGGGGCGATCATACGGCTTTCAAGAGCCCGCGCGTGCAACGCGGATGTTACGGATTTCCGGGCCTTGTCCAGCAGGCTCGCCGGGGCCTGCCCAGAAGGCCTCCGGGGTCCGGGCCCACCGGAACCGGCCCGTTGCCACGCCCGCGCGGCGGGCGGCCGGGTAGTCACTTGTCCCGTGTCCGGGAATGTGTTGTTGTGGTCCCGGCAGAGGATGATCGGAAGGGGTGCAGGGGTGGAGTCCGAGGCCGATGCCGGAGAGCTGCTGGCCATCAGCGACCTGCACATCTCCTATGCGGAGAACCGTGCCCTGATCGAGGACATGCGGCCGACGAGCGACGAGGACTGGCTGATCGTGGCCGGTGACATCGGCGAGGTGGTCGCCGACATCCGCTGGACGCTCGAGAAACTGGCGGGCCGCTTCCGCAAGGTGCTGTGGGCCCCCGGCAACCACGAGCTGTGGACCCACCCGAAGGATCCGGTCACCCTGCGCGGCGTCGCCCGCTACGAGCACCTGGTGGGGCTGTGCCGCGAGCTGGGCGTCGTCACCCCCGAGGACCCCTACCCGGTCTGGCGCGGCCCCGGCGGCCCGGTCGTCGTCGCCCCGCTGTTCCTGTTGTACGACTACTCGTTCCTGCCGTCCGGCTGCGCCACCAAGGCCGAGGGCCTGGCCTACGCCGAGAGCACCGGCGTGGTCTGCAACGACGAGTACCTGCTGCACCCCGATCCCTATCCGACCCGTGAAGCCTGGTGCCGGGCGCGGGTCGCCGAGACCGAGCGCAGGCTCGCCGAGCTGCCCCCGGACCTGCCCGTCGTACCGGTCAACCACTATCCGCTGCACCGGCATCCCACCGAGGTGCTGTGGTATCCCGAGTTCGCCATGTGGTGCGGCACCATGCTGACCGCCGACTGGCACCGACGGTTCCCCGTCGCCACCATGGTCTACGGTCATCTGCACATCCCGCGCACCACCTGGCACGACGGAGTCCGCTTCGAAGAGGTGTCCGTGGGATATCCCCGCGAATGGCGCAAGCGCCCGGGACCGCCGGGAAGGCTGCGCCGCATTCTGCCGACGGAGGTCGAAGCCGGTGATCGAGGAGCTGCTCCCGGAGTCGGTCGTGGCCGTGGAGGCACACGCTGACGACCCGCTGTGGGACGCCCCGCTCTATCCCGGTGAGGCAGCGCTCGTAGCGCGTGCGCTGACCAAGCGCCGCCGGGAGTTCACCGTCGTACGCGGCTGCGCCCGGCGCGCCATGGAGAAGCTCGGCGTGCCCGCGCAGTCCGTGCTCAGCGGCGAGCGGGGCGCACCGTGCTGGCCGGCCGGCCTGATCGGCAGCATGACCCACTGCAACGGCTATGGCGCCGCCGCCCTGGCCCGCGCCGCCGATCTGGTCTCCCTCGGCATCGATGCCGAACCGCACGGACCGCTCCCGGTCGGTGTCGGTCCCTCCGTCTTCCTGCCCGCCGAGGCCGAGCGGCTCGACCGGCTCGCCGGGCAGCGGCCCACCGTGCACTGGGACCGGATCCTGTTCAGCGCCAAGGAGTCCGTCTACAAGGCGTGGTTCCCGCTGACCCGCGCCTGGCTGGACTTCTCCGAGGCCGACATCACCCTCCACCCCGGCCCCGGCGACGAGCCCTACGGCACCCTGCGCGCCGAACTCCTCGTCCCCGGGCCCCGGGTCGGCGACCGCCGGATCCAGGTCTTCGACGGCCGGTGGGCCGTGGGCGACGGAGTACTCGCCACCGCCGTGGTCGTCCCGCACTCCTGAATGCCCGGCAGCGGCGGCTCCGGGCGCCGCGCCCGGGCCGGTCAGGCCGGCGGGCACCAGTCGCGCAGCAGCCGGAAGAACCCCTCCTCGTTGCCCACGAGACCCGCGCGCGCCAGGGCCTGCTCGGCCTCGGCCAGCACGGCGGGGGGTACCACGGCGGGCCGGCCGCCGTCCGGTGGCCCGTCGAAGGCGGCGCGCACCGTATGCAGCAACCGCAGGTAGGCCTGTACGGCGGTGCGCTCACGGTCGGTCAGTACGGCGGTGGGCATCGTTCGGCTCTCCCCGAGTAGGCGTCACGGTCGCGCCGCACTGCGGCGCACCCTCCAGCTTGCCGCCCACCACTGACAACGGCGTCCGGCTCCGCCCCGGTTCGCCCGCTCAGCGCAGGCCGAAACCTTCCGCTTGAGGCCGGTAGGGGTGGCCGACGCGCCGCCCGCGACTCGTCCCACGCCGAGGGGGCGGGGCGCGCGGAACTGGGCGAGCAGCCGAGGACGGCCGGCCGAGGCCGGCCAGTGGTCCCGCGCACGACGCACGACGTCTGGCCCTGCGGCGAGAACGCTCGGGTCAGCGCCACGACGGAATGCCCTAGGGGCAGCCCCGCGACGGAAACGCCCTCGGGCCGCCCGCGACGGAGTGCCGTCGGGTCGGCCCCGCGGTGGAACGCCCCGGGTCAGCCCTGCGTTGGAACGCCCCAGGGTCAGCCCTGCGGCCCCGGATAGCCCAGGGAGGCCTCGATGCGCCCGGCGACGTCGTCACGCTGCACCGGGCCGCGCAGGGCCGAACCGGCCAGCCGAGTACGGCACTTGCGGGCCAGGAGCAGACCGAAGGTCTCGGCCTCCCGCTCCTCGGCGAGGTCGAACCGGGTCCGGGCCGCCACCCGCTGCACCGTGGCCTGGAGTGCGTCCTGGTCCGTGTCGTCGTACAGCAGCCGCGTGGCGACCCCGATGCCGTCGACGTGGTGGCCGCGGTGGTCGGCCTGCATGTGCCACAGCTCGTGGCCGAGGATCACCAACTGGTGGTCGGGCGCGGTGCGTTCCTCCACGACGACCAGGTCACGGTCGGTCAGGTCCAGCCACAGCCCGCTCGCCGTGCCCGGCGGGAAGGCGGCCGCGCGGAAGTGCACCGGGCGGCCGCGGCGGCGGCTCATCGCCTCGCACAACGCGTGGTACAGCTCCTGCGGCGGCGCCGGCCTGGGCAGCGCCAGGCCGCCCACCAGCTCGTTGCACAGCCGGCGCATGTCCCTGCCGATGCCCACAGTCCTCCCCCGGCTCACGACTCGGGCCGTTTGACGCTCTCCAGGAGCATGTCGAGCCACTCCGCGACCTTGTCCCGGTGCTGATCGGTGGGCAACTGCGCGGCCCGCCAGGCTATTCCGCGCACCCCGTGGTCCTGCAGCAGCTGCTCCAGCGGGTCGCCCGCGGCCCCGGCGGCGGCCCGCTCCCGGTCGGCCAGCTTCTGCAGCAGCTCCTGCTCGGTGCGCTGCAGCGCGCCCGCCAGCGCCTCGGGGTCCTCCGCGGTGAGGAAGCCGGCGTGCACCCGGAAGAAGCGCTGCAGCGCGTCGCAGTGCTCCATGGTGGGCCGCCGGTCGCCGTTGATGAGCGCGCCGGCCTGCTGCCGGGACATGCCCGCGCCGTCGGCGATCTCCTGCTGGGTGTATTTACGGCCGTTCGGTTTCAGCCGGGTACGGCGCAGCAGGCCCAGGCGCTGCAGAAAGCGTGCCTGGACGTCCGGTTCGCCGGCCGGCCGGCCCGCGAGCAGGGCCTTGACCACCGCCTCCGGGACACCGCAGGCCACGGAGAGCCGCCCGACGTCGAAGACCTCGGCCTGCGGCACGCCGAGCCGGTCGGCGAGCGCGGTGACGCGGGCGACGACGGCCGGCAGCTGGGCGGTCGCCGTGGCGCCCGGATCCTCGTAGCCATCCGTCACCGACAGAACTCCTACGTCTCTCGAGGGTTTCAGATGCGTCCGTGCTTCTCACGAGCTTCTCACAAGCGGTCGCCGTGAACTTCCCGGAGAGTAGCGGGTGCCTCGAACTCACATCCAGGTGTCGCCACAACTGTGGCGAATTTCAGCCGTCAACGGGCACGGAATGCCACGATAGTTGACACGGTCTTGTTGAGAGCCGCAGGATCGCAGGGCCGCGTGAAGGCCGCAGAGGCAAGAGGGGTGACCTCCCGATGGCACATCAGGCAGGAGGGCAGCGGCCGGCACCGCGGCCCGTCCCCGAGACCTGCGAGACCCAGGCGTACCTCCAGGACTACGCCGTACTGCTGGATGCCCTCGCCTGCCCGTCCCTGGTCGTCGACCACCGCTGGGACGTGCTCATGGCCAACGGCGCGTTCGAGACACTTTTCCGCGGGGTGCGACGGCACACGACGGCCATGCCCGGGGAGAACTTCCTGCGGTTCGTCCTGTTCCACCCGGACGCGGCCGACGTCCTCGGCGAGCACGAGCAGGGCTGGTGCCTGCCGATGCTGGCCCACCTCAGGACCAGCCTGGAGACGTACGGTCACGACCACGAACTCCAGGCGATCCGCCGGGACGTCGCCCAGGACCCGCTGATGGAGGCCGCCTACCGGCAGGGCCTGCCGCACTGGATCCGGGCTGTCGGCGAGAGCGGGACCCGGCTCGACGGGGCCGTCCGGCTGCTGTTCCACCCCGATCCGCGCCGTGGCCCCACCGAGTGCCGCATCGTCGAGGAGACGCCCGAGGTCCTGCGCGACCTCGGCTACCGGCGGCTGACCCTGGTCCTCCGCGAGAACCGCCGGCCCACCGCGCCGGTACGCCGCCCACGCCGGCGCGGCGGGACGGCCCACCTCACGGTCGTCTCACCCCCCGAGGACTGACCCGGCACCGCCGGCGTTCAGGTCGCCGGCGGCGCCGGGTCGGAAAACCGCCCGGGCCACGCCGCGCACCATCGCCTCCGTGTCAGCCGCCTCTGGTTCGCGCAAGCGCCCTGAACGCGCGTCGGCCGCCCCTCCGCGCATGGAGGTGCGGGCATGCCCCTTTACGCAAGCGACTTGCGTAACTTGCGCTAAGCTTGCGTACATGACGCGACGACTTGCGGAAGTGGCGAAGAAGGTCGGGGTCAGCGAGGCCACGGTCAGCCGGGTGCTCAACGGCAAACCCGGGGTCTCCGAGGCCACGAGGCAGGCGGTGCTGACGGCTCTCGACGTTCTCGGCTACGAGCGCCCCACCCAGCTGCGCGGCGAACGAGCCCGGCTCGTCGGCCTGGTCCTGCCGGAGCTGCAGAACCCCATCTTCCCGGCGTTCGCCGAGGTCATCGGCGGCGCGCTGGCCCAGCTCGGGCTCACTCCGGTGCTGTGCACACAGACCAAGGGCGGCGTCTCCGAGGCGGACTACGTCGAACTGCTGCTGCAACAGCAGGTCTCCGGCGTCGTCTTCGCCGGCGGCCTGTACGCCCAAGCCGACGCCCCGCACGACCACTACCGGCTGCTCGCCGAACGCAACATCCCCGTCGTGCTGGTCAACGCGGCCATCGAACACCTCGGTTTCCCGGGCGTGTCCTGCGACGACGCCGTCGCCGTCGAGCAGGCGTGGCGCCATCTGGCCTCCCTCGGCCACGAGCGCATCGGACTGGTCCTCGGCCCCGGCGACCACGTGCCCTCGGCACGCAAGCTGGCCGCCGCGCGGGCGATGGCCGGCGACCTGCCGGAAGAGTTCGTCGCCCGGGCGATCTTCTCCATCGAGGGCGGTCACGCGGCCGCGTCCCGGCTGATCGACCGGGGGGTCACCGGCATCATCTGCGCATCCGACCCCCTCGCGCTGGGCGCCGTCCGGGCCGCGCGCCGCAAGGGGTACGACGTCCCGGGCCGGATCTCCGTCGTCGGCTACGACGACTCGGCCTTCATGAACTGCACCGAGCCCCCGCTCACCACCGTCCGCCAGCCCATCGAGGCCATGGGCCGCGCGGCGGTCGAGCTGCTGAACGCGCAGATCGGCGGCACCGCCGTACCCGCCGAGGAGCTGCTGTTCGAGCCCGAGCTGGTGGTGCGCGGCTCCACCGCGCAAGCCCCGCGCGGCTGAGATCGGAGAGCATCCAGGGGCTGTTAGAAAATTACAGAATCTGCGCGATATCTTGCGTCAACATGTCGCCGGTGCTTGAGTGTGCGCACCCACCGCTCCTGCCATGAGTGCCACCAGGGGGTCCACCGATGAGAAGCACCGGGTTCCGCCGTACCTTCGTCGCGATCGGCGTCTGTTCCTCGCTCGCCCTCGCCGCCACCGCCTGCGGGTCGGGTGACGGCGACTCGGCGAGCGGCAAGACACGGATCACCGTCAACTGCGAGCCGCCGAAGAGTGCCAAGGCCGACCGGAAGTTCTTCGAGGAGGACCTCGCCTCCTTCACGAAGCAGAACCCGGACATCGACGTCGCCGCACACGACGCCTTCCCCTGCCAGGATCCGAAGACCTTCGACGCCAAGCTCGCCGGCGGTCAGATGGAAGACGTCTTCTACGCGTACTTCACCGACGCCCGGCACGTCGTGGACATCAACCAGGCGGCCGACCTCACGCCGTACCTCAAGGACCTGAAGTCCTACGACACCATCCAGAAGCAGCTGCGCGACATCTACACCGTGAACGGGAAGGTCTACGGCATACCGCGTACCGGATACAGCATGGGGTTGATCTACAACCGCAAGCTCTTCCAGGAGGCCGGTCTCGACCCCGACAAGCCCCCGACGACGTGGGACGAGGTCCGCGCCGACGCGAAGAAGATCGCCGCCCTCGGGAACGGCACCGTCGGCTACGCCGACTACAGCGCCCAGAACCAGGGCGGCTGGCACTTCACCGCCGAGCTGTACGCGCAGGGCGGCGACGTCGTCGGCGCCGACGGCAAGAAGGCCACCATCGACACCCCCGAGGGCCACGCCGTCCTGCAGGCCCTGCACGACATGCGGTGGACCGACAACTCCATGGGCAGCAAGCAGCTCCTCGTCATCAACGACGTGCAGCAGATGATGGGTTCAGGCAAGCTCGGCATGTACCTCGCCGCTCCCGACAACATCCCGATCCTGGTCAAGGAGAAGGGCGCCGACTACGACGACATCGCCATCGGCCCCATGCCCGGCGGCCGGGCCACGCTCATCGGCGGCGACGGCTACATGTTCAACAAGCACGACACGCCCGCCCAGATCCGGGCCGGCCTGAAGTGGCTCGACCACATGTTCCTCACCCCCGCAACGGGCTTCCTCGGCGACTACGCCCGCGCCAAGAAGAGCAACGCCCCCGTCGGCCTGCCCGAGCCGCGCCTGTTCACCGGCGCCGCCGACGCCAAGGACCAGCAGGTCAAGAAGGCCAACGCCAATGTCCCGGTGGGGAACTACCAGGCCTTCCTCGACGGCAACCAGAAACTCCGGATGAAGATCGAGCCCCCGGACGCGCAGCAGATCTACTCCGTCCTCGACTCCGCCGTCTCCGCCGTCCTCACCAACAAGGACGCCGACATCGACCAGCTCCTCAAGGGCGCCTCCGGCAAGATCGACGGCATCCTGGCCCGGAGCTGACCGCCATGACGAAAACGGCCGAGCGGCGGCCCGTGACGAAAGCCGCCGTCCATCCGGTCCCGGCGCCGCCCTCGGTAGGGGGCCGGAGGCGGCGCCGCCTCGCCGACCAGGCCCGCGCCTACGCCTTCCTGCTCGGCGGCCTCGTCTGCTTCGCCCTGTTCTCCTGGTACCCGGCGATCCGCGCGCTCGTCATCGCCTTCCAGAGGTACACGCCCGGCTCGAAGCCCGAGTGGGCCGGCACCGCCAACTTCACCCGCGTCCTCAACGACCCCGAGTTCACCGCGGCCTGGCGCAACACCCTCACCTTCACCCTGCTGGCCCTGCTCATCGGCTTCGCCATCCCCTTCCTCCTCGCCCTCGTCCTCAACGAGCTGCGGCACGCCAAGGCGTTCTTCCGGGTGGTCGTCTACCTGCCGGTGATGATCCCGCCGGTGGTCAGCGCCCTGCTGTGGAAGTGGTTCTACGACCCCGGAGCCGGCCTCGCCAACGAGGCGCTGCGCTTCCTGCACCTGCCGACGTCGAACTGGTCCAACGGCACCGACACCGCGCTCGTCTCCCTGGTGATCGTGGCCACGTGGGCCAACCTGGGCGGCACCGTCCTCATCTACCTCGCCGCCCTCCAGTCCATCCCCGGCGAGCTGTACGAGGCCGCCGAACTGGACGGCGCGAACCTGCTCCAGCGCATCCGGCACGTCACGGTCCCGCAGACCCGGTTCGTGATCCTGATGCTGATGCTCCTCCAGATCATCGCCACCATGCAGGTGTTCACCGAGCCCTTCGTCATCACCGGCGGCGGCCCGGAGAACGCCACGGTCACCGTCCTCTACCTCATCTACAAGTACGCCTTCCTCTACAACGACTTCGGCGGCGCCTGCGCTCTCAGCGTCATGCTCCTGGTCCTGCTCGGCGCGTTCTCCGCCGTCTATCTGCGGCTCACCCGCAGTGAGGGGGACATCGCATGAGCACCCGCACCCTGATCTCCCCGGCCACCCTCGCCCGCCCGCGCGGCAAGGCCGTCTACTGGACGGTGTTCACGGCCGTCGTCGTCCTCTTCGCGCTCGCCTTCCTCTTCCCGGTCTACTGGATGGTGACCGGCGCGATGAAGTCCCCGGACGAGGTGGCCCGGACGCCGCCGACGATCGTCCCGGAACACTGGCACCTCGGCGGCTACACCGACGCCTGGGACCTGATGCAGCTCCCGCAGCACCTGTGGAACACCGTCGTACAGGCCGCCGGCGCCTGGGCGTTCCAGCTGGTGTTCTGCACGGCCGCCGCCTACGCCCTGTCCAAGCTGAGACCGGCCTTCGGCAAGGTGATCCTCGGCGGCATCCTCGCCACCCTCATGGTCCCGGCGCAGGCCCTCGTCGTACCGAAGTACCTGACGGTCGCCGACCTGCCGCTGATCCACACCAGTCTACTCAACGACCCCCTCGCCATCTGGCTGCCGGCCGTCGCCAACGCCTTCAACCTCTACCTGCTCAAACGGTTCTTCGACCAGCTGCCCCGCGATGTCCTGGAGGCCGCCGAGATCGACGGCGCCGGCAAGCTGCGCATTCTGTGGTCGGTGGTGCTGCCCATGTCCCGGCCGGTGCTCGGGGTGGTGTCGATCTTCGCGCTGGTCGCGGTCTGGCAGGACTTCCTGTGGCCGCTGATGGTCTTCTCCGACACCGACAAGCAGCCGATCAGCGTGGCCCTGGTCCAGCTGTCGCAGAACATCCAGCTCACCGTGCTCATCGCCGCGATGGTGATCGCCAGCATCCCGATGGTGGCGCTGTTCCTCGTCTTCCAGCGGCACATCATCGCCGGGATCAGCGCGGGCAGCACCAAGGGCTGACGCCGCCGCCTCGTCTACAGAAAGGGAAGCCCCGTGGGACAGCCCACCCGTGCCCCGAAGGACCGCGACTGGTGGCGCTCCGCCGTCATCTACCAGGTCTACGTCCGCAGCTTCGCGGACGGCGACGGCGACGGCACCGGCGACCTCGCGGGCGTCCGCGCCCGGCTGCCGTACCTTGCCGAACTCGGCGTGGACGCCCTGTGGTTCAACCCCTGGTACCTGTCCCCGATGAAGGACGGCGGTTACGACGTCGCCGACTACCGGGCCGTCGACCCGGCCTTCGGCACCCTGGCCGAGGCGGAGAAACTCATCGCGGAGGCACGGGAGCTGGGCATCCGGACCATCGTCGACATCGTGCCCAACCACGTCTCGGACCAGCACCCCTGGTTCCGGGCCGCCCTCGCTGCCGGGCCCGGCAGCCCCGAGCGGGAGCTGTTCCACTTCCGGCCCGGGCGGGGCGCACACGGTGAACTCCCGCCGAACGACTGGCCGTCCCAGTTCGTCGGCTCCACCGGACCGGTGTGGACCCGACTTCCCGACGGCGACTGGTACCTGCACCTGTTCACACCCGAGCAGCCGGACCTCAACTGGGCCCACCCGGCGGTCCGCCAGGAACACGAGGACATCCTGCGCTTCTGGTTCGAACGGGGCGTCGCCGGTGTTCGCATCGACTCCGCCGCCCTGCTCGCCAAGGACCCGGACCTGCCCGACCTCGCCACGCATCCCGAGCCGCACCCCTTCGTCGACCGTGACGAACTCCACGACATCTACCGCTCCTGGCGGGCCGTCGCCGACGCCTACGACGGCGTCTTCGTCGGCGAGGTCTGGCTCCCCGACCCCGAACGCTTCGCCCGCTATCTGCGCCCCGACGAACTCCACACCGCCTTCAACTTCTCCTTCCTGTCCTGCCCCTGGGACCCCGACCGGCTGCGCGCCTCCATCGACACCACCCTCGCCGAACACGCCCCCGTCGGCGCCCCGGCCACCTGGGTGCTGTGCAACCACGACGTCACGCGCACGGTCACCCGCTACGGCCGCGAGGACACCGGGTTCGACTTCGCCGCCAAGGCCTTCGGTACGCCGAGCGATCCGGTGCTGGGGACCCGGCGGGCCCGCGCGGCCGCGCTGCTGTCGCTGGCGCTGCCGGGGGCGGTGTACATCTACCAGGGGGAGGAGCTGGGGCTGCCGGAGGCCGAGATCCCGGTGGACCGCATACAGGATCCGATGTACTTCCGATCGTATGGAGTCGCCCCCGGTCGGGACGGCTGCCGGGTGCCGCTGCCATGGGCCGGCGGTATGCCGTATGCGGGATTCGGTTCACAGCAGGAGCCGTGGCTACCGCAGCCGGTCGACTGGCCATCGTATGCAGTCGACCGCCAACAGCAGGACTCGGACTCCATGCTCACCCTCTACCGCCAGGCCATCGCCACCCGCCCCCTCTTCGGCGGCGGCCCGCTGACCTGGCTGCCCACCCCCGAGGGCGTCCTCGCCTTCGCCCGCGCGGGCATGACCTGCATGGTCAACCTCGGGCCCACCCCCTCCGAGCTACCCGAACACTCCCAACTCGTGCTCGCCAGCGGCTCGCTGGACGACCAGGGCCGACTGCCGCAGGACACGGCGGCCTGGCTGCGGAGCTGAGCCGCCGACGCACCGCGCCATCCCCGCACCCCACTCCGAAGGGACCAGTACATGCACAGCACCATGGTCAGATCTGTCAGGAGCATGTCAGGCCTTGCGGCCGCTGTGACCCTCGCCGCCGGCATGCTCGTCGCCGTCGCGCCCGCCGCCCACGCGGCTGTCGGCGCCGGCCTCCCCTTCACCTCGGTGGAGGCGGAGTCGGCGACCACCACGGGCAGCAAGATCGGCCCCGACTACACCCAGGGCACGCTCGCCTCCGAGGCCTCCGGACGGCAGGCCGTGCGCCTCACCTCCGGGCAGCGCGTCGAGTTCACGGCGCCCCGGGCCGCCAACGCCGTGAACGTCTCCTACAGCGTCCCCGACGGCCAGTCCGGCACGCTCAACGTGTATGTCAACGGGGTCAGGCTCGCGAAGACCCTGCCCGTCACCTCCAAGTACTCCTACATCGACACCGGCTGGATCCCCGGCGCCAAACAGCACCACTTCTTCGACAACGCCCGGATGCTGCTGGGCCAGAACGTCCAGCCCGGCGACAAGGTCGCCTTCGAGCCGACCGGCACCCAGGTCACGGTCGATGTCGCCGACTTCGAGCAGGTGGAGGCCGCCGCCACGCAGCCCGCCGGCTCGGTCTCCGTCGTGTCCAAGGGCGCCGACCCCAGCGGCAACGGCGACTCCACCCAGGCCTTCCGGGACGCCATCGCCGCCGCGCAGGGCGGAACAGTGTGGATCCCGCCAGGCGACTACCGCATCACGTCCTCGCTCAACGGAGTGCAGAACGTGACCCTTCAGGGCACCGGCAGCTGGTACTCGGTCGTGCACACCTCCCGCTTCATCGACCAGTCCAGCTCCTCCGGGAACGTCCACATCAAGGACTTCGCGGTGATCGGCGAGGTCACCGAGCGCGTCGACTCCAATCCGGACAACTTCGTCAACGGCTCTCTCGGCCCCCACTCGTCCGTCTCCGGCATGTGGATCCAGCACATGAAGTGCGGCATGTGGCTGATGGGCAACGACGACAACCTGGTGGTGGAGAACAACCGCATCCTGGACACCACCGCCGACGGCATCAACCTCAACGGCACGGCCAAGGGCGTCGTCGTCCGCAACAACTTCCTGCGCAACCAGGGCGACGACTCGCTCGCCATGTGGTCGCTGTACTCGCCGGACACGAACTCCAGCTTCGAGAACAACACGATCTCGCAGCCCAACCTCGCCAACGGCATCGCGATCTACGGCGGCACCGACATCTCGGTGAAGAACAACCTGATCTCCGACACCAACGCCCTCGGCAGCGGTATCGCGATCTCCAACCAGAAGTTCCTGGACCCCTTCTCGCCGTTGTCGGGCACCATCACGGTCGACGGCAACACCCTGGTGCGCACCGGCGCGATGAACCCCAACTGGAATCACCCGATGGGCGCGCTGCGCGTCGACTCCTACGACAGCGCGATCAACGCGATAGTGAACATCACCGACACCACCATCACCGACAGCCCGTACAGCGCCTTCGAGTTCGTCTCCGGCGGCGGGCGGGGATACCCCGTCAGGAACGTCAACGTCACCGGCGCGAGCGTGCAGAACACCGGTACGGTCGTCGTCCAGGCCGAGGCGCAGGGCGCGGCCACCTTCAAGAACGTCACCGCCGGCCAGGTCGGGGCCGCGGGCATCTACAACTGCCCCTACCCGGCCAACTCCGGCTCGTTCACCCTCACCGACGGCGGCGGCAACTCCGGCTGGTCCAGCACCTGGTCGGACTGCTCCACCTGGCCCCGGCCCGGCCAGGGCAACCCCGACCCCGATCCGAACCGCAACCTCGCCAAGGGCCGGCCGGCCAGTGCGACCGGCTCCCAGGACGTCTACACGCCGGGCAAGGCGGTCGACGGTGATGCCAACTCCTACTGGGAGTCGGCCAACAACGCCTTCCCGCAGTCCTGGACGGTCGACCTCGGCTCGTCCTACGCCGTGCGCCGCCTGGTGCTGAAGCTGCCCCCGTCGTCGGCCTGGGGCGCCCGCACCCAGACCATCACCGTGCTCGGCAGCACCGACGGCTCGAACTACTCCACCGTCGTGGGCCCCCAGGGCTACCGCTTCGACCCGGCCACCGGCAACACGGCCACCGTCTCCCTGCCGAACACCACCGACCTGCGCTACCTCCGCCTCACCGTCAGCGCCAACACGGGCTGGCCGGCCGGGCAGTTCAGTGAGGTGGAGGCGTACCTGACGTCCTGATTCAGGACCGCGTCACAGATCCAGCACCAGCCGGGCGCCCTGGCACCGGGACACGCAGATCATCATCGTGTCACCCGCTGCCCGCTCCTCCTCGGTGAGGACCGAGTCCCGGTGATCCGGGGCGCCCTCCAGCACGTCCGTCTCGCAGGTGCCGCACATCCCCTCCGTGCAGGAGTACAGCACCTCGACGCCGGCGCCGCGCACCGCGTCCAGCACGGACACGTCCGGCGGGACGGTGAGGCTCCGGCCGCTGCGGGCGAGCACCACCTCGAACTCCTCATCCGTACCCGCCTGTTGGTCCTTCGGCTGGAACCGCTCCACCCGCAGCGCCCCGCCGGGGCACCGCTCCTCGACGGCGTCCAGCAGCGGCCCCGGACCGCAGCAGTACACGAGGGTGCCATCGGCAAGGCCGTCCAGCACGGAGCCCAGGTCGAGCAGGCCGGTCTCGTCCTGTGGGGCGAGGGTGACCCGGTCGCCGTAGCGCGCCAGCTCGCCGGTGAACGCCATGGAGGCGCGGGTGCGTCCGCCGTAGAGCAACGTCCAGTCGGCGCCCGCCCGTTCGGCTGAGGCGAGCATGGGCAGGATCGGGGTGATGCCGATGCCGCCGGCGATGAACCGGTAGCCGGACGCGGGCTCCTGCCGGAAGTGGTTGCGCGGCCCTCGTACCCGTACCTTCGTGCCCTCGTGCAACTGCTCGTGCACATGGGCCGATCCGCCGCGGCCCGCGGGTTCGCGCAGTACCGCGAGCCGCCACCCCGACCGGTCCGCGGGATCGCCGCACAGCGAGTACTGCCGCTCGAGGTCCGGTCCGAGCAGCAGGTCCACATGGGCGCCCGGCTCCCAGGCGGGCAGCTCGCGGCCCAGTGGATCGCGCAAGGTCAGCACCAGCACCTCTTGGGCGGCGAACTCCCTTGCCGCCACGACGAGTTCGAGTTCGGTCACGTTACGGCCTCTCCGATGTCGTGTCCTTCGGGATGCGCCAGCATCCACTCCCACATCATCACAGGGTCGTCGGCGGTGTGCCGGGCGCCGCAGTGGCATGTGCCGTGCAGCACATCGGTGCCCGGCAGCCAGTCGACGCGGCAGACCTCGCCGGTGCCGGGGCTCACCGGACCTTCTCCACGGGCTTGTCGCCCTCCTCGGCCAGACGGGCGAGGATACGCCGGGCGGCCAGGCCGCCGGTGTCGATGTTGATGCTCAGCTCCTGGTAGCCGGTGCGTTCGGTGCGGAGGGTGCGCTGCAGCAGGTTGAGCGCGTCCACGTCCTGCATGACGACGGTGTGGTTGTTGGCCCGCAGGAACCCGGTGACCTCGGCGTCCTCGGTCGCCCAGTCCCGGGAGACCGCCCAGAAGTCGTACACCTTGCCGTCGGCCGACGGCGTGATGGCGTAGGTGATCTCGGTGTGGAAACCGTGCGGGTCGCTGCCGTCCGGCTCCGGTACGGCGCCCACCGGCGCGATCCGGCTGTGCAGCAGATACAGGCAGGGTGCGTGGTACTCGATGTCCTGCCAGCGGGTGATCCGGCCCTCGATGCCGGTCGAACGGGCGTAGAACGACGGGCACTCGGCGTCGTCCATGTGCCGGCTGACCCGGACCACGCCGGCGCCCTCGTCCACCTCGGTGGTGATGGGTGTCTCGGCGACCTCCGGAGTGCCGATGTAACCGCCGTGCAGATACGTCTCGTGGGACAGGTCGAGGAGGTTGTCGACGAGCAGCCCGTAGTCGGCGTCGATCGGCTCCATGCCGCGTACGGTGGTCCAGCCGGGGGAGTCGAGGTGCCGGGCCCGCGGGATCGTCTGCGGGTCGGCGAGCGCCGGGTCGCCGATCCACACCCAGACCAGCGAGTCCTGTTCCACCACCGGGTAGGGGGCGACGCGCGCGGTGCGCGGGATGCGTTTCTGGCCCGGCACATACACGCAGGCGCCGGTCGGGTCGTAGGTGAAGCCGTGGTAACCGCAGACGATCCGGTCGCCGTCCAGGCCGCCGGCGGACAGCGGATAGCGGCGGTGGACGCACCGGTCGTGCAGGGCGACCGGGGTGCCGTCCTCCGCGGCGCGGTAGAGGACGAGCGGTTCCCCGAGGATCGTCCGGCCGAGCGGCTCGCGCCCGACCTCCTCGCTGTAGGCGGCGACGTACCACTGATTCCTCGCGAAAGCGGTCATATGCGGCATTACTCCGGCTCCCTACTGTGGTGATGGCCACATCGTCGGGAGACGCCGCACGGTACACAATGCCAACTTCCGCCAGGCGGAAGCCTTCCCGGAAGCCGCTGTCGCACCGGGCGCTGGTGGCGGAAACGGCACCGCACGGACCGCCGAGTTTCACACAGGCGCCACCAGACCCTTCCCTGACGTTTGTTGCTCTTGGAACACTCGCTCCGCGCAGATTCCGTCATTTGCACGGCATCACGACGGCATCACGTACGTCAGGACGAGAGGACCCTCACAGCCATGGCCGAAGTCAACCGGCGCCGCTTCCTTCAACTCGCGGGCGCCACCACGGCGTTCACCGCGCTCTCCAGCAGCATCCAGCGCGCCGCCGCGCTGCCCGCGCACCACCGCACCGGGACGGTCCAGGACGTCGAGCACGTCGTCGTCCTTATGCAGGAGAATCGATCCTTCGACCACTACTTCGGCACGCTCCGCGGCGTCCGCGGCTTCGGCGACCCCCGTTCCGTCTCGCAGAACGGCCGGTCCGTCTGGAAGCAGTCCGACGGGACCAAGGACATCCTGCCCTTCCACCCGGACGCCGACGACCTGGGCCTGGCCTTCATCCAGGACCTGCCGCACGGCTGGCAGGACACGCATGCCGCCTTCAACGGGGGCAAGTACGACAAGTGGGTGCCGGCCAAGGGCACGACGACGATGGCCCACCTGACCCGCAAGGACATACCGTTCCACTACGCCCTCGCGGACGCCTTCACCATCTGCGACGCCTACCACTGCTCGTTCATGGGCTCGACCGACCCGAACCGCTACTACATGTGGACCGGTTACGTCGGCAACGACGGCCAGGGCGGCGGCCCGGTCCTCGGCAACGACGAGAAGGGCTACGGCTGGACCACGTACCCCGAGCGCCTGGAGAAGGCCGGGGTCTCCTGGAAGATCTACCAGGACGTCGGCGACGGCCTCGACGCGAACGGCGGCTGGGGCTGGATCGACGACGCCTACCGCGGCAACTACGGCGACAACGCCCTGCTCTACTTCAACCAGTACCGGGGCGCCAAGCCCGGCGACCCGCTGTACGACAAGGCCCGCACCGGCACCGACGCCAAGAAGGGCGAGGGCTTCTTCGACCAGCTGAAGGCCGACGTCAAGGCCGGCAAGCTGCCGCAGGTCTCCTGGATCGTCGCCCCCGAGGCCTTCACCGAGCACCCCAACTGGCCCGCCAACTACGGCGCCTGGTACGTCGCCCAGGTCCTGGACGCGCTCACCGCCAACCCCGAGGTGTGGGGCAAGACCGCGCTGTTCATCACCTACGACGAGAACGACGGCTTCTTCGACCACGTCATACCGCCCTTCCCGCCGGCCTCCGGCGCCCAGGGCAAATCGACCGTGGACCCCGCCCTCGACCTGTACAAGGGCGACGCGAGCCATGTCGCTGGCCCCTACGGGCTCGGCCAGCGGGTGCCGATGCTGGTCGTCTCCCCGTGGAGCAAGGGCGGTTACGTCTGCTCCGAGACCTTCGACCACACCTCCATCATCCGGTTCATGGAGCGCCGCTTCGGTGTTCACGAGCCGAACATCTCGCCCTGGCGCCGCGCCATCACCGGCGACCTGACCAGCGCCTTCGACTTCTCCCGCAAGGACACGAAGCCGGTCGCGCTGCCCTCCACAGCCGGCTACCAGCCGCCGGACCACAACCGCCACCCCGACTACGTGCCCAAGCCGCCCGCCAACCCCGCCCTGCCCGAGCAGGAGCGCGGCAGCCGGCCCACCCGCCCGCTGAAGTACGCCCCGGTGGTGGACGGTTCCGCGGACACCGCGGCCGGCACCTTCCGGCTCACGTTCGCCTCGGGCGCGCACGCGGGCGCCGGCTTCCTCGTGACCTCCGGCAACCGCACCGACGGCCCCTGGACCTACACCACCGAGGCCGGCAAGTCCCTCTCCGACACCTGGAACTCGGCTTACTCCGGGGGCGTCCACGACCTCGCGGTGCACGGCCCCAACGGCTTCCTGCGCGTCTTCAAGGGCAAGGGCAGGACCGCCGGGCCGGAGGCGACGGCCCGGCACGTGGGGGACAGTCTGGAACTCACCTTCACCAACAAGGGTTCCGGCACCGTGAAGCTGAAGGTGGCGAGCGGCTACGGCGGCGACCCGGCCACCGTGACCGTACGGCCCGGCGCGACCGTCAGGCACACCGTCGACCTCACCGCGAGCAAGCGCTGGTACGACGTGACGGTCACCTGCGAGGCCGACCCGGCCTTCCTGCGCGGCTTCGCCGGCCATGTCGAGAACGGTCACCCCGGCGTCAGCGACCCGGCGATCGCCTCGGAGTGAACGGGCGATGAACACCGCTCCGTGCGGACTGGTCAGGTACCGGTCACATCAGGGTAGTGTGCCCCGGTGACCACGCAATCGAACACTCCGGCAGGCTGGTACCCGGATCCGCACGGAGCCCCGCAGACGCTGCGCTACTGGGACGGCGCCCAGTGGACCCAGCACACCAACCCGGCGCAGCAGCCCGCCGGGCAGGTCCCGCAGCAGCAGGCCGCTCCCCAACAGCAGGCCGCTCCCCAGCAGTACGCCGCCCCACAGGCGCAGACCGCCGACGCCAAGGTGCAGCGCCAGGTGCAGCAGCAGGCGGGGGTCGCGGCCGGCGGCCCCGGCGGCGGCACCCTCTTCACCGAGCCCGTCCTGGTCGTGAACCAGAAGGCCAAGCTGATCGAGGTGACCAACGAGTACAAGGTCATGGATCAGAACGGCCGGGACATCGGCTCGGTCACCGAGGTCGGGCAGGGTGTGCTGCGGAAGATCTTCCGCTTCATCTCCAACTGGGACCAGTTCCTGACCCACAAGCTGGAGATCCGTGACGCCTACGGCCAGCCGCAGCTGCTGCTCACCCGTCCCGCGAAGATCTTCAAGTCCCGGGTCATCGTGACGCGTCCGGACGGTTCGCAGGTCGGCGAGATCGTCCAGCAGAACATGATCGGGAAGATCAACTTCGCGATGAACGCGAACGGCCAGCAGGTCGGCGCGATCAAGGCGGAGAACTGGCGGGCGTGGAACTTCGCGATCGTCGACCACGCGGACAACGAGGTCGCCCGGATCACCAAGACCTGGGAAGGCCTCGCCAAGACGCTGTTCACGACCGCGGACAACTACGTCCTGCAGATCCACTACCAGCTGCCCGAGCCGCTGCTGAGCCTCGTGGTGGCGACGGCCCTGACCGTCGACACCGCGCTCAAGCAGGACTCGCGGGGCTGGAACTGACCAGTCCCCCACGGGGGAGAACGGTGCCGGGGGAGAACCGGGCACGAGGAGCACGGCGACGGCGGCCGGGGCGCGCGGAGTGCGTGCGCACCGGCCGCCGTCTCTGCCGTGACGGGCCCGGACGGCTCCCGGGGCGGCAGGGCTAGACGGCGAACGCGTCGACGCCCGTCAGCTGGGCCGACAGCTCCCACAGCCGGGAAGCCTGCTCCGGGTCGATCGCCCAGTCCCTGACACCGAGGCGCTCATCGCCCTCCCGCGCGAGCTCGGCGATGTCGCAGTCCTCGAGGTAGACGCCACCGAGCCCGTCCAGCTGGGGCGAGGTCGCCGCCCACACCTGGGTGGCCGCACCCTGCTGCGGGGTCTTGAAGCCCTCGGGGTTGAGCACGTTGCCGTCCTCGTCGATCCAGCCGCGCTCGACCATCTCCTCCTTGGGCAGATGCCGTTGGAGCGGGGTGATGATGCCGCCGGGGTGCAGGGCGAAGGCGCGGACGCCCGCGTCGCGGCCGAGCCTGTCGAGCTGGACGGCGAACAGGACGTTGGCGGTCTTGGCCTGGCCGTAGGCCTCCCACTTGTCGTAGCGCTGCCGCCAGTGGACGTCGTCCCAGCGGATGCCGGAGAAGTGGTGGCCTCGGGAGGAGACGGAGACGACGCGGGCACCGCCCGGTGCGATCGCGGGCCACAGCCGGTTGACGAGGGCGAAGTGACCGAGGTGGTTGATGGCGAACTGCGCCTCCCAGCCGGGCCCCACCCTGGTCTCCGGGCACGCCATGATCCCGGCGCTGTCGATCACGATGTCGATGTTCCGCCCGGAGGCGAGGAACCGCTCGGAGAAGCCCTGCACGCTCTCCAGGTCACCGAGGTCCAGCTCGTCCAGTTCGACGCCGGGGACACCGGCCAGCGCCTGCTCGGCGGTGGCCGGGCGGCGCGCGGGCACGACCACGTGGGCGCCGGCTTTCACGAGCGAGCGGGTGGTCTCGAGGCCGATCCCCGAGTAACCACCGGTGACCAGGGCGAGCTTCCCGGTCAGGTCGATGCCCTGCAAGACGTCGTCGGCGGTGCTGGTGGCGCCGAAACCCGAACCGATTTTGTGCTGTGCGGTACTCATGTCCGGAACGCTACGAATTCGAGTGCGCTCGAAGTCAAGCGCGGCTCCGGGCCCCGGTGGAAGCCGGCGGACACCGGGCGGGGTCCCGGGCGGCACGGCCCTTTCGGACTCAGAGCGCCGTGAGGTGTCCGGGCTGTTCCGGCTGCCGGGGCACCAGGGCCGGTTCCGTGGTCGCCGTGCCCGGTTCCAGGGCCAGTACCGCGGCCACGGGGTGGTCGTCGTCCGCGTGCACCGGTTCCGGTGCGGCCTCCGGCGTGACCCGGGTGAGCAGGACCACCCCCCAGGACGCCAGGACCGCGCCCGCGAGGGCCAGCAGCACACCGGTGGGGCCGCCCTGGAGGCCCTGGCCGAGCAGGGTGAGGCCGATGACCGCGGCGGCCACCGGGTTGGCGAGGGTGACGACGGCCAGCGGTGCGCCGAGGCCGCCGCGGTAGGCGGTCTGGGACAGCAGCAGCCCGCCGACGGCGAACGCGGCGACGAGTACGGCGACCACCATCACCTCGGTGCTCAGGACCGGGCCCGTGCGGTCCGTGGCCGCCACGGTCACCGTCTGGGTCAGCGCCGAGGCCACACCGGAGGCGAAGCCGGACGCCGTCGCGTGCCGCAGGCCCGGCCGGGCGCCGGGCCGGGAGAGCAGGCCGATCGCGGCAGCGGTCGTGGCGGCGACCGCCAGCGCCTCGCTCAGCGACAGCACCCGCATGGGTGCGGGACCGGAGGCGGTGATGAGCAGCGCGGCGAGCCCGAGCAGCGTCAGCGCCGTACCGCGCCACTCCGCCGTGCTGACCCGGCGCCCGGCCGCCCGCGCGCCGAGCGGTACGGCCGCGACGAGGGTGAGGGCGCCCAGCGGCTGGACGAGGGTGAGCGGGCCGTACTTGAGGGCGACGACGTGCAGCAGGGCGGCGGCCGCGTTCAGGCCGACCGCCGACCACCAGGCGCCGGTGCCCAGCAGCCGCAGCAGGCCGGTGCCGTGGGTGCGGGAGGCGAGGCGTTCCTGCGCGACGGCGGCCAGCGCGTAGGCGACGGCCGAGACGAGGGAGAGGGCCACGGCGACCAGGGCGGCGGCGCTCATCGGCCCGCTCCCGCCAGGACGCGCTCGCGCGGTGCGAGCCGGCCGGTGCCGCGTCCCGCCGTGGTGGCCGTCCGGTGCGGCGGGTGGATCACGGCGAGGGTGATACCGAGCATGGCGGTCGCGACGATCGCGTCGAGCCAGTAGTGGTTCGCCGTGCCCACGATCACCAGCAGGGTGATCAGCGGGTGTGCCAGCCACAGCCAGCGCCAGCGGGAGCGGGTGGCCACGACCAGGCCGATCGCCACCATCAGCGCCCAGCCGAAGTGCAGCGACGGCATCGCCGCGAACTGGTTGGACAGATGGTCGCTGGAGGGCGGGCCGTACACGGACGGGCCGTACCGGCGGGCGGTGTCCACCAGCCCGGTGCCGGTCAGCATGCGCGGCGGGGCCAGCGGGAACGTGAACGGCAGCACCAGCGCGGCCGTGGTGACGACGGCGAGGACCCGGCGGGCCCACACGTAGTGCGCGGGCCGCCTCAGGTACAGCCAGACCAGGAAGGCCAGCGTCGCCGGGAAGTGGACGGTGGCGTAGTAGGTGTTCGCCAGGCGGACGAGGGCGGATCCGTGCAGCAGTGCGGACTGCACGGCGTTCTCGTGGGGGAGATGCAGCGCGCGCTCCAGGTCCCACACGCGGTGGGCGTTGTGGAAGGCGTTCGCGGTGTGTCCGGTGGCCAGCTGCCGGCCGAGCTTGTAGACGAGGAAGAGCCCCGCGACCAGCAGAAGCTCACGTATGAGTGCCGGGCGTGCTGTCGCGTCCGGCGGCTCCGGTTCTGCCTCTGCAGGCTCGGTTCGGGCATTCATCCCCCGGCCCCTTCGCTGACGGTGGTGCGTGTGGCGTGCGAGCCCGGCCGGAGCCGGAAACTCATCGATACGTTCTCGTACCGATACGCCAGTGTACCGATACGCCCGAGTACCGGTACACTGGCGTATCGATTGATGTGCGACACACTGGAGACACGGTCGCGGGATTCGCTCGAGCCATGCTCGAGCCGGCCGCGCGGAACCGACCGCCGGACACGAGTGAGGGGAAGCACCGCATGACGTCGCAGGAGGCCGCGGACGAACCGGAGACGGTCGTCGCCTCGCGCCGCTCCAAGATCACGCCGGAGCGTGAGCGGGAGTTCTTCGACGCCGTGCTGGAGCAGATCCGCGAGTGCGGCTACGAGTCGGTCACCATGGAGGGCGTCGCCGCCAGCACCCGGTGCAGCAAGTCCACGCTCTACCGGCAGTGGAAGACCAAGCCCCAGTTCGTCGCGGCCGCACTGCGCGCCAACCGCCGGGTGCGCTTCGCCGGCATCGACACCGGATCGCTCGCCGAGGACCTGCGCCAGGCCGCGCGGGCCGCGGGGGACTGGTCCGGCAAGGACACCAGGCTGCTGCAGGCGCTCGGACACGCCGTGACGGCCGACCAGGAGCTGGCCCAGGCGCTGCGCGAGGCGCTGGTGGACCCGGAGATCGCCGCGCTGCAGGAGATGCTCGCGCGGGGCGCGGCTCGGGGCGAGGTCCGGGCGGACAACCCGGCGCTGGAGTACGTTCCCGCCATGATGTTCGGCGTGCTGCGCGTCCGGCCGGTGCTCAGCGGCCAGTACGCCGACGCCGACTATCTCGCCCGGTTCGTGGAGGCCGCCGTACTGCCCGCGCTCGGACTGACATGAAGCCCAGGCCGCCGTTCACGGGATGAATGAACGGTGACCTGCCCGCGCCGCACCGTGGGGACGGGGGCGGCGCGCACCCCCCGGCCGGGTGGGACTCCTCTTGAGCGGAGGGGGGTCCCACCCGGCCGCACCATGTCCCCCGGGGGCGGTGCTCAGACGTCCTGGCCGTTCCCGCTGCCGGACGAGACCTTGATCCCCTTGAGGATCTCGTCGATGACCGCCGTCTTCTGCCCGACGTCGATGCCGAAGCGCACCACCACGATCTGCTTGGCGTCGTCGGGCGAGGGGAAGGCGACCGACTCCACATAGCCGTCGGCGCCCTTGCTGGTCACCGCCTTCCAGCGCACCATGTAGCCCTTCTGCCCGGCCACCGTCACCGCCCCGGAGTCCAGCACCTGGTGCGAGGTGATGCTGCCGTAGGTGGTGCCGCCGTAGGACTGCTTGGCATTGGCCGCGATGTCCGCCTCGGCCACCTTCTCGGCCGTGTCGCCCGAGGCGCCCAGCGCCTGGGCCGGAGCGGTGTAGGCGCCGCCCGAGGTGCAGGTCTGGGCGGAGTTGCCCGGGCACTTGTAGGAGTCGTCGGAGGTCACCTGCGCACCGACGCTGATCGTCTGCCCCGTCCAGCCCTGGGGCACCGGCAGGCTGATGCCGTTGACCGGGTCCGGCACCGTGCCTCCGCCCTTGACCTTGGGCGCCTCGGACTGGTTCGGCGACGGCGATGCCCCGCCGGACCCGCCGGGACCCCCGGAGCTGCCCGAACCCCCGGACCCGGACCCGTCGGAACCCCCGGATCCGCCCGGCCCGCCGAAGCCGCCGCCCGGCCCGCCGTTCTGCCCGCCCGTGGCCCCCTGCCGCGACCCGGCCCGGTCGGCGTTGCCGCTGCCGGGGTCCTTGGTGAGCGCCCACACGCCGACTCCGATGCACACCAGCACCGCGGTCGCCACCGCGACGGCTATACCGTTGCGCACCCCGCGCCGGGGCCCGGTCTGCGGCGGGGCGGGGTAGCCCGGATACGCCGGATACCCGGGCTGCGCACCGTACGCGGGGAGGGCCGAGGGCACCGCCGGGTGCGCCGGCTGCGGGCCGCCGGGCGCGGGCGGCTGCGGCGGGGGACCCCATGGGGCGGCCGTCCCGGCGGGGCGGGTCTGGTCCGTCCAGGCCTTGCCGTCCCACCAGCGCTCGGTGGGCGGACCGTCGTTCGTCTGCCCGGGGTCGGGGTACCACCCGGGAGGAGTCACCTGCGTCATGCCCCCACCGTATGAGGCGTCGGTGAAAGCGCGATGAGAGGGATCCGCCGCCAATCGAGCGGACCGGACATTTCGGCCCGAGAATTTTTCCGCCGGCACGCCACGGCCGACGGCGGCGAAGGCGTGGACCGAACCCGCACCACTCGGCGAGATCGCCCCGTCGGCGAGATTTCCCCCGGAACCGGCCCCGCTCCCGCGATGGTTGACGCCCCGTCCGCTGCTGACCAGCCGCTCCGGCCGGTTGCGCGTCGCCCGGGCGCACCCACTTTCACCCACGGGGGCAACAGCTGCCCCGACCGGTCACCACACGTCCCATCGGACGGCTACGCTCGTGCTCTGTACGTCATTCGGGCGACCTGGGGAGGTAACGGGATGACGGAGGGACGGCCGCCGGCGGCCGCCGCGGCTTCCCTGTGGGAGCGGGACGCGGAGATCGCCACCGTCGCACAGGCACTCGATCTCCTGTGCGCCGACCAGTCGTCCGCGGGAAGTCTGCTGGTCTTCCGCGGTGAGGCGGGACTCGGCAAGACCGCGCTGCTGGCCGAGGCACGCCGCATCGCCGAACGCCGCGGCTGCGCCGTGTGGTCCGCGCGCGGCGCGGAGACCCTGAAGTCCGTCCCGTTCAACGTGGTACGGCAGCTGCTCCAGCCCGCACTGCTGTCCTTACTTCCGGAGGAGGCACGCGAATACCTCGGCGACTGGTACGACATCGCGGGCCCCGCCCTCGGCATAGTCGACCCGCAGGAGGGCAGCGCCGATCCGCAGTACGTGTGCGACGGACTCGTCGCGGCCGTACGCCGGCTCGCCCGCCGCGAATGGCCGCTCGTGCTGCTGATCGACGACGCGCACTGGGCCGACCAGGAGACCCTGCGCTGGCTCGCCGCGTTCGCCGAACGCCTGGACGACCTGTCCGTGCTGGTCCTGGTCGCCCGCCGCCCCGGCGAGGTCAGCGGCGACAGCGCCCGCCACCTCGACGCGGTGGCCGCCGCCGCGGGCCGCCCCGTCACCAACCTCAGGGCCCTCACGCCCGACGCCGCCGCGGGGCTCACCCGCGCCACCCTCGGCCGGTACGCCGACGACGCGTTCTGCCGCGAGGTCTGGGCCGTCACCGCGGGCAACCCCTACGAGACCGTCGAACTCCTCGCCAAGGTGCAGGACAGCGAAGTCCAGCCGGTCGAGACCCGGGCCGGCGAACTGCGCGCCCTCAACCGGGCCGCGCGCGGCGGCGGACTCGTCGATCGGCTCAAGGAACTCGGCCTGGAGGCCACCCAGTTCGCCTGGGCGGCCGCCATCCTCGGCACCGACATCACCGTCGACATGGTCGCCCGCCTCGCCACCATGGACGCCGCCATCGCCCGGCACTGCGCCGACCTGCTCTGCACCGCCCGCATCCTCACCGAACCCGAACGCGCGGCCGGCACCGAACGCGAGGAGGGCGAGCTGGAGTTCGTCCACCCGCTCATCGCCACCGCCGTCTACAACTCCATCCCGTCCGGCGTGTGCACGGCCATGCACGGCGTCGCCGCACAACTCATCACCCAGCTGGGACGCGGCGCCGCACAGGCCGCCCGGCACCTGCTGAAGGTGCATCCGGACGGCGACGAGGAACTGGTCTGGCAGCTGCGCGAGGCCGCCCGTGAACACCTCGCCGTCGGCGCCCCCGACGCGGCCCGCACCTGTCTCGAACGCGCCCTTCAGGAGCCGCCGCTCCCCGAGGTGCACGCGCACGTCCTGTACGAACTGGGCTGCGCCACCCTGCTCACCGCACCCGCCGTCACGATCGACCACCTCCAGTTCGCGCTCGGCGTGCCCGGCCTCGACGGGGAGCGGCGGGTCGACGCGGTGGTCCGGCTCTCCCAGGCGCTGCTCCACAACGACCAGCTGGAGGAGGCCGTCCGCACGGTCGAGGTCGAGGCCGCACGGCACGAACCCGGACCCGTCAAGATGCGGCTGCAGGCCGTGCAGTTCATGTGGGAGGGCATCCACGGCGAGACCGTCTCCCCGGCCCGCTCCCTGCGCCTGGCCGAACTCGCGCGCACCTGCACCGGCCGCGACAACGCCGAACGCGCCCTGCTCATCCTGCGCGGCTTCGACGCCATGACCCACGGCGAGAGCGCCGACGAGGTCCTCGAACTGTGCGACCGCGCCCTCGTCAACGGCCGCCTCGCGCCCGGCCTCGGCTGGACCGATCAGGAGTGGGGCATCGAACTGCTGATGATGCTCGGCAGCGCGTACGCCTACGCCGACCGGCTCGACCGAGCCGAGAACCTCTTCGCCGAGGCCCTGCGCGCCTACACCACCGCCGGCTGGCGCGGCGGCCACCTCTCCCTCGCCAACGCCTTCCTCGGCCTCGCCTACCGCAGACAGGGCCGGCTGCGCGACGCCGAGTCCACCCTGCGCGAGGCCCTGGTCCTCGCCGAGCGCGTCGGCCGCCGACTGCCGCTGTACTGGTCGGCGACCTGCGGACTCATCGACACCCTGCTGGCCCGCGGCCGCATCGACGAGGCCTGGTCGATCGCCGAGCAGTACGGCTTCGCACCGCCCTACCCCTCGACGATCGTGCTCCCCGACATCCGCTGCGTACGCGGTCGGCTGCTGCTCGCCGTCGGCCGCGTCGAGGACGGCATCCACGAACTGGAGGCCGCCGAGAAGACGGCTGCCTCGCGCGGCGGCCACAACCCGGTCCTCTCCCCGTGGTCCGTCGACCTCGCCAAGGCCCTCGCGGACTAGGACCCGGCCCGGGCCGCCCAGCTCGCCGCCGACGCCCGCCGGCAGGCCGAACGCTTCGGCACCGACACGTCCATCGGCGAGGCCCTGCGCTGCGCCGCGGCCCTGGAGACCGGCGGCCGCGCGGTCCAGCTCGCCGCCCAGGCCGTCACCTACCTGGAAGCCTCGCCCTGCCAGTACGAACACGCGGCGGCCCGCGTCGAGTACGGCATCGCCGCCCGCTCGGTCACGGAACTCAACCGGGGCCTGGACCTCGCCCGGGCCTGCGGTGCGGAGGGACTCGTGGCGCAGGCGAGGGAGGTGTTGGAGACGGGACGGGGCTTGCGGTAGGGGAGTATGCCGGAGGCGGCCTATGGGCGGCCGGCTGTATGCGATGGGCCGCCGACTGTATGCAGCCGTCGGCCTCCGGTCGACCGTACATCGCATACCGTCGGCGCCATACGGCCGACGTCATGCGGCCGACTTCACACCGTCAGCAGCTGCTCCGTGACCGCCGCCAGCCGCTTGCGCACCTCCGGGTCGTACGCCTCCTCGTGCGCCCGGGCCCGCCGCGTCCCGTCGAAGTAACCCCCGCTGCCCCTCTCCTCGGTGGCCAGCGCCAGAACCCCCGCGGCCCCGTCGGCCACCGAGTTGCGCGGGGTGATGTCGCTCTCGCGGACCATCGCCGTGTCCATGTAGGTGGCGGGGTGCAGGACGTTCACCGACACCCCGCTGTCCGCGAGTTCCTCGGCGAGGGTGAACGTGTGCGCGGCGAGGGAGAACTTGCTGCGCCAGTACGCCGACCACCCGCTGTAGCCACGGGTGAGTTCGGGGTCGGTGAAGTCGAGGGGCTCCTGGCCGGCCGAGCCGACGTTCACGATCCGGGCCGGAGGGTTGGCCCGCAGGACCGGCAGCAGGGAGCGGGTGAGGACGACGGGCGCGAGGTAGTTCACCGCGAGTCGCAGCTCGTGCCCGTCGGCGCTCAGCTCCCGCCCCGAGCCGGGCGTGCCGCCGCCCACCCCCGCGTTGTTGATCAGCACGTCGAGCTCGGGATGAGCCGCGCCGACCCGAGCCCCCAGCTCGCGCACCTCGGCGAGTCGGGCCAGGTCGGCGACGAACCCCTCGGCCCGGCCCTCGGTGCGCAGCTCGGCGACCAGCTGCTCGGTGCGCGCCCGGTCACGGCCGTGGGCGAGGACGAGATGGCCGGCACGGACCAGCTCGAAGGCGACGTACCGGCCGAGTCCGGAGGTGGCGCCGGTGATCAGAATCGTGGACATACTCCACCCTAGGCACGCCCCGGCACCGCGAGGGAGGGGCTGCTGGATCTAGGACCAGCAGGGTCACCCTCGGCTCTCACCCCCGGTCCCCACCCTCCGCTTCCTCCTCGGCGAGGACCCGCTGGGCCGTCGCGAACGCGGAGTTGGCGGCCGGCACCCCGCAGTACACGGCGGTCTGCAGCAGAACCGCGCCGATCTCCTGCGGCGTCAGCCCGTTGCGCCGCGCCGCCCGGACGTGCAGGGCCAGCTCGTCGTAGTGGCCGTGCGCGACCAGCGCGGTCAGTGTGATCATGCTGCGCTCGCGGCGGGAGAGTGTCGGGTCGGTCCAGATCTCTCCCCAGGCGTAGCGGGAGATGAAGTCCTGGAAGCGGGCGGTGAACGGGGTCTGCCGGGCCTGCGCCCGGTCCACGTGCGCGTCGCCCAGCACCTCCCGGCGCACCGCCGTCCCGCGCGCCGGCGGCCCGTCGAGCTGGGTACGCAGCGCGGTCAGCACGGCCCGCGGGCACTGCGCGGGCGCCAGATGGGCGGCACCGGGCAGCTCCACCAGCGTCGAGCCGGGCACGGCATCGGCGATCTCCCGCAGATGTGCGGGCGGCGTGGCGGGATCCTGCTTGCCGGCCACGAGCAGTGTCGGTACGGCGATGCCGGCGAGCCGGTCCCGCAGGTCGAACGCGGCGAGCGCGTCGCAGCAGGCGGCGTAGGCCTGCGGATCGGCCTCCCGGTGGTCCTGGACGAGCCGGGGCACGGTGAACCCGGGGGTGAACCAGCGCGCGTCGGCGCTCTCCACCAGCCACTCCATGCCCTCGCCCCGCACCCGTGCCGCCCGCTCCCGCCACGCCGTGCCGTCGCCGAAGTGGGCGGAGGAGCACAGCACCGCCAGGGAGGTCAGCCGCTCGGCGTGGTGTACGGCCAGGTGGAGGCCGACGGCGCCGCCGAGGGAGACGCCCGCGTAGGCGAACCGGTCGATGCCGAGCGCGTCGGCGAGGGCCAGCACCAGTGCGGCGAGGTCGCCGACGGTCGCGCCCGGCCCGATCAGGTCCGGCGCCGACCCGCCGTGTCCCGGCAGGTTCCAGCGCACCACGCGGTGGGTGGTCGCCACTTCGGGCGCGACCGCGTCCCACAAGGCGTACGAGGTGCCGAGCGACGGCCCCAGCAGCAGCGGTGGTGCGGACGCCGGGCCTTCTTCCAGGTGGTTGAGGAGTCTGGTGGTCAACGTCGCTCCAGGGCACGGTCGGTGAGGTCACCGGCGAAACCGGTGTACTGGGCGGGGTCGGTGAGGGCGACCAGGTCCATGTCCTTCAACTCCGCTTCCTCGCTGAGGAGTTCGCCGATCGACCGGTCCTCGGTGTGGGCGCGGCGGGCGAGTTCGGTGAGCAGCTCCTTGGCGCGGGCGCGGCCGAGGCGAGGCGCCAGCGCGGCGGACAGCCGCTCGGAGACGATCAGCCCGCGGGTGAGGTCCAGGTTGCGGCGCATGGCCTCGGGGTGCACGCGCAGGCCCTCGGCGAGTTCGGCCGAGTCCCGGGCCGCGCCGCCGGTCAGCCGGAGCAGGTCGCGCAGTGGCTCCCACTCGGCGTGCCAGGCACCGGCGGGCCGTTCCTCCCCGGCGGCGACACAGCCGAACAGGGTGGCCGCGAGCTGCGGGGCACGGCGGGCCGCGGCAGCGAGGAGGGTGGAGCGCACGGGGTTGGCCTTGTGCGGCATCGCGGAGGAACCTCCGCCATTGCCCTCGGCCACCTCGCCGATCTCGGTACGCGACAGGGTGAGCACGTCCTCGCCGATCTTGCCCAGGGCACCCGCGGTGAAGGCGAGGCAGCCGGCCAGATCGGCGACGGGGGTGCGCAAGGTGTGCCAGGGCAACGCCGGTGCGGCCAGGCCCACTTCGCGGGCGTACGCCGTCGTCAGCGCGGCCGCGTCCTCGGCGCCGTACGCCTGGAAGGCGGCCAGGGTCCCGGCGGCGCCACCCAGTTGGGCGGGCAGTGCCTGCCGTACCGCCGTGCTGCGGTCCCGGGCGTCCAGCACCAGCGACCGCCAGCCGGCCGCCTTCAGACCGAAGGTCGTCGGCACCGCGTGCTGGGTGAGCGTACGGCCCGGCATCGGTGTGTCCCGGTGTGCGGCGGCCAGCCGGGACAGGGCGCGCTCGGTGCGGGAGAGGTCGGTCAGGACCAGGTCCAGGGCGCGTGCGGCGACCAGCATGGTCGCGGTGTCCAGGATGTCCTGGCTGGTCGCGCCCCGGTGTACGTACGGGCCGTACCGTTCGCCCACCGCCCCGGTCAGGTCGGCGACGAGCGGGATGACCGAGTTGCCGCCGGCGCGGGCGCGTTCGGCGAGGGAGCGGACGTCGAGGCGGGCGGGGTCGGCCGCCTCCGTCACCGCCTCGGCGGCCTCGGCCGGGGCGAGTCCCAGCGCGGCCTGGGCGCGGGTCAGCGCGGCCTCGGCGTCCAGCAGGGCCCGCAGGAATGCGGTGTCACCGGTCGCGCGCGCGGCCGGGGAGCCGGCCCACCCGGGGGCGAGCAGGCCGGTGTCGCTGTCGCTGTCGTCAGGTGTCACTGGTACTCCAGGAAGACCGTCTCGCCTTCGCCCTGAAGGCGGATGTCGAAACGGTAGGTGCCCGAGCCCTCGTCGCCGGCGATCAGCGTGTCGCGGCGGTCGCCCACCCGGGTGAGCAGCGGGTCGGCGGCGAGCGCGGCCTCGTCGTCCGGCAGATAGATCCGCGTGAACAGGTGCACGAGCAGGCCGCGCGCGAAGACGCAGACGCTGAGGTACGGCGCGTTGCGGCCCCGGGTGCCGGGCTGGAGCGTGCGGGCGTACCAGTGGCCGTCGGCGTCGGTCTGGATACGGCCCCAGCCGGTGAACTCCACGCCGTTGCGGCCCAGGTGGCCGCCGGTGGCCGGATCGCGCCGGATGGAGCCGTCCACCTGCGGGACCGTGCCGTCGGGGCGCGGCCCCCACAGCTCGACGAGTGCGTCCGGCAGTGGCTCGCCCGCGCCGTCGAGGATGTACCCGTGCACGGTGATCGTGTCCGGGTGGCCGAGCGGTGCGATCTCCTCGCCCCCGCGGAAGGGCAGGGCGTAGCCGTAGAAGGGGCCGACCGTGTGGGACGGGGTGGGCAGCACGCTCTCCGGGCTGCTGGTGTCGATCTTCGTCATCGCTTCCGTCAGCGTCCTTCCTCGATCCAGGTGGCGGCCGGGCCGTCCAGCACGATGTCCCAGTGGTAGCCGAGCGAGAACTCGGGCACCGACAGGCTGTGGTCGTAGGTGGCGATCAGCCGCTGCCGGGCCGCGTCGTCGGTCACGGACTGCAGGATCGGGTCGTACGGGAAGAGCGGGTCGTTCGGGAAGTACATCTGCGTCACCAGCCGCTGTGTGAACGCCGTACCGAAGACCGAGAAGTGGATGTGGGCCGGGCGCCAGGCGCCTAC
Source organism: Streptomyces sp. NPDC001709 (assembly GCF_053596375.1). NCBI lineage: Bacteria > Bacillati > Actinomycetota > Actinomycetes > Kitasatosporales > Streptomycetaceae > Streptomyces > Streptomyces sp. NPDC001709. The sequence goes on along the minus strand of NZ_JBSFGB010000023.1, from coordinate 48,294 downwards.
GTGGTTGCGCCACGGGTAGGGGCCGGGCTGGACGGTGGTGAAGTGGTAGCGGCCCTCGGCGTCGGTGAGGGTGCGGCCGGCGCCGGTGAAGTTCGGGTCGAGGGGTGCGTCGTGCTGCTCGCGCTGGTGGGCGTAGCGTCCGGCCGAGTTGGCCTGCCAGATCTCGATCAGCTGGCCGCGCACCGGGCGCCCGTCGCGGTCCAGCAGCCGCCCGGAGACGGTGATCCGCTCACCGACCGGCTCGCCGCGGTGGTGCCGGGTGAGATCGTTGTCGATCTCGGTGACGTCACGCTCGCCGAAGGCGGGGGAGCGCAGTTCCACCAGTTCCGGGTCCTGGGCGGTGTCGATGGCGACCAGGGGCTGCTCGGGATGGCGGAGCACGGAGGAGCGGTAGGGCGCGTAGTCGCGGCGCGGATGGTGCTCGACGGGGGCGCCGTCGGCGACACGCTTCTCGTACGCGGCGTGCTGGGCGGCGATCTCGAGGTCGATGTCGGCTTGTGTGAGGGGCATGGGAAGGTCCTAGGGGTCTAGGTCTCAGCGCCCCGTAAGGGGCGCGTGGCTCCGTTGATATGTGGGTCCGCCGCGGGGGCGCGACCAGCCACGGACGGCCCGCGGCTGGTGCACGGCCTGTCCGCGGAGCGGCTGGCGTGCGAGGACGGTGTTGACCGCGTTCACAGCAGGTTCTCCGCGATGATCAGTTCAGCATCGGTCTGGGCGACGACCTCGTCCACACCCACACCGGGCGCGGTCTCCTTGAGTACGAGTCCGTCCTCGGTGACGTCCAGCACGGCCAGATCGGTGATGACCCGGTTCACACAGGCCTTGCCTGTGAGCGGCAGCGTGCACTCCTTGAGGATCTTCGCAGAGCCGTCCTTCGCGGTGTGGCTCATCACCACGATCACCTGACGGGCGCCGTGCACCAGGTCCATCGCGCCGCCGATCCCGGTGACCAGCTTGCCCGGCACCGCCCAGTTGGCCAGGTCCCCGCCCGCGGAGACCTGCATCGCCCCGAGCACGGCCACGTCGATGTGCCCCCCGCGGATCATCGCGAAGGACAGCGCCGAGTCGAAGAAGGACGCTCCCGGCAGGACCGTGACGGTCTCCTTGCCCGCGTTGATCAGATCCGGGTCGACCCGGTCCTCGGCCGGGTACGGGCCCGTGCCCAGAATGCCGTTCTCCGACTCCAGGACCACCTCCACGCCCGGTGGCAGGTGATTCGGGATCAAGGTCGGCAGACCGATGCCGAGATTGACGTACTGGCCGTCGCGCAGTTCCCGTGCCGCCCGCGCGGCGATCTCCTCACGTGTCCAGGCCATCAGCCGCTCACCGTCCGCTGCTCGATCTTCTTGTCCGCCGCCTGCTCGGGTGTCAGCGCGACCACCCGCTGCACGAAGACGCCGGGCAGGTGCACCGCGTCCGGATCGATCTCGCCGGGCTCGACCAGCTCCTCCACCTCGGCGACCGTGACCCTCCCGGCCATCGCCGCCAGGGGGTTGAAGTTCCGGGCGGACTTGCCGAACACCAGATTCCCGTGCCGGTCGCCCTTCGCCGCCCGCACCAGCGCGAAGTCCGTGCGGATGCCGCGCTCCAGCACATACGCGGTGCCGTCGAACTCCCGCACCTCCTTCGGCGGCGAGGCCAGCGCCACCCCGCCCGCGCCGTCGTAACGCCAGGGCAGCCCGCCCTCGGCGACCTGCGTGCCCACCCCCGCCGGGGTGTAGAAGGCGGGGATACCCGCCCCGCCGGCCCGCAGCCGCTCGGCCAGCGTGCCCTGCGGGATCAGCTCCAGTTCCAGCTCCCCGCCCAGGTACTGGCGCGCGAACTCCTTGTTGCCTCCGATGTAGGAACCGGTCACCCGGACGATCCGCCGCGCCGCGAGCAGCACCGCCAGCCCGGTCTCCATCGCCCCGCAGTTGTTGGAGACGACCGACAGTGCGCCGACTCCGCGTTCGTACAGCGCCTGGATCAGCACGTTCGGCACACCGCTCAGTCCGAACCCGCCCACCGCGAGGGACGCGCCGTCCGGGACATCGGCCACCGCCTCCAGGGCCGTGGCGACCACCTTGTCCATCCGTGAAGCCTCATCTCTTCGCCATTAATCAGCGCACTGAGCATTTCAGCGAGGTGTTCCACACGCTGCCACCGGAGAAGATGCCCGTCAAGACGTGTGCTGTCCGCACATTTCGCGGGAGACAACCGCGCCGGTCGGTGGGTATTGTTCAGTGCACAAACGAAGCGATCAGGGGAGCGCACATGGCCGCGGTGGACCTCACCACCCATCCCGGGCACCTGGCCCGGCGGCTGCAGCAGGCGCACTACCTGCTGTGGAACACGATGGTCTCCGAGGAGATCACCTCACCGCAGTTCGCGGTCATGAACGCACTCGTGGCCGAGCCGGGCCTCGATCAGCGGACCGTGGGGGAGCGGGTGGGACTGGACCGCTCGACCATCGCCGAGGTCATCAGCCGGCTGGGCCGCCGGGGTCTGCTGACCAAGGTGCGCGACCCGGAGGACGGCCGGCGCTTCCTGCTCCGCCTGACCGACGAGGGCCGGCGTACCCACCGCAAGCTGACCGTGCGCACCGCCCGGATGAACCAGGTCTTCCTCGCGCCGCTGTCGGCCGACGAACAGACCGTGTTCCTCGACCTGATCCGCCGGGTCGCGGACGCGGCGGAAGGCCTGCGCAACCCGGCCGAACCGCTGGCCGCGCGGGGCTGACCGAGCGCTCACCGGAGTTCGCGTGGGTGCACGGGAGTTCACGGCGCCGGTGCGAACACCACCCACACCTGACCGTCGGCGAAGTTCATCCGGGCGCCGTCCGCCGCGGTGAACGCCGTACCCTGCGTCGCGGACGGCCGGGACCAGGAGGCGTCGAAGGACCGGCCGTCGCGCAGCACCTGCGCCGTGCCCGAGCCGACCGTCCGGGTGTACGGCGTCCGGTTGCCGAGCGCGTCGTGGTAGCGGGAGCCGAGGATCTTCACGTACTGCACGACGACCGTCGCCGGTGCCACCCGCGCGCCGTCCGTCATCACCGTGGGCGTGCCGTCCATCGCGACCAGCCAGCGGTGCCGCTGGGCGGACCAGGTGAAGGTGAAGCGGCCGGCCGGGTAGCGGACGGTGCGGGAGGCCGTGGGGGCACCGCCGGACGGGGCCGGGCCGTAACTGAAGCCGGTCGTCAGCGCCGCCCTGCCCGGGGTGGACGGCAGCAGCTTGGCCGGGTGCAGATAGAGGTTGTGCGGGGCGGCCTTGCCCGTGCCCCGGTAGTACGCGGCCGGTGCCTTGTCGGGGGACTCCGCCCGCAGCGGCGCCTTGTCGATCAGCGGCAGCAGTTTGCGCTGGGCGCCGGAGAAGGCGAACGTCGGCCGGTCGAACTGGCGCAGCAGCTCCAGATCGGACTCACGAGCGCTGCGCACCGGCCCGACGGCCTGCGGAAGCCTGGTCGCGTACACCGCCATCAGCCGGCTCAGACCGCCCTCCACCTGCTCGGCGTACACCACGTCCGCCGCGTCTAGGCCGGTCTGCGGACGGGCCGCGGGCACATTGTCGATCTTCACGGCGAGCGGTGAACCGGCCGCCATGACCGAGGGCGACGGGGCCGTCGGCGCCGGGGCGGTCGGCGCCGGGGCGGTCGGGGTGTGCTGCGGGGCGCGGTGGTCGTCCGGGCCGTGGTGGGTGCAGCCGGCCGTGAGGGAGACGGCCAACGAGGCGGCCAGCGCGGCCGCCGTCAGTGCCGCGCGCCGGGTGCGCGCTCCGTGCCTCATGCCCACCGTGGCCACCCCGTTCGTTCGTCCGATTGCGCGTTCATCGGGTCATCGCTGGTCATACCCGAACACATACGGTCATGCGCGCTCCGTGGGCCGATCGGACTCGTGATGTGACCCCGGCGAGCGGCGGGGCGAGCGGCGGACGACGGGTGGCGGGCGGCGCGCGATGGGTGGCCCGGCGGTGGGCGGGGCGGGCTCGTGGGCGGCGTGCCGAGGTGCGGGGAGGGGCCGGAGTGGAGTCGTGGGCGGGTGGTCTGGGCGGAGCGGGGAGCAGCCGTGGGCGGGGGCTGTCGAGGCGTTCGGCGCCGGCGGCGTCCATGGCGGTACGGTCGATCCGGTGCCGATCCTCACCAGGGCCGGGCCATCAAGATCCTCATGCGGCCGTTGCCCACCGCCCAGCCCTGGGTCAGCCGCGGTCCTTCTCGCCGAGGATCTCCGCCAGGTCGTAGCGCACCGGCTCCTCCAGCTGGGTGTAGGTGCAGCTCTCCGGGGTGCGGTCCGGGCGCCAGCGGCGGAAGCGGGCGGTGTGCCGGAAGCGCTGTCCGTTCTCCATGTGGTCGTAGGCCACCTCGGCGACCCGCTCCGGCCGCAGCGGCACCCAGGACAGGTCCTTCTTGCCGGACCAGCGGCTCGGCGCGCCCGGCAGCCGGGCCGTCTCATGGGCGGTCTCGTCCGACCAGGCCGCCCACGGGTGCCCGGCCACATCGTCCATGCGCAGCGGCTCCAGCTCCTCGACCAGTTCGGCCCGCTTCTTCATGGCGAAGGCGGCCGACACGCCCACGTGCTGCAGTCGGCCGTGTTCGTCGTACAGCCCCAGCAACAGCGAGCCGACCACCGGGCCGCTCTTGTGGAAGCGGTACCCGGCCACGACCACGTCCGCCGTCCGCTCGTGCTTGATCTTGAACATGGCCCGCTCGTCCTGCAGGTAGCGCAGGGTGAGCGGTTTGGCGACGACCCCGTCGAGCCCGGCGCCCTCGAACTGCTCGAACCACTGCCGTGCCACCTCGGGGTCCGTCGTCGCGGGCGCCACATGCACCGGAGGTGTCGCGTCGGCGAGTGCCCGTTCCAACAGGGCCCGGCGGTCGGTCAGCTCCACGTCGAGCAGTGACTCGTCGTCGAGCGCGAGCAGGTCGAAGGCGACGAAGGAAGCCGGGGTCTTCTCCGCGAGCATCCGCACCCGGGAGTCGGCCGGGTGGATCCGCTCGGTCAGCGCGTCGAAGTCCAGATGGCCGTCCCGCGCGATCACGATCTCCCCGTCCAGCACGCACCGCTCGGGCACCCGCTCCTTCAGCGCCGCCACCAGCTCGGGAAAGTACCTGGTGAGCGGCTTTCCGGTCCGGCTGCCCAGCTCGACCTCGGCCCCGTCCCGGAACACGATCGAGCGGAACCCGTCCCACTTCGCCTCGTAGTGCATGCCCGGCGGGATCTTCGCCACGGACTTGGCGAGCATGGGCTTCACGGGCGGCATCACCGGCAGATCCATGCCTTTGATTCTGCTCGCATACGCCCCCTGCCGCCCGGTATCCCGCATACATCACCAGCCACCCGGAATGCGGTGATGCAGGACGGTATGCGAGCCACGCAGGGTGCGCCTACCGTGGCCGCATGGGTGCTGCGGTGGAACTGGAGGTGGCCGGCCGGACCGTACGGCTGTCCAGCCCCGACAAGGTCTTCTTCCCGGAGCGGGGCTTCACCAAGCTGGACCTCGCGCAGTACTACGTCGCCGTCGGCCCCGGCATCCTGCGCGCGCTGCGCAACCGCCCCACCACCCTGGAGCGCTACCCCGACGGCGTGGGCGGCGAGTGGTTCTTCCAGAAGCGGGCGCCCAAGGGCATGCCCGACTGGATCCCGACCGCCCACATCACCTTCCCCAGCGGCCGCAGCGCCGACGAGATGTGCCCCACCGAGCAGGCCGCCGTCGTCTGGGCCGCCCAGTACGGCACGCTCACCTTCCACCCCTGGCCGGTGCGCGCCACGGACGTCGACCACCCCGACGAACTCCGCATCGACCTCGACCCGCAGCCCGGCACCGACTACGACGACGCGGCCCGCGCCGCCCAGGAACTGCGCGCCGTCCTCGACGAGTTCGGCGGACTGCGCGGCTGGCCGAAGACCTCGGGCGGCCGCGGCCTGCACGTCTTCGTCCCCATCGAACCGCGCTGGACCTTCACCCAGGTGCGGCGTGCCGCCATCGCCGTCGGCCGGGAGATGGAACGCCGGATGCCCGAGCAGGTGACGATCAAGTGGTGGAAGGAGGAGCGGGGCAGCCGTATCTTCCTCGACTACAACCAGACGGCCCGCGACCGCACCATCGCCTCCGCCTATTCCGTGCGCCCCCGCCCCAACGCCACCGTCTCGGCGCCCCTGCGCTGGGAGGAGGTCGGCGTGGCCCACCCGGCCGACTTCGACCTCGCCACCATGCCCGCCCGCTTCGCCGAACTCGGCGACGTACACGCCGACATGGACGGCCACGCCTACTCCCTGGAAGCCCTGCTGGAACTGGCCCGCCGCGATGAACACGACCACGGCCTGGGCGATCTGCCGTACCCGCCGGAGTACCCGAAGATGCCCGGCGAACCGAAACGGGTCCAGCCGAGCCGGGCCCGGCGGGAGGAGGAGGCGTCCTGAGGGCCACGCCGCCCCGCCGTCGGCCGGTCAAAACGCGTCGGAGCACGCCGGGTTGATGTGATTCTGGTACAAGTCTCCGTGGAAGGTGGGGACTTGGCCGCACAGGCGTGACTCGGGGGAGGCCGGCATGCTCGACGAGTTCGACGGATTCCCCGGCTGGTCGCGTCCGGCGCTGCCGCAGGCCCCGGCCGTCGTCCCGCTGGCCGTGCCCCGGCGCAACGTGGACAGCGGGCGGCTGCACGGGCGGGAGCCGCTGGTGGCCGAGCTGACCGACGCGGTGACCCGGCGGGCCCGCGGCGAGCCGGACATAGCGGGGGTGTGGCTGCTGTCCGGCATGGGCGGCTGCGGCAAGACCTCGATCGCACAGGAGACCGCCCATCGGCTGATGCCGGAGCTGGCCCATGTGTGGTGGGTCTCGGGCGTGGACGGCGACGTCCTGTCGTCGGCGCTGCACGGTGTCGCCTCCGTGTGCGGGGCACGCCGGGACGACTTCAGTGCCATCCACCCGGCGGACGTGCTGTGGCGGCACCTCGACGCGCTCACCGAACCCTGGCTGCTCGTCCTCGACAACGTCGACGACCCGGACCTGCTCGCGGCTGCCCCGTCCCGGACCGCCGACGGCAACGGATGGCTGCGGGAGCCACGGCACCCCCTGGGCACCGTACTGATCACCAGCCGCGAGTCCCGGCCCAAACGCTGGGGGCCCCTGGTGCACCAGGTCGGCGTCGAGCTGCTGTCCCGCGAGGACAGCGGGCAGGTGCTGCTCGATCTGGCACCGCACGCCGGCGGCGCCGAGGACGCCGAGGCACTCGCCGAAGACCTCGGCCGGCTGCCGCTCGCCCTCGCGCTCGCCGGTTCCCAGCTGCGGCGCCTGCTGGACGATCCCTTCCCGGCGGAGCGGGCCCCGGCCACCTTCCAGGACTTCCGCCGTGCCTTCGCCGACCGGCTCGCCGACGTGGGCACCGACCCGGATCCGGATCCCGGGCCCGACGCCCGCTCCCGCCGCACCATCCGCAGCGTGTGGGACCTGTCCCTCGACCAACTGCACCGGCAGGGCTGCGACCTGGCCCGGCCGCTGCTGCGTCTGCTGTGCGCCTTCGGGCCGGCGCCCCTGCCGTATCTGGACCTCCTCAAGCTCGACGTCCTCGCCGCGAGCCCGGTCTTCATCGCCCCGACGCGTCCCCGGATCAGCGAGGCCCTCAGCGGACTGGAAGGTCTGCGGCTGATCACCATCGAGCGTTCCGACGGCACGGGCGGCCCCTCCGGCACCGGAGCACACCCCCGGATCACCATCCACCCCCTGGTCCGCGCCGCCAGCGCCACCGACGCCGACACCCGCGCACAGGCACCGGCACTCCTCGACCTCGTCTCGGCCCTGCTCGCCGAGGCGATCGGGCAGATCCAGGAGGGCAACCCCGCGCACTGGCCCCGCTGGCGTGCGCTCGCACCCCATTGCGCCGCCCCCCAGGCACTGCTGGCCGACTGCGGCGAGGCTGTCGCGGGGGACGCCGACCGGGTCGTACGGGCCACGGAACCCGCCGTACGCGCCGGGCGGTACTACGACTACCTGGGGCAGTCCGGCGACGCCGTCACCGAACTGCGCCTCGCGACGGACCTCAGGACAAGCCTCCTGGGCGAGCGGAACGCCGACACGCTCGCCGCCGGGCTGCAACTGGCCTGGTCCCTGCGGGGCAACGGAGACCTCGCCAAGTCGGAGCAACGGTACCGGCACGTCATCACCATCGGCGAGCAGGTGCTGCCCGCGGACCACCGCTCCCTCCAGTCGGCCCGTTCGGGCCTGGCCCGCACACTGCGCCAACGCGGTGAGTACCAGGCCGCCGAGGAGCAGCTGCGGCTGTCGCTCGACATGCGTCTGCGGGACCCTCAGGCCGACCCGCGGGGCATCCTGCGCATGCGGCACGAACTGGCGAAGCTGGCTCATCGCCGGGGCCGGTTCCACGAGGCGGTCACACAGCTGCGCGACATCCGGCGGCAGACGTCGGCCTTGTGCGCGGAAGACGACTGGGACAGCCTCGACGTCGGAGTGAGCCTGGCCCGCGCCCTCCGCGACGCACGGCTCCCGGAGGAGGCGGAGAGCGTTGCCGAGGAGGTCGTACGGGACGGTCTCAAGTCCCTGGCACCGGACCACCCCAACGTGCTCATGGCCCGTCACGAACGCGCGCGCATCCTCCGTGACCACGAAGAGGACCCGGCCTACCTGGAGCGGGCGAAAGCGGAGTTCACCGATATCTGGCAGAGCTTCCGGGACGTCCTCGGTGCGGACCATCCGGACACCATCACCGCCCAGCACGAGCTGGCCACCGTGTGCCATCTGCTGGGCCAGCTGGAACCGGCCGCCGACCACTTCGCGGCGGCGCTCGAAGCCGGCCGGCGGCGCCTGGGCGAGGAGCACCCCAACGTCGCCGTCTGCGCACGCAACCTGGCCAGGGTGCGAGCCGAGCTCGCCACAGCCCGGCGGACGGGCAACCCCGAGGACCCGGAGGACGAAACCGGGCTACCGCAAGGAGACTCCATGGGTCATTCATCCCTCGTCATGGACTCGGAGGACGGCTCTTTCGAGCGGGCCCCCGCTCCCGGACACCCGGTTGAACGCCCAGCCGCGGAGGCTCGGTTGCTGGAGCGGTTCATCCGTTCCCGCGAGTGCCGTGCGGGCAGCGACAGCCCGGGAGGTGATGGTGGTTTCTCGGGGGGCAGCTATGTGCCGTCGGAGCCACCACGACGTCGTGCCGAGCCCAAGGTCGGCGGTGGGGCCGCCCTGTCCGGCAGGCCGGGGCACTGGACCTACCGGCCTCGCGGCGAGTCCGCCGAGCATCCACATCTGTTCGACGAGCCTCTCGACGCCACAGAGCTCCAGCCGCAGACCCTGCGAGACGTGGCCATCGGCGAGGACGGCGGCTCCCTGGCCCGGCTGCTGCTCGCACAACAGAGGCGGATTCGCGTCCTGGCCCTCGACGAACTCCTGCGCCGCGCGGAGGCGTACGAGACCGACCAGTCCGGCTTCCCGCTCCTGATCCAGGACATCCGTGCTCTCTTCCTGCAGGCCGACCGGGCCGACCCGGAGGCGGTGACCACGGTTCTCCTCCACCCCGGCGTTGGCCGCTGGATGAGCCGTGCGCTGCGCGAGCTGGGTCCCGTGCCCGACACACCGACCCCGCCACCCTCCGCCGACCTGTCCCACGTCCACGCCGTCGCCGCCGCGGCGGCTCTGCGCGCCGGACTCGCCTTCACCCTTCCGCTGCCGGTCCGGTACGGCATGGCGGTGCTGCCCACCCTGGGCGCTGCCGACCTGCGCTCCTCCGGCACCGACACCGCCCACGTCACCGCGGCCGACGGCACCGCGGCGATCACAAGTGCCGACGTGGAGGTATGGCTTCCCACGCCCTCGGACAGCCGGCTGCGCGGATGGCTGCCCGCGCACCGGGTGCGGACATCCGGCCCCTACGGCGGGTTCGACTTCCTGCTGGACGATCTGGATCCCCACCGGCATCCGGAGGGGCCGACGGCACCGGACCGCCTGCTCTCCGCCACCGTCGACCGCTGGCAGGACAGGGCACAGCGCGCGGGCGATGTGCTGGTCCTTGCCAACCCCTGGCTGACCGAGGCCCTCAGGGTCACGCTCACCGCCGTCACGCCCCGCCCGCGGGAGCGCGACGGACGCGTGATGTCGATGTCGTCCAGCGATGCGTTCGGCGGTGCGGTGATCAGCGCAACGGACGATCCGGCGGACTTCGCCGTCGCCCTGGCCCATGAGTTCCGGCACATGAAGCTGAACGCCGTGCTCGACTCCCACGACCTCTACACCAAGGACGGCGAAGGAGGCGACGACGGCGATGACACCGATGACACCGAGGACACCGAGGACGGCGAGGCACCGGGCAAGGGCCTGTACTACGCGCCTTGGCGTGACGATCCGCGCCCCTTGCCCGGCTATCTGCACGGCGTCTACGCATACTTCGGCGTGGTCGACCTCTGGCGCCGGCTCACCTACGGGCAGGACCCCGCGCTGCGGCGTCGCGCCCAGTTCGAGTTGGCCCACTGGCGGACACAGACCTGGGACGCCTACACCATCCTGCGCGCCTCTTCCCGGCTCACGAAGAAGGGACGGGAGTTCACGGCCACGATGGGGGAGAGCGCGGCCCGCTGGGCGGAGCACACGCCCATCCCGGACCACCTGGTGCGGCTCGCCGAGGAGGCCGTGATCGCGCACCGCGGCGGCTGGCGGCTGCACTATCTGAGCCCCCGAACCGACCACGTCGGGGAACTCGCCGAGGCATGGGTGACCGGAACACCCCGCCCGCCTCGCAGGCACGTCGGCACCGACTTCCTGCCGCGCCGTGAGCTGCCCGATCTGACGGCCTATCGGGTACGACTGGCCCGAGTGGCGGCGGCTGTCCCACCTTCGTCGAACGCCTCGGTGCCCTGTCCGGATCGCGTGCCGCATTCCGCCTACGACGCATTGGATCCCACCGACGCGGCCCGCCTGCTCGGGCGGACCGAGACCGCCCACCGCCTGGCCGTGGACCAGCTGGCCCGGCAGCCCGGGGACCCCGAGCGGTGGATCCGGCTGGCCCTGACCCTGCGCGGGCCCGGCTCGGTCGAGAGCCTCGGCAGGGAAACCCGGGCCGCCGCCGCACGAGCGCTGACCCACCGGCCAGAACTGGTCCGAGCCGTCCACGCCCGGGTCACCGCGACCACCGGCAGCGCACCCGACCCCGTGGCCCTGGCCGCGTGGCTCGCCGCCTCCGAGGACTTGGGCGACCTGCCCGCCTTGCCCACGCTGCCATGGACGAACCCGGCCTGACGCGGATGCGGACGGGAAGCGGCACGGGACCGGGCGCGCTGCTCGCGCACTCCGGTGTGTCGGGCGACGGCTCATCGCCAGCGCCGCTCGTCCAGAGAAACGGCCATCCGATCCCTCGTGAACATCCTGTCCCCCCCCGTGGTCCATGGCGCCCGTCCGCCACTGATCACAGCATGCACCACACCACTGACAACGACCCCGAGCCGAGGGGATCATGCGGGAATGACCCGCGTACTGACCCGCAGCGACCTGGAGGCCGTGCTCGAACCGGCGGACTGTCTCGCCGCCCTGCGCGAGGGATTCCACGCGGCCGGGGCCACCGCCGTACCCGGCCAACGGGTCCGCACCGACCTGCCGTTCCCCGGTACCGCCACCGCGCTCATCCCCGGCCTTCTGCCCGGCATCGACGCGTACACGGTGAAGGTCAACGCCAAGTTCCCCGGTGCCCGGCCCGCCCTGCGCGGGGTGATCTGCCTGCACAGCGGCGCCGACGGCGAACTGCTCGCCCTGCTCGACTCGGCGACCGTCACGGCTTGGCGGACCGGGCTCGCCGCCGCCCTCGGCACCACGCTCCTGGCCCCCGCCGGATACGACGTCCTCGGCGTGATCGGAGCCGGTGCCCAGGCCGAGTTGACGCTACGCGGTCTCGCCGGCGAGCACCGGCCCGGGCAACTCGTCGTCCACGACACCGACTCCGGGCGGGCCGCCGCATTCGCCGCCCGGCACGACGGCCGGGTGCTGGACTCGGCCGGCGCGGTGGCCGAGGCGGCCGACACCGTCCTGCTCGCGACCTGGTCCCGGACCCCGCTGCTCGCCCTCGCGGACACCCGTACCGGACAGCACTTCACGAGCCTCGGCACCGACGAGCCCGGCAAGCGGGAACTCGCCCCCGACCTGCTGGACGCCGCGCTCCTCGTCGTCGAGGACGCGGAACTCGCCGCGCGGATGGGCGCGTTGGCGGCACCCGGGCTCACCCGGACCTCGACCGACGCCACCCTCACGGACATCCTGCACGGCAGGCACCCCGGGCGCACCTCGGCCCGCCAGCGCACGGTGTACGCCCCTGTCGGGCTGCCCTGGCAGGACCTCGCCCTCACCTGGCTCGCCTGGCGGGAGGCGGAGCGCCGGGGCGTGGGAGCGACGATCGACCTGCTGAACTGAACCGCGACACGCCGGCCGCCCCGCGCCTCCGGGCCGACCCTGCGCCTCCCGGTTGCCCTACGGCGACCGAGCGGACCTGCGGTGTTCGAGCGGACCTGTGGCTTCCGGCCGGCCTACGAGTTGCGAGCCGGGCTGCGGCCCTCGCTCGCCCTGCCGCTCCTGGCTGAGCTGTGTCTCCTCGCCGACCGATGGCTTCCGAGCCGAGCCGAGTCGCGGCTCCCTGCTGCCCTACGGTTCCCGGGCCAGCCACAACTTCCAGCCCGCTTCGGCTCCACAGCCCGAGCCGACGGTTCCCCGAGGCCCACCCCCCCCGCTCACGCAAGGCCGACGCCCCACCATTCGATGCCGGGCGCGTCCTGAAGTAGAGCCGGGCACCTCGGGAAACCCGGGCTCGGGTGGGAAGCCGGTATAGCCGCTGTCAGCTCGCTGAGGTGTTGCCACCACGGCACCGCAAAACCTGCACCGCAAACCCGGCAACCGGCGGCCCTCGGCAAGACGTCGTTGCCACACCGGCGGTGTCTCCGTCGCGCGGTTATCCTGGCCGGCAGCCGCCGATGAGGAGTCCCGAAGTGACCGAGGCAGTGTCGCGTCCCACGTTGGAGGCCGTGGCCGCGCGGGCCGGTGTGTCCCGGGCCACCGTGTCGCGGGTGGTCAACGGCGGTGACGGGGTGCGCGAGCCCTTGGCCGAGCGGGTCCGGCAGGCCGTGGCGGAGCTGGGGTACGTCCCCAACCAGGCGGCGCGCAGCCTCGTCACCAAGCGGCACGACGCCGTCGCGGTCGTCATCGCCGAGCCCGAGACACGGGTCTTCACCGACCCCTTCTTCGCCCTCCAACTGCGCGGGATCAGCAAGGAACTGACCGCCCACGACAACCAATTGGTGCTGCTGCTCACCGAGGGCCGTGACGATCACGCGCGCGTGGCCCGGTATCTCGCCGGAGGCCATGTCGACGGCGCCCTGGTCTTCTCACTGCACCTCGACGACCCGTTGCCCGGCCTCATCCACGACGCCGGTGTGCCCACCGTGTTCGGCGGCCGACCGCACTGGGGTGAGGAAGCGGCCTGGGCCACGCGCCCCACGGGGGAGGACCCGGGCGTGGTGTACGTCGACTGCGACAACCGGGGCGGGGCACGCACGGCCGTACGGCATCTCGTCGAGCTCGGCCGGACACGCATCGCGCACCTCACCGGCGCCCTGGACCAGACGTCGGCGGTGGACCGGCTCGACGGCTACCGGGACGTCATGGGCGAGGTGCCCGGCGGGAACGATCCCCGGCTGGTCGTGGAGAGCGACTTCACGCCTGCCGGGGGCGAGCGGGCCATGCGCCAACTCCTCGACCACTGCCCGGACGTGGACGCCGTCTTCGCCGCCAACGACCTCACCGCGCTCGGCGCCCTGCGGGTGCTGCGCGCGAGCGGCCGGCGGGTGCCCGAGGACGTGGCCGTGATCGGCTTCGACGACATGCTGCCCGTCGCCATGGAGGCCGACCCGCCGCTGACGACGGTCCGTCAGGACATCGAGGAAGTGGGCCGCCTGATGGCCCGTCTGCTGCTGCGCGGCCTGACCGACGGCCGCGACCGGACCGGGACCACGGCGGACTCGGTGCCCGCCGGCGGCGTGATCCTCCCGACCACGCTGATACGACGGGCCTCCGCCTAGCCGCCCCGCGAGTGGCCCCGGTACGGCCGGCCCACCGGCTCAGCCCTGCGGCTGCTCGCTCTTGATCACCGCGAAGCGGGCGCCGTACGGGTCGGTGAACTTGGCCATGCGGCCGACCCCTTCCAGGCTCGTCGCCGGCATGCGCACCGTGCCGCCGAGTTGCTGCACCTTGTCCACCACCGCGTCGGTGTCCTCGACCTCGAAGTACGGCAGCCAGTACGGGCTGCCCTCGGCCTCGGCCGGGGCGTCGGCCTGTGGGACGATCCCGCCGAACATCGCGTTCTCCCCGCCGTCGGCAGGATTGACGCAGGTGTATGTCCCGCCCGGGAAGGGCACGGCCGAGGTCTCCAGGTCGAGCACCTGGTGGTAGAAGGCGGCGGCCGCCGCGATGTCCGGGGTGTACAGCTCGACCCAGCACAGCGACCCCGGCTCGCTCGCCACGTCCACGCCCTTGGTCTGTCCCGGCTGCCAGATCCCGAAGGTCACGCCCGCCTGGTCGGCGAGGATCGCCATGTGCCCCTGTCCCATCACGTCCATCGGCTGGACCAGCACGCTGCCGTGGGCCTGTTCGGCCGCCTTGGCGGTGGCGTGTGCGTCCGCGCTCTGGAAGTACACCGTCCAGGCCGGCGGGCCCTGCTCGGGGCCGGACTGCATGCCGCCCGCGACGGTCCTGCCGCCCAGCTGGAAGAAGCCGTAACCACCGGCGTCGGGCCCTGCCGACTGGAACTGCCAGCCGAAGAGGCCGCCGTAGAAGGAGATGGCGCCGTCGATGTCGGGGGTGCCGATGTCGATCCAGTTCGGAGCGCCGTTGACGAAACGGGTGGTGAGCATCTTTGCCCTCCTCGAAAGGGGTCCCGTCCTGTGCACTGCCGAGTCTGGCATCCCCCACTGACAATCGCCGCCGGAGTGCTGCGGCGCGCCGGAGCGAAGCCCGCCCTCACGCCGGGTGAGAGGGCGCGTTCTCCACGTTTCGCCCCCGCTCCGCGCGCCGCCGTGCGCGGGTGCGGCCCCAAGGAGCATCATCGGAGCGGCTGGAGGCCCCGACGCAGACGTTGACCCGGCGTTGATCGAACGTTTTTCGCCGCGCGCCACGATTCCGGTCATGCACTTCGAGACGATCACCCCGGCCGATGACACCTGGCAGGCGCAGGCCCTGTGCGCGCAGACCGGGCCGGACTTCTTCTTCCCCGAGCCCGGTAGCTCGGTGCGCGAGGCGAAGCGTATCTGCGCCATGTGCGAGCTGCGCCCGGCCTGCCTGGACTACGCGCTGGCGAACGACGAGCGCTTCGGCGTCTGGGGCGGCCTGTCCGAGAAGGAACGCCTGGCCCTGCGCCGGGCGTCCCACTGAGACCGGACCGGGCGTTCCACTGAGACCGGACCGGACGTCCCGCTGAGCGCGGACCCGCACCGGGGTGGCGCCCGCGGACACCGGCCCGGTGTCCCACCCCGGCTACGCGGCCGGGCGTAGGTCAGCCCCCGGCGCGCGCCGCCATGCGGGCCTTGCGGGCCGCGAGCTTCTCGTCGAACTTGGCGGCCTCCGCGTCCAGACCGCCCATGAACAGGCCGAGTTCCTCCTGCGCCTGGCGACCCTCGGGGCCGAGGCCGTCGATCTCCAGGACCTTCAGGAAGCGCAGCACGGGCTGCAGCACGTCGTCGTGGTGGATGCGCAGGTTGTAGACCTCGCCGATGGCCATCTGCGCGGCGGCCCGCTCGAAGCCGGGGATGCCGTGCCCGGGCATCCGGAAGTTGACGACCACGTCCCGCACGGCCTGCATCGTCAGATCGGGGGCCAGTTCGAAGGCCGCCTTCAGCAGGTTGCGGTAGAAGATCATGTGCAGGTTCTCGTCGGTCGCGATGCGGGCCAGCATGCGGTCGCAGACCGGGTCGCCCGACTGGTGGCCGGTGTTGCGGTGCGAGATCCGGGTGGCCAGCTCCTGGAAGGCGACGTAGGCGACCGAGTGCAGCATCGAGTGCCGGTTGTCGGACTCGAAGCCCTCGCTCATGTGCGCCATACGGAAACGTTCCAGCTTGTCCGGGTCCACCGCGCGCGAGGCGAGCAGGTAGTCGCGCATCACGATGCCGTGCCGGCCCTCCTCGGCCGTCCAGCGGTGCACCCAGGTGCCCCAGGCGCCGTCACGCCCGAAGAGCGTGGCGATCTCGTGGTGGTAGCTGGGCAGGTTGTCCTCGGTGAGCAGGTTGACCACGAGGGCGATACGGCCGATCTCGGTCACGTCGGACTGGTCCTTGTCCCAGGCCTCCCCGTCCTCGAACAGGCCGGGGAAGTTGCGGGCGTCGCTCCACGGCACGTACTCGTGCGGCATCCAGTCCTTGGCGACCTTGAGATGCCGGTTCAGCTCCCGCTCGACCACTTCCTCCAGCGCGAACAGCAGCCGCGCGTCGGTCCATGCGGACGGGCTGCCGAGGTGAGGGGAGGTGATCGTCACAGGAACTCCAGGGGGCGCCGAACAACGGGGGAGAAAAGTAAGGCGGTCCGGCGAGCGGTGCCGGGAAACCTACGAGATCGTAGGCTACGAATCCGTAGGTTACGAAGCCGTAGGCTAAGTTCGCTGTAAAGATCGCTGATCAGAGCCCTCACAGCGGCGCTTCGCGGGTATGCCGAGCGGCCCCGGGACCCGCAGGTCCCGGGGCTGTCGGAGCGAGTGGATCACCGGGTCAGGCGTACAGCTCCCGCAGCCGCACGGAGAGGCACGTCACACAGCCCTCGAGCTTCTCGAACTCGCTGATGTCCACCGTGACCACCTCGTGGCCGAGATCGGTCAGCAGCTCCGCGGTCTTCGGAGCGCTCGCCGCCATCAGCAGCTTGTGCCCGCCGAGCAGCACCACGTGCGAGCCGGACTCCTCCGGCACCGACAGGAAGCCCGGGAACAGCGACGGGCGGTCGACCTTCGGGATGTGCCCGATCACCGTGCCGTCGGGCAGTGCGGTCACCGCCGACTTCAGGTGCAGCACCTTGGTCACGGGAACGGGCACCACGCGCGCGCCCAGCGGCTCGAAGGCGGCCCGCACCTGCTGCACCCCGGCCGCGTTGGTGCGCCCGCCGCGGCCGACGTACACCGTGTCGCCGACCTTCAGGACGTCACCGCCGTCCAGCGTGCCCGGCTCCCATATCCAGTTCACCGAGCAGCCGAGGCGGGCCACCGCCTCCTCCACGCCGACGGTCTCCTCGCGCCGGGACTGTGCGCCGGGCCGGGTGATCAGCGCCACGTTCTTGTACATGACGACGGTGTCCTCGACGAACACCGAGTCCGGGCAGTCGTCCTCCGGATCGACCTCGATCGTCTCCCAGCCGTGCGTGCGCAGGGCCTCGACGTAGGCCTCCCACTGCTCGATGGCGAGCCCGGCATCGACCTTCTCCCGCTCGATGTGCGTCACCAGGCCTTCGGCGAGGCGGGGGCTGGGGCGGCGGACGAGGGCCTTCTTGCTGGGCACGAGGGACCTTTCGAATCGGCGGTGCGGTGGCCGGCGCCGGTGAACGCGGCGCCGGTCCGCCATCATGCAGTCCGCTCCGGCCAGGACAAAACCCTCGTTGTCAGGCTGTGCCCCTCCTGAGACGTCACCCCGCCCAGGGTGACCCTGTCCCGGACGTGCCCGGACGTGCCCGGCGTTACGCGGGATACCCGACATCCTCCGGTGCGATTTCCCTCAGTTCCCCCTCCTCCATCAGCAGCCAGCGGGTGATGCCGATCGACTCGAGGAACGGCAGGTCGTGGCTGGCCACGAGCAGTGCGCCCTCGTACGACTCCAGGGCCGAGGTCAGCTGCCGTACGCTCGCCATGTCGAGGTTGTTCGTCGGCTCGTCGAGCAGGAGCAGCTGGGGTGCCGGTTCGGCGAGCATCAGCGCGGCCAGGGCCGCCCGGAACCGCTCGCCGCCGGACAGGGTGGCCGCCTTCTGGTCGGCCCGCGCGCCCCGGAACAGGAACCGGGCCAGGCGCGCCCGGACCCGGTTGTTGGTGGCGCCCGGCGCGAACCGGGCCACGTTCTCCGCGACCGTCAGCGCGTCGTCCAGCACGTCCAGCCGCTGGGGCAGGAAGCGCAGCGGGACATGCGCCCGCGCCTCGCCGGCCACCGGCGCCAGTTCCCCGGCGACGGTCCCCAGCAGCGTCGTCTTGCCGGCGCCGTTGCGCCCGACCAGCGCGATCCGTTCCGGGCCGCGCAGATCGAGGATGCCCTCCACGCGCGCGTGGTAGGCCATGCGCAGGTTCTCCAGGGTGAGCACCTCCCGGCCGGGCGGCACGGCCGTGTACGGCAGGTCGATGCGGATCTCGTCGTCCTCCCGTACCGCCTCCACCGCCTCGTCCAGGCGCTCCCGGGCCTCGGCGAGCCGCTCCTCGTGCATGATGCGGTGCTTGCCCGCCGACTCCTGGGCGGCGCGTTTGCGTGCGCCCATGACGATCTTCGGTTCGCGCTTGGAGTCCCACATCTTCTGCCCGTACCGCTTGCGGCGGGCCAGTTTGACCTGGGCGTCGGCCAGTTCGCGCTTCTGCTTGCGTACATCGGCCTCGGCGACGCGCACCATCCGCTCGGCCGCCTCCTGCTCGACGGCCAGCGCCTCCTCGTACGCCGAGAAGTTGCCGCCGAACCAGGCGACCTCACCGGAGCGCAGCTCCGCGATCTGGTCGACCAGGTCGAGCAGTTCCCGGTCGTGGCTGACCACGACCAGCACGCCCGGCCACGCGGCGACGGCCTGGTACAGCCGGCGGCGCGCGTACAGGTCCAGGTTGTTGGTGGGCTCGTCCAGCAGCAGCACGTCCGGGCGGCGCAGCAGCAGCGCGGCCAGCCGCAGCAGCACCGACTCGCCGCCGGAGACCTCGCCGACGGTGCGGTCCAGGCCGATGTGGCCGAGACCGAGTTCGCCGAGGGTGACCAGGGCGCGCTCCTCGACGTCCCAGTCGTCGCCGAGCGTCTCGAAGTGCTCCTCGGCGGCGTCGCCCGCCTCGATGGCGTGCAGCGCGGCCCGCCGTTCGGCGATGCCGAGTGCCTCGTCGACGCGGAGCGCGGTGTCGAGCGTGACGTTCTGCGGGAGGTAGCCGACCTCGCCGGCGACCTTGACGGTGCCGTCGGCCGGGACGAGTTCACCGGCCAGCAGTTTCAACAGGGTTGACTTCCCTGATCCGTTGACGCCGACGAGCCCGGTCCGGCCGGGGCCGAAGGCGATGTCGAGGGCGTCGAAGACGGTGGTGCCGTCGGGCCAGGTGAAGGACAGGGACGTACCGGTGAGGGAGGGTGACATGAGAGCCTCGCGAGGGGTTTCGTGCGGTTCGGGTGGGCGCATGTCGAGACACCGCGAGGCGGGAACCGAAGGGTCGTGGGCACCAAGAGGCCATGAAAAAGGGCCTGTGCCCGAGGACGGCTCGGACGCCGAGGTCGTACGCCGCGCACACACCTCAACCGGTGCGACGCGATGCCTCAGGACCTCAGACGAGCAACGTCCTTCTCCAATCGACGGCAACAGAACCGATGTACACCGTAGGAGGGGGGTGGAAGGCTGTCAACGCAATTTGCGCCGCGGCCGAAGCGGCCACCAGCGCTCAGCAGGCGTCCCGCATCAGCTCGGCCAGATCGTGGTCCAGGTCCAGCTGGAGGTGTTCGAGGCCGACGGGCACGAGCTGGTTGGTCGCCTCCAGGAAGCGCCGGATCTCACCGGAGCGCACATGCACGACGGCGGTGCCCTCGGGAGCGTGGAACTCCAGCACGGTGCGGTCGTAGCCGTACGGCCGCACTCGGACGTCCCCGTGCCCCTCGGGGCCGTGCAGTCCGGCCGTCAGCAGCTCGCGGGAGAAGGTCCAGCGCACGTCGACCCCTTCGAGGGTGGCCGGGGCCGGGAAGGTCATCACGACGGCGAACGGATCGCGTCGGTCGTAGCGCAGCGTCGCGGGAATGCTCGGCATGCGCGGTGCGGCGGCGACGAGACGCGCCTCTACGGGCTGCTCGATGACGGTGGACAACGCGTTGCTCCCTCGTGACGGCTGGACTACGTCCGGGTGCGCGGCACCCGGCACTGGTCAAGACGACGGATCCGGCCGATCCGTGCACACGAAGCACGAGTGACCTCGGTCACCGCATTCATGCACGGCGAAAGACCGCTGTTTCCGCCCGCGCCGACGGGCAGTTGGCCTCTGGACGGCGCCGGGCCGGTGGGCTAGCTTCGCCCGCCATGAGGCGCTCGGTGAACACGCGACGCAGAGGACGCATGGGCAGGCTGATGGCGGCGGGGGTGGCGTGCGGGGCGGCGCTGGCCGCGCTGACCGTCCCGGCGGCACAGGCAGGGCCCCTCGGGCAGGGGAGCCCGCACTGGGCGCCGAAGGACCCGGGCACCCCGCAGGTCCGCTTCCGGGGACTGGCGGCCGTCGACCGGCACACGGCCTGGCTGGCCGGTACCGGCGGCACGGTGCTGCGCACCACGGACGGCGGGGCGAGCTGGCGGAACGTCTCTCCGCCGGGTGCGGCCGATCTGCAGTTCCGGGACGTCGAGGCGTTCGACGCGCGGCGCGCGGTGGTGCTGGCCATCGGCGAGGGCGAGGCGTCCCGCGCGTACCGCACCGACGACGGCGGAGCGACCTGGACGGAGTCCTTCCGCAACACCGACCCGAAGGCGTTCTACGACTGCCTGGCCTTCTTCGACCGCCGGCACGGCCTGGCGATGAGCGACCCCGTGGACGGAAGGTTCCGCATCCTGTCCACGAGTGACGGCGGCCGCTCCTGGCGGGTGCTGCCCTCGGCCGGTATGCCGCCCGCCCTGGACGGCGAGGCCGGCTTCGCGGCGAGCGGCCAGTGTCTGGTCACCTCGGGCCCGAAGGACGTCTGGCTGGCCACCGGCGGCGGCGCCCACGCGCGCGTGCTGCACTCCGCCGACCGCGGACTGACCTGGACGGCCGCCGACACGCCGGTCCCGGCCGGCGATGCCGCCAAAGGCGTCTTCGCGCTCGCCTTCCGCGACCGGTCCCACGGTCTCGCCGTCGGCGGCGACTACCGCCCCGACCAGTCCTCGCCGCAGGCCGCCGCCGTCACCGCCGACGGCGGCCGCACCTGGACGCCGGCCACCACGCCGCCGCCCGCCTACCGTTCCGGGGCCGCCTGGCTGCCGCACAGCCGTACCGCCGCGCTCGCCGTCGGCCCCACCGGCACCGACCTCACCACGGACGCCGGCCGCACCTGGCGCACGATCGACACCGGCTCGTACGACACCGTGGACTGCACGCCCGACCTCAGCTGCTGGGCGGCCGGTGAGCAGGGGCGGGTGGCCCGGCTGGAACGCTGAGGTGAGCGGCGGGAACCCGGGTACTCGTTGCGCACGGGGAGCGAGAGGAAGGGAGCGATGATGCCCGCCGGTTCCAGCTCCAAGCGCGAGCGTCAGTACGAGCACATCAAGAAGAGCGCGCAGGACCGGGGCGAGAGCACCGAGCGCGCCAAGGAGATCGCCGCGCGGACCGTGAACAAGGAACGTGCCCGTTCCGGCGAGTCCAGGACCGCGAGCCGCACCTCGACCCAGGACAAGTCGTCCGGTCAGCGCGGAGGCGAGCGGTCCGGGAAGGGCTCTCAGGGCCCGACCTACGACCAGCTGTACAACGAGGCGAGGCAGCGCGGCATCGAGGGCCGTTCGCACATGAACAAGGGCCAGCTGCAGCGCGCGCTGAACGCCAGGAAGGGATAGGCAGGAACGATCGGCCGAGTGATCCGGGCGCGATCGTCGGCGACGGCGAGGACGACCCCACCCCGCATCCGGCACGCCGCCGCCGGGCCCGTACAGTCGACGTCACCATGACGACCGTTGGCGTACCCGCGGGCTGGCCCGCGACCGAGGACGAGGCCCGCGCGGTGCAGGACGAGCTGCGCGGACGGGTGGTGCGCGACGAGCGCGGACCGGAGCCCGGGGCGGCCCGTGTCACCGGGGTCGACGTCGCCTACGACGACGAGCTCGACCTGGTCGCCGCGGCGGCCGTCGTGCTGGACGCCGCCACCCTGGACGTGGTGGCCGAGGCGACGGCCGTCGGCCGGGTCTCCTTCCCGTACGTGCCCGGCCTTCTCGCCTTCCGTGAGATCCCTGCCGTCCTGGCCGCCCTGGACCGGCTGCCGTGCCCGCCCGGCCTGGTCGTCTGCGACGGCTACGGCCTGGCGCATCCGCGCCGCTTCGGTCTCGCGAGCCACCTCGGCGTGCTCACCGGCCTTCCGGTCATCGGTGTCGCCAAGAACCCGTTCACCTTCACCTACGACGACCCCGGTCCGCAGCGCGGCTGCTCCGCTCCGCTGCTCGCGGGAACCGAGGAGGTCGGCCGAGCGCTGCGCACCAGGGACGGCGTCAAACCGGTCTTCGTCTCCGTCGGCCACCGGGTGGGCCTGGACAACGCCCTGGCCCACACCCTGGCCCTGACCCCGCGCTACCGGCTCCCGGAGACCACGCGCCGGGCGGACGCCCTGTGCCGCCGGGCTCTTCAGGAGGCGGCTCAGGGCGTCTGAGGAAGCCCTCAGGAGGCGTCGATACGCCAGGCGCCGACCTCCTGATACGCCGAGTCGAACACGGCCGAGCCGTCCCCGGGTTCGAGGGCGTAGTGGCGGAGATTCCCGCCCCAGTAGCGCAGGATGCGCCCCAGCTCACCGGCGCGGTCCTGCGCCGACGCGCCCTCGTCCACGGTCACTTCGAGCACGAATTTCATGCCTTGCCCGCCTCCTTCGGCTCTGCGGCCTGGGGCTCCATCGTTTCATTGAAAGACCCTGTGAAACTTTCGAGGCGAACGGCGCAGGTGCCTGTGTGCTCTCGGGTACGCAAGTCTCAAACCGGGGAGGAGGCACCGGGGCCGGCGGAGGCCACCCTGAAGGTGATGCCCGCGGTGCGCAGCCGCTCGGTGAGGGCGTCGCCCATCGCCTGCGCCGTGGTGACCTGCCCGGCCGTCGGCGGAAGGTCGTCGAAGGCCAGGCACAGGGCCGCCTCGGCGAACATCTTGGCCGTCTCGTCGTAGCCGGGGTCGCCGCCGGAGACCTCCGTGAACACCCGCTGTCCGCCGCCCTCGCCGACGAACCGCACCGTGAACCGGCTCCTGGCCCGCCTCTCCGCGCTCGGCCCGTCCCCCGGCCGCAGCCGCCCCGACAACCAGCGCCGAGCGGGCGGCAGTTGGGCGGCCGCCAGGACCGTGCCGACGGCGGCGACCCCGCCGAGGGCGACCGGCAGGCGCCGCACCGCCGCGTAGTGCCGGTAGCGGAAGTCGGGGCCGTACCGCTCCAGCGTCCTCGCCGAGCGGCGCACGATCTCCGGGTCGAGGGTCGGCAGCGGCAGCGCCCACGCGCCGACCTCCTTGGCGAACCGGGGTGCCCCCGTCGGCGCCGTGACCCGGCGCCCGAGCAGCCGAGGTTCGTGCCGCCCCCGTTCGCGCGCGGCGGCCAGCAGCTGCCGGCCGCGGGCGAACTGGTTCAGCGCCGAGGCCAGGGTGCCGCCGGAGAAGGCCGCGTCGGCGGTCACGTATCCGTCCACGGTCAGCGGCACGCCCTCCGGCAGCTGCCCGACCGTGAAGTACACGCCCAGGTCGTGGGGCACGGAGTCGAAGCCGCACGCGTGCACCAGACGGGAGCCCGTCTCCCGCGCGCGCGTGTCGTGCCGGACGTACATCAGGTCCACGAACTCGGGCTCGCCGGACAGGTCCAGGTAGTCGGTGCCGGTGTCCGCGCAGGCGGCGACCAGTTCCTCGCCGTACAGCACGTACGGCCCGACGGTCGTGGCCACCACGCGTGCGTGCTCGGCGAGGACGCGCAGGCTTGCGGGTTCGGTCACGTCGGCCCGCAGGACAACGACGTCCGCGCCGCCGGGCAGGCGTTCGCGCAGCCGCTCCAGCCTGCGCTCGTCGCGGCCGGCCACCGCCCAGCGCAGGTCCTTCGGTGCGTGCGCGGCGAGATACTCCGCCGTGAGGGCGCCGACGAAGCCGGTGGCTCCGAAGAGCACGAGGTCGTAGGGACGGTCCGCCCTGTTCAGCCTGCTCATGACACCCCTTGGTCCCGCAGCTCGCGCCGCTGTCGGTGGCTGAGGCTAGCGTGAGGGGAGCGAGCGACGACGAGCAGCCCGGAGGCAGTGGTGGCCGCAGCCAGGAACGCCCCGAAACGTCTTATAGCCGAACCCGGCGCACGCGCCTCCTAGCGCACTCGGCGCAGCTCGCGGCGCATCCGCCTCTCACTCTCCCGGGTGATCGGGGCGGTCTCGGGCACTTGGCTAAGCGCTTGCTCGTTGGGTCTTGTGTCCGGTGGAACGCGTTCTTAGCATCACCGGTGTTACATCAGTTGTGTCACACACATGCCTGGGGGACGGACGCATGACGATGGCAGGGACACCGGCGCAGCCGGGGAGCGGTCCGCTCTCCGGTGTGCGCGTGGTCGAGCTGGCCGGCATCGGGCCGGGCCCGTTCGCCGCCATGCTCCTGGCCGACCTGGGCGCGGACGTGGTCCGGGTGGACCGGCCGGGCGGCCCCGGCCTCGGAGTCGATCCCGCGTACGACGTGACCAACCGCAACAAGCGCTCGGTCGTGGTCGACCTGAAGGCACCGGACGGCCCCGCGCGCGTGCTGGACCTCGCCGGGCGCGCCGACATCCTCATCGAGGGCTACCGCCCGGGCGTCGCCGAGCGGCTCGGCATCGGCCCCGGGGACTGCCACGTCCGCAACCCCCGCCTGGTCTACGGCCGTATGACCGGCTGGGGTCAGGACGGACCGCTCGCCGACCGCGCGGGGCACGACGTGGCCTACATCGCGCTCACCGGCACCCTCGGCATGACCGGCCGCCCGGACGAGCCCCCGGTCTTCCCCGCGAACCTGCTGGGCGACTACGCGGGCGGTTCGCTCTACCTCGTCGTCGGTGTCCTCGCCGCACTGCACCACGCGCGCGTGACCGGCACCGGGCAGGTCGTCGACGCCGCCATCGTCGACGGTACGGCCCATCTGTCCGCGATGATCCACGGCATGCTGGCGGCCGGCGGCTGGCAGGACCGGCGCGCCGCCAACCTCCTGGACGGCGGCTGTCCCTACTACGGCACCTACGAGACCGCCGACGGTCGGTACATGGCGGTCGGTGCCCTGGAAGGGCGGTTCTACGAGGAGTTCCTGCGCCTGCTCGGCCTGGACGACCTGGCACCGGCCCACAAGGACATCACGCGCTGGGACGAGCTGCGGGAACGCGTCGCCGCCCGCTTCAAGTCCCGCACCCGGGACGAGTGGACGGCGGTCTTCGAGGGGACCGACGCCTGTGTGGCCCCCGTGCTGTCCCTGCGCGAGGCCCCGCACCACCCGCACCTCGCCGCCCGCGGCACCTTCACCGACCACGCCGGCATCATCCAGCCCGCCCCCGCGCCCCGCTTCTCCGCGACCCCCACCTCCGTCCGCACCGGCCCGGCCCTGCCGGGCGCGGACACGGAGACGGTGGCGCGGGACTGGGGCATACCCGCACCGGTGAACGACCCGGTCACCGACGCCGACTGACCCCGCCCACCCCGCTCGGCCCACCCTCCCGAAAGGCACACCAGTGAGCACCGAAGCGTACGTGTACGACGCGATCCGCACCCCGCGCGGCCGCGGCAAGGCGAATGGCGCCCTGCACGGCACGAAGCCCATCGACCTGGTGGTCGGACTGATCCACGAGATCCGCGACCGCTTCCCCGGCCTCGACCCGGCCGCCGTCGACGACATCGTGCTCGGTGTCGTCGGGCCGGTCGGCGACCAGGGCTCCGACATCGCCCGGATCGCCGCGATCGCCGCCGGACTGCCGGACACGGTCGCGGGCGTGCAGGAGAACCGCTTCTGTGCCTCGGGCCTGGAGGCCGTCAACCTGGCCGCGGCCAAGGTCCGGTCCGGCTGGGAGGACCTGGTCCTCGCGGGCGGCGTGGAGTCCATGTCCCGGGTGCCGATGGCCTCCGACGGCGGCGCCTGGTTCAACGACCCGATGACCAACCTCGCCGTCAACTTCGTACCGCAGGGCATCGGCGCCGACCTGATCGCCACCATCGAGGGCTTCTCCCGCCGGGACGTCGACGAGTACGCGGCCCTGTCCCAGGAGCGCGCCGCCACCGCCTGGAAGGAGGGCCGCTTCGACCGCTCGGTGGTCCCCGTGAAGGACCGCAGCGGCCTGGTCGTCCTCGACCACGACGAGCACCCGCGCCCCGGCACCACCGCCGACTCCCTCGCGAAGCTCAAGCCGTCCTTCGCGGACATCGGCGAGCTGGGCGGCTTCGACGCCGTCGCGCTGCAGAAGTACCACTGGGTGGAGAAGATCGACCACGTCCACCACGCGGGCAACTCCTCCGGCATCGTGGACGGCGCCTCGCTCGTCGCGATCGGCTCCCAGGAGGTCGGCGAGCGCTACGGCCTCACCCCCCGCGCGCGGATCGTCTCCGCCGCCGTCTCCGGCTCCGAGCCGACCATCATGCTCACCGGGCCCGCCCCCGCCACCCGCAAGGCCCTGGCGAAGGCCGGCCTCACCATCGACGACATCGACCTGGTCGAGATCAACGAGGCGTTCGCCGCGGTCGTGCTCCGCTTCGTCAAGGACATGGGCCTGTCCCTGGACAAGGTCAACGTCAACGGCGGCGCCATCGCCCTCGGCCACCCGCTCGGCGCCACCGGCGCGATGATCCTCGGCACCCTCGTGGACGAACTGGAGCGCCAGGACAAGCGCTACGGCCTCGCCACCCTGTGCGTCGGCGGCGGCATGGGCATCGCCACCATCGTCGAGCGCATCTGAACTCCCCGCGGAATCACGAGACTTCCGAGACCTCAACGGAGACGACTGTCATGACCGAGAGCACCACCATCCGCTGGGAGCAGGACGACACCGGTGTCGTCACCCTCGTCCTGGACGACCCCAACCAGTCCGCGAACACCATGAACCAGGCGTTCCGCGCCTCCATCACGGCGATCGCCGCGCGCGCGGAGGCCGAGAAGGACTCCATCCGCGGCATCATCTACACCTCCGCCAAGAAGACCTTCTTCGCGGGCGGCGACCTCAAGGACATGATCAAGGCCGGTCCCGAGGACGCCCAGCAGGTCTTCGACACCGCCACCGAGATCAAGAACGCGCTGCGCCGCATCGAGACCCTCGGCAAGCCGGTCGTCGCCGCCATCAACGGCGCGGCCCTCGGCGGCGGTTACGAGATCGCGCTCGCCTCCCACCACCGCATCGCCCTCGACGCCCCCGGCTCCAAGATCGGCCTGCCCGAGGTCACGCTCGGCCTGCTGCCCGCGGGCGGCGGCGTCACCCGCACCGTACGCCTGATGGGCATCACCGACGCGCTGTTGAAGGTGCTGCTCCAGGGCACCCAGTACAACCCCCGCCGCGCCCTGGAGAACGGCCTGATCCACGAGGTGGCCGCCACCGGGGAGGAGATGCTGGCCAAGGCCCGCGCCTTCATCGACGCCCACCCCGAGTCGCACCAGCCCTGGGACCTGCCCGGCTACAAGATCCCCGGTGGCACCCCCGCCAACCCGAAGTTCGCCGCCAACCTGCCCGCGTTCCCGGCCAATCTGCGCAAGCAGACCAACGGCGCCCCCTACCCGGCCCCGCGCAACATCATGGCCGCCGCCGTCGAGGGCTCCCAGGTCGACTTCGAGACCGCGATCACCATCGAGACCCGCTACTTCACCGAGCTGGTCACCGGGCAGACCGCCAAGAACATGATCCAGGCGTTCTTCTTCGACCTCCAGGCCGTCAACTCCGGCGCCAACCGCCCCAAGGGCATCGAGCCCCGCCAGGTCCGCAAGGTCGCCGTCCTCGGCGCCGGCATGATGGGCGCGGGCATCGCGTACTCCTGCGCCCGCGCGGGCATCGACGTCGTCCTGAAGGACGTCTCCCCGGAAGCGGCCGCCAAGGGCAAGGGCTACTCCGAGAAGCTGTGTGCCAGGGCCGTGGCCAAGGGCCGTACCAGCCAGGAGAAGGCGGACGCACTGCTCGCCCGGATCACGCCCACCGCCGACGTGGCCGACCTCGCGGGCTGCGACGCGGTGATCGAGGCCGTCTTCGAGGACACCACGCTCAAGCACAAGGTGTTCCAGGAGATCGAGTCCGTCGTCGCGCCCGACGCACTGCTGTGCTCCAACACCTCCACCCTGCCCATCACCACTCTCGCCGAGGGCGTGGAGCGCCAGGCCGACTTCATCGGGCTGCACTTCTTCTCACCGGTCGACAAGATGCCGCTGGTGGAGATCATCAAGGGGGACCGCACCGGCGACGAGGCCCTCGCCCGGGCCTTCGACCTGGTCCGGCAGATCAACAAGACGCCGATCGTCGTGAACGACTCGCGCGGCTTCTTCACCTCCCGCGTGATCGGCCACTTCATCAACGAGGGTGTCGCCATGGTCGGCGAGGGCATCGAGCCCGCCTCCGTGGAGCAGGCCGCCGCCCAGGCCGGCTACCCGGCCAAGGTCCTCTCCCTCATGGACGAGCTGACCCTCACCCTCCCGCGCAAGATCCGCAAGGAGACGAGGCGGGCCGTGGAGGAGGCGGGCGGCACCTGGGCCGCGCACCCGGCGGAGGCGGTCATCGACCGCATGGTCGACGAGTTCGGCCGCCCGGGCCGCAGCGGCGGCGCCGGCTTCTACGACTACACCGAGGACGGCAAGCGGGCCGGACTCTGGCCGGGCCTGCGTGAGCACTTCACCAAGCCGGGACACGAGATCCCGTTCCGGGACATGCAGGAACGGATGCTCTTCTCCGAGGCGCTCGACACCGTGCGCCTCCTCGAGGAGGGCGTCCTGACCTCGGTCGCCGACGCCAACATCGGCTCGATCTTCGGCATCGGCTTCCCCGGCTGGACCGGCGGCGTCCTGCAGTACATCAACGGCTACGACGGCGGCGCCGGGGGAGGCACCGGCCTGCCCGGGTTCGTGGCCCGCGCGCGGGAGCTCGCCGAGACCTACGGCGAGCGCTTCACCCCGCCCGCGCTGCTCGTGGAGAAGGCCGAGAGGGGGGAGCCGTTCGCCGACTCGGCCGGTGCCTGATCCGGACTCAGTCCGTTCCCGACCCGGTGACCCACTCGCTCAGCTCTTCCCGCAGCGATCGCTGGAACGTCGTCAGCAGCGCCTGCACCACCAGGGGGTGCATGTGCGCCGACAGGGACCTCACGTCCCGGGCGTCACGCTCCGCCACCTCGCCGCGGAAGAGCTGGGAGAGCTCGTGAGCCGCGGCGCGCGAGTGCTCGACGAGCACCTTGCGCGCCGCGAGGATCGCCTCCTGCGACAGTGGTACGTCCAGCAGCTGCACCCCGAGCCGGAGCAGCCCGGAGTCGACACGGAAGGTGCCGCCGTCGGCTGCGTCGCCGTCCGCCGTCATGACGACGTTCATCGCCGCCAGCCGCTCCAGGTCCTCGGGGGCGAGCGGGCGTCCGGCCCGCCGCTCCAGTTCCCGCAGTGACACCGTGTCCACCGCGTCCGGAGCCCAGGACGCGACGACCGCACGGTGAATGGCCAGGTCGTGCGGGCTGAGGTCGGCGGGCAGCCGGCTCAGGTACCGCTCGATCGCCGACAGGGTCATGCCCTGCCGCTGCAACTCCTCGATGAGGGCCAGCCGCGCCACATGCTCCGGCCCGTAGTGCCCGACCCGGCGCGGGCCCAGCACCGGCGGCGGCAGCAGGCCCTTGCTGCCGTAGAAGCGGACGGTGCGGACCGTGACGCCCGTCCGGGCGGCCAGCTCGTCGATGGTGAGGGGCGTGTCCCCGGCATCGGTCGTCATGTGCAGCAGTATCGCTGTCGCGCTACCGCATGAGTAGAGATCAAGGGGGTTGGGCTGTGACCAGCACAAACAGCGAACTGAAGCCCGGGATGCGGGCCCTTCTGATGGCCAGGGTTTCCAAGCAGGATGATCGTTCGACGTCGATCCCTCGCCAGATTCAGCAGCTGCGGTCGTGTCAGAGATCACACGATTGGGTGACAGCTGGCGAGGTCACGGACCAGTCGGTGTCCGGTGCGCTGGACCCGGCCGAGCGCCCGCAGCTCGGCCCGTGGCTCACGCCTGAGGGGCTCGCCCAGTGGGACGTCATGGCTGTCACGACGCAGGACAGATTGGGCCGTGACGATATGCATTTCTTTGCATTCGTCCACCTCATCCTGACCCATTCGAAATACCTAGTCATCCTTGATGACCCGTCATTCGACATTGCCACCCCAACCGGCCGACTTGTCGCATACGCGAAAGCCACCCAGGCCGCCGAAGAATTGCGGAAAATCCGCATCCGGTGTGCGGACACCCGTAAATGGCTCCGAGATAACAGCTATTACGGAGGTGGCCAAACTCCCGCTGGATATCTCGCGGAAAGGCCCCACGAGGACGCTCATGCGGTCCTGGTCGCCGAGCGCGTCTTCCGGGGCCTGCTGCGGGCGCAGGCCGAGCGCGTGTGGGCCGGTGCGGCGGCGCACCTCCTCACTCTGGAGTTGAACGAGGCCCGTGCGCTTACGTGGCGGGATCGGCAGAGGCAGATCAAGCGGGAGGCGCAGGCAGCGCGGGGAGGGCCTGTCACCGCGCCTGAGCCGAAGGGGACGAAGTGGAAGGCCGGGGTTCTCACGGCCATCCTTCGCTCACCTGCCATTGCCGGCTACCTGGTGACCGACGGGCAGATCCACCGCCTCCCCAATGGTGAACCGGCGATGCTGACGGAACACCCGATCCTGAGCGACGCCGAATGGAGACGCACGGTGCGGGCACTGGACGCCCGCTCACGGCCCCGGACGATCGTCCACACCGGCACGGCGGGGGAGGCGTCGGGGATCGGCTGCTGCCAGGGCTGCGGCTCCTCCATCTACCACCAGCAGCACCGGCGGCACCTCAAGAGCGGCCGGCTTGCCGTCTACCGGTATTACCGGTGCACTGCGCCAGGGCTGGGAATCCCCTGTCCCGCACCGGCGGCAATCCGCGCCGAGGAACTCGAAGGCTTCTACGGCGGCACCATTCTCGGGGAGGTCGGTGAACTTCCTGAGGTGATGCGCATGCAGGAAGAGGGGAACGACCCGACGCGCGAGATCGAAGACCTCACCCGCCGGCTGAAGCTGCTGGAAGCCGACTTCGAGGCAGGGCGATTTGATGATGATGTGCTGCGAGAGTCCTTCTTCCGGATGTCCGGCAGCATTTCCAGTCGTATCGCCAGGCTGCGGGCCGAACCGGTTCGGCCGCCCCGCGTCTGGTACGAATCGACCGGCCGCACCCTCGGGGCTGCCTGGACGGCCATGGAGACCCCCGGCCGCCGTGAGTTCCTGTACAGCTCGGGGGTGCGCCTGGTGCTGTGGCGCAACGGCCATCAGGGCGGCGCTCCGGGGGTGGCCGTGAGGCTGGGCGGACTGCGCGAGATGGCGGAGAACCTGCGCGGTCTTCCCCCTGTCGAGACTGCCCGGCCCCCGATCGCCCTGCACAACGTCAGCAAGGTGATGTACCTCGAAGCTGTGAAGGCGGGACGATTCGCGAAGGCGCCGGCGAAAGTCAGGCTGTAGGGGGAGCGTCGTGGACTTCTAGGAAGATCGCGGCCATGTCCTGATCGCTGAGCAGGCCTTCGGCGTAGGCGGCTTCGAGGGCTGGGAGTGACAGGGCACGGCGCGGGGGGAACAGGCGGTCGTACAGGTCGCCGCCGCGCGCCTTCGCGATGCGCTCGGCGGTCTCCTCGTCGGCGATCAGCCGCCGATCGTCCATAGACATACGACACCCGTGATTCTGCGCGCATGCCCCGCGCGCGGTGGGTGCCGTGGTCGTACCGGCGGCAGCCTATCCCTGACCTGCCTCAACTCACTGCCATCTGCCGCAACTTGGGTGCACTGGAGTGCAGCGCGGGGCATGCTGAGGCCATGACAGACCACCGCATACCGCCGCGTATCGACGGTGAGCCGGTGGATTGCTGGCTGTGGCTGGGCACGTGGCTGCGGATGCGGACCTGGGCAGAGCCGTACGAAGCTGTCGCGTACGCGCATCACGTGCCGCCGGCGGCGGTGGCGACAGCAGCCAGCCGCTGGCGGTGGGAGGCGCGCGTCACGGCGGCCGACGTCGCGCCGGTCGAGCCGGAGCCCGCGCCGGTCCCGTCCGATGTCGTGACGCTTTCGGTAGGGGCGCCGGACGTTGCGCCGGTCGCATGAGGACGGCCCGCCCCTAGGGTGGAGACGGGCCGTCATGGCGCCGCAGGGGTCAGCGGCGGACGCAGTACAGCCACAGGAGCCGGAGCGCGCCGACGGTGATCACGCCACCGGCGGCCGTCGATGCCGGACCGGGCGGGATGAGCCCCATCATGTGGGCGGCCTCGATCAGGCTGAGGGTGACGACCCAGGCGACGACCGGCGCGGGCCGCTCGATCCTGGCGAGTGTTCCGCCGCTCGCCGATTCACCGGCCGGAGCGGGCGGAAGGACTACCCGCAGAATCGGGTGTGAGGTCTCGTCGTGAGACATTGGGGGTACCTCCACGTGCTTGACGATCTTGAAGAGGGTTGCCGCACAGGGGGTTGAGGGGCCGTCCTGGCAGGGGCGGCCCTTCGCTGTGCATGGCCCAGTACACCGCATCTGAGCTGCACCTACGGATCCAACACCGCGCAAACAAAGCCCACTTGGAAGCTGCAAGCAGCGAGGCGTTTCGAGCTGCCGCGGGGCGTCTACCTGCGGGAACGGCCACCTACGGTCGACCAAAAGCGAACGTGGCGACGAACGCCCGATTTCACGGTGCCAATCACCCCTCCCACCTGCGGTGATGTCGAATCGCCGCAGGTGGGACAACGACTCGTTCGGGTGTTCTTAATGAGGCACTGGGGCTTGTGATCGGTGTCACGCGTAAATAGGGGCAAATCGTCGCGCGGCTGGGCCCCGGACACGACAGCGGCCCGCCCCGGGATGGGGGCGGGCCGCCGTGGTGGTTCGGGGGTCGGCTAGCCGGCCGCCTTCTCGATCTCCTCGAAGATGTCCGCGTCCGTCTCTTGCTGCCACTTCGGCAGGTCGGGCCAGTCGGCTACGTATCCGGGCTTCGGGTCTTCGAAGTGCCGGTACATCTGTGCTGTCCAGCAGGTGGCGACGAATCGGCCCTTCTGCTCGCGGGACAGTCGGGAGGCGTGACCGGCACTCAGTTCGAGGAACTGGCGCACCTGCTCGTAGACGGCACCTGCGGCCTCGCGTTCCCACTGTGGGGTGTCCTCCCACGGCGTCACGTATCCCGGCTTCGGTTCGCCCGGGTAATGCTGGTGAACGCCCGCGATCCACGCCTCACGGAACAGTCGCGCGCCCTCAATCTGCGACATGCCACACCCTCTCGTCACGTCGTGCACAGAGCGCCGATCTCGGCGCCCAGCTCGGCCACGCGGCGATCCCGGCCCAGAGTTCCGAGATCCGCGCGCAGGGCCCGGAGTCTACGGGCGACATACCCGGATCCGGATTGCCGGGCGAGTCGCAGGGCCTCCCTGCCGTACGCCGTGACCTGCTCGGCGTCGCGGCGCTTCGCTCCGATCGACGCGAGGTCGACAAGGACCGCCCCACGTCGGCGGAACGACTGCCCTGCGGCCAGGGCCTCGGACTTCAGTGCATCCGTGAGTGCCGTTTCGGCGAGGTCGAGACGGCCGAGCTGTACGTAGCGGGCGCCGCGCTCCTCGGCGAGGCGTGAGCCGTCGAACCGCAGCCATCCGCCGTTGTGGGCGCCGTCGCCCAAGTACGTGACCCGCTGAGCGTCATTGAGTGCCCGTTCACAAGCGTCGAAGTTGCCCAGGCCCGCGTACGCCTCCGCCTGGACGGCCGCCACCCAGTACCGCGTAGACAACTGGCTGTCGCCTCGCTGGGCGATACGCCGGGCAGCGTCCAGGATCTCCGCCGCCTCCGCAAAGCGCTGTTCGTAGACGTCGACATAGGCATGGCGGACCAGGGCGCAGGCCCACAGGTCGAAGGCGCGGGCGTTGCTGCTGGCGGACGCGGCCAGCGTGTAAGAGGCGGCGGCATCGGTGTACCGGTTGCCATCGAAGGCCAGTTCTCCCGCGAGTTGGAAGAGATCACCCGCGGCCTCGCACAGCTTGCCGGTCTGCTGGGAGGTCTTGAGAGCGTCGGTGAGCGTGCTGATCTGATCGCGCACGATGGAGGCCACAGACCGTTTCGACCGGGCGAGTTGGTACACCTGCCACAGATGCCCGTTCATCCGGACGAAGTCGCCAGCGTCGTCGGGCGCGGCTTCGGCTTCATCAGGGCCCAGGGCTGAAAGGGCGCCGGTCACGGCTATCACACGCAGGAATTCGCGTCGGATCATGTCGTCGATGTCCCCTGGGGCGTGGCGGTCACCGGACGGCGGACCTGCGGACACCAGAGGGCCGGATCGCGGCGGGGTCAGCAGGGCATCGAGTTCGGTGAGGCTCAGTTGCAGTAACGCGGCCATTCGCGGCCGGTGGATGGCCTCGGGTGCCGTCTCCCCACGTTCCCAGCGGCCGACCGTCGTGCGGTCGACGCCGAGCGCATGGGCGAATCGTTCCTGACTGTAACCCAGGGCCTTTCGGTGCTTAGCCAGGCCCATGCTGCCCCCTTCCTGCCGTGCATCACGTGCATCAGGTGTGCATCAAGACTGCCGCATGGATGCCGTGGAAGGACCCACGCTGCCGCGAAACCCTATGCCGTGCGGGGCCGTTGGCGTCCCCCCGTCGCGGACGGCCCCGCACCTAACCCAAGTCCGCGACCGATCGCTGAGGCGACGACGATGACGACGCGCAGCACACCCCCCAGACCATCAGCCGGCGGCATGGACGCGCCCGCCCTCCGGTACGAGCAGCTCAGCGACCGGCAGCGTGAGGGCCGGTCCTGCTGCTGGTGCAGTGGCACCCCGGACCCGCGCCACCCGGTCCGGATACTGCGGACGGTCGGGGTGCGTCTGTACGCCTGCACCGCGTGCGCGGGCATGTACGGCGTCCCGGAGGCGTCACGGTGAGCGCCGATCTGGGCCTGATGCACCGTGATCATCGCTGGATCGGGCGGGTCGTGACGGACACCCGTACGGGGCGGCGCGGCATCCTGCGGGCCATCGCCCCGGACACCGGCCCCCACCCGGTGGCGTGGCTCGTGCCGGTCGGTGGCGGGGTGGAGTGGACGACCCAGCCGGGCGCGCTCGCCAACCCCGAGCCGGTCACCCCGAACACGCACCCGAAGGCCGCGCAGTGACCGGCCGCCACCGTATGCCAGACGCCGACGGTACGACCGCCGGTGCTGTGCTGATCGGAGCGCTCGCGGCAGGGCTGGCCGTGGCGGGGGTCCAGTTCGCCACGGCGGCCCGAGCAGCTGCCCCAGTGCCGGTGTCGACGCCGGACCGCCCCGCGCATGCTGCCGGCGCAGCACTCGACCGGGAAGCCACGCACACCGACCGGTCCGGCACACGGCCGCCGCTCCCCTGAACCCCGGCGGGGCGTGACAGGCGTGAGGGTCTCACGCCCAGCCGGTCACCAGCTCCGTCCCGGGCCGCGGGCCTCTCCCACGCCCGCCCGACGGTCCGGGACGGCCCCAGCTCCCGCGCCCTCACCCCCGAGAGGAGTGGGAGGGCCCGCGCGTAACAGGCAAGGCGCACGGGTCCGGCAGTCCAGCGCTGATCATCCGCCGGACTGCCACCACCGGCCGCCCGCCCGGTCCCCTGGGGCGGGCGGCCACCACAAGCTCCCGGCCGGGGCCTGGGTCGTCACACACCGCCCCGGCCGGGTCCTACAGGGGCTCTCGCCCCGGTCTTCGCTCCACCGCCAGCAGCACCGCAGACGGAAGGGAGTTGGATCACCATGCAGTTCAGGAAGCTCCACGGCGCCGGTAATGACTTCGTCCTCTTCACACGTCCCCCGGACGGCACCGATGGAACGGGGGCAGTGGACTGGCCGAAGCAGGCTCAGCGCCTGTGCGACCGGCGCACCGGCGTCGGCGGTGACGGCCTGGTCGTCGTCACACCTGCCGGCGCCAATGAGGGCGCCTACAGGGTCGACTGTTTCAACGCCGACGGCTCCACGGCCACCATGTGCGGGAACGCCCTGCGCTGCGCGGCCTGGTGCGCCAGCACCGACCACGGCGTGCAGGCCATGACTCTGACCATGGCAGGTGTGCGCCACCACGCCACCGTCAGCGAAGACGGGGTATGGGTGACCGCGCACACCGGGACGGTCGCCATGCGCCGCCTCATGACCATGATCAACGGGCGTCCCGCGTGGTTCGACGCCGCGCACACCGGCACCGAACACGTCGTCGCCTTCGTCAAGAACGTCGACCAGGTGGACGCCGTCACCGTCGGCCGTATCGTGCGCCATCACCGCGACCTGGCCCCGCTCGGCACGAACGTCAACTTCGTCGCCCCCCTCGGCCGCCAGGCGCTAAAGATCCGCACCTACGAACGCGGAGTCGAGGCAGAAACCCTCTCCTGCGGCTCCGGCGCCGTCGCAGCCGTCGTCATCGCCCGCCGGCGCGGACTGGTCGGCGCCGAGCAGCCCATCACGGTCCACAACCGCGCCGGAACCCCCCTCACCGTCCGACCGGCGCCCGAACACCCCGGCGAGACCTATTGGATCGGCGGCCCCGTCACCCACACCTTCACAGGAGAACTGGCATGACCTTCATCGACTCCAACGACCACACCGCCATCGAGGACGAAGCCGACCAGCTCCGCCGGTGGATCGACGGTGCCCAGCCCCGCGGCCTGAACGTCGGACTCATCTACGGCGGCGTCTCCGCCGAAGACCAGCTCTACATCAAGGAAAGCCCCACCGATCAGCTCTCCGTCACCGCCCTGACCGAGTCCCTCACCCGGCTCGGCACACGGCATCAGGTCATCGACCCGACCAGCCCCGCCTTCATCGCCGACGTCCTCACCTTCGACGTGGCCCTGTCGAACCTCCACGGCCCCTACGGCGAAGACGGCCGCCTCCAAGGCCTCATGGACTACCTCCGCAAGCCCCTGTGCGGCCCCGGAGTCGCCGCCTGCGCTATCGCAGCCGACAAGATCCTGTGCAAGCAGCACATGACCGCCCTCGGCATCCCCACCCCCGCGTGGCAGGTATGGGCGCCAGACAGCCCCGGACGGTGGCCCGGACACCCGGTCATGATCAAACCGCCCCTCGGCGGCTCCTCCGTCGGGATGAGCCTCGTCCGCGACGCCCCCGCACTGACGCCGGCACTGGACTACGCGTGGCAGACCGACCCCTCACCCGTCCTCGTAGAGGAGTACATCCCCGGTCTGCCGGTCACTGTCGGTCTGATCGAACTGCCCGGCGGCATCCTCGTCTTCCCCCCGCTCGCCACCCACGTACATGCCGGTGACTTCTACGACGCCGAAACCAAACTCGACCCCCAGGGCACCGGCACCGGGGTCTCTGTCACACCGGCGCAGCTCCCGGCGCCGGTCCTGGAACAGATGACCCGTCACGCCCAAGTCCTGTGGACCGCTCTCGGCATGCACGGCTCCGCCCGCGTCGACTTCATCGTCACCGACAACGGCCGCGCCCTGACCCTGGAGGTGAACACCACCCCGGGCATGTCCCGGGAGTCGAACTACGTCACCGGAGCGGCCCTGTGCGGGCTCGACCATCCTGACGTCGTCCTCGCATTCCTCCACGAAGCGCTCACGCGCCGTGCTTACGATGTGCCCCTGCCCACCCCCGAACTCACCGCGCCAGGACGGGGGAACGCCGCCTAGCGCCAAGGGAGCACCGCGCTCGTGCCGCACGTCCACCAGGTCCCCATGTGCCGACAGCTCATCGACCCCACCGAATGGGAACAACAAGGGGGGTGGGCACTGGGAGACCGGTTGGAATGGTCAAACCGGGCGTGCGGCATGGCCGCCCTGCGCATGATCCTCCTCGCCTACGACCGCCCCGCCCCGACCGTGACCGAACTCCTCCACCTCGGGGTGAAACACGAAGCCCTGACCGACAGGGGATGGCTCCATGCCGGGCTCGCCGACCTCGCCGCCCGCCACGACCTCCCCGGCCGCGCCGAACCCGTCCCCGCCGGTGAACTCCTCGAACGGCTCACCACAGCGCCGCTGATCATCTCCATCACCGAGAAGTTCCCCACCGACGGCCGCCGCGGCGGTCACCTCGTCATCGCCCGCGGCTACGAAGCAGAAGACGGGCCCGAGCCGGTCATCCACTTCCGTGACCCCTCCTCCTGGGGGCAGACACACGACCGGCTACCGCTGAGCCGCGTCACGGCCTCCTACTCCGGCCGCGCCATCACCTTCCCCCCGCTCACCCCGAAAGGCTGACCCGTGACCGAGACCGCACCCACCGGCGGCCGGACCATCGCCGTCCTCGGCGAGATGCTCGAACTCGGCGACGAAGCCGTACAGGCACACCGCGACGTCGGCCGCATGGCCGGAGAAAACGGCGTTGACCTCGTCGTAGCCGTCGGCGGCGACATGGCCAAGCAACTCGCCCTCTCCGCCGGTGCGGCAGGAGTCCCCGACGTCGCCATGGTCGCCGACAACGACACCGCCGCCCAGCTCCTGGAATCGATCCTCCAACCCG
This sequence comes from Streptomyces sp. NPDC001709, assembly GCF_053596375.1. Classification (NCBI taxonomy): domain Bacteria; kingdom Bacillati; phylum Actinomycetota; class Actinomycetes; order Kitasatosporales; family Streptomycetaceae; genus Streptomyces; species Streptomyces sp. NPDC001709. Next base: position 9,806 of record NZ_JBSFGB010000023.1, on the reverse strand, counting down.
GCGACGTCGTCCTCGTCAAAGCCTCACGAGGCGGGCAGCTCTGGCAGATCGCCCAGCGCCTCACCGGCCAGCCCGTCACCGGCCTGTAAGCCGACACGGCGCCCGCCCCCGAGCTGGGGGCGGGCGCCGTGGCCGTTGTTGTGGTGGTCTCTTTCAGGACCCCCGCCCGCTGACGCTCTGGTGCGAGCGGGGGTCATCGGCTCAGATCAGGCAGTCGGCGGAGCCGGGGGCTTCCCGGTCAGGTGAACCTCGGCGCACGTGGCACACACGGCCGCTCCGGCCGCTCTGACGAACGGCCCGAAGACCAGTCCGCACAGGGTGCGTGCAACGTCTCGGGGATCCCGTAGATGGGCCGTTCCCTTCACGCGGCCACCCTCCCGCGACGCGGCCGGGCGGCCGGAGCGCGGTACAGCCAGTAATCCGCGCCGGGGCCGTCCAGTGCGGCCACCTCGTCGGACTCAGCGGCGTCCTCGACCACCAGCCACGTGCACGGCCGGACGTGCACCCATCGGCCCGGCGTCACCTCGTCGCATCCGGCGCCGTCACACAGTGCGGGCCTCATGCCGCACCCCCACGCACCGCGCACGCGGGGCGGTGCAGGCGCAGCCGGGTCCCCGGTGCTGCGCCGCAGGTGCAGTCGGCCCCACCGGCCAGCCGGGCCCTGACCGCGTCAGAGCGGCGCGCCCGCAGTGCGCGGGCTCCTGTGCCGGTCACGCGATCACGTCCAGGTCCGACGCAGCCAGCGGGCGGCGCACGGTGCGCTCACGCACCCGGGCCAGCAGGCCGGAGGCGGTGAAACGATTCTCCAGCGGGCGCGTGATCCAGGCGGAGCCCACCCGGCCGAACACGGTGAAGTACGGCGTCACCGGCGGCACGGGGCCGATCCAGCGGCGGCGCAGGGTCCTGTGGGCGCGGATCCGGGACAGCAGGAACGATTCGACCTTGCCGCACAGGGCGCACCAGGCGCGCAGCACGATGTTTCCGTCACGGCTGGTCCGTACGTCGTGCACGGCGATCACGCGCCGGTCGCCTGCGTCCGGGTGGCAGGGGTTCGCGGCGTCGTAGCGGATCTCTACCGGCCGGTTCGACCAGGCGGCGCGGGTTATCAGTGCGAGGCGGCGCGTCATGGATATGCCACGTCTCGGGCTCTTGGGGTGCTGCATACTGGCAGCTCCTCTTTCTGTGAGGGAGGAGCGGAGGCGCACCCCGGGTTTCTCAGGCCAGGTTGGGTGCGCCTTCCGCGTTCGGTGGGTTCCGAACGATCACGACCCTACCGAATGAATCGGTAGACCGACAAGGGTCCGGCGCACCCAAAACCGCCCCTGAGCTCCTAGAACGTCCCCCACGGCACCCGGATGCGAGACCCCCTGTCGCGGGATGCGAGCGGTATCGGAGACCACAAGCGCCCCACCAGCAGTGACGTACCGATTCGATCCGTAGTACCGTCCTGGCAGGCACAGCAGCAGGAGCGACAGGGAGACCCGCATGCCAGCCATAGGAGAGACCGAACGCGCCCCCAACATCGCGCGAACCGTCTGGGAATCCGCCGGCGAACGAGCCAAGGCGGAAGGCCTTCCCCTCATCTGGGTCATGAGCCGCGCCCTCACCGACTACGCCGCAGGCGCCCTGACACTGCCCCGGACCACCACCGACGCCCCAGGCCCCCGCCGGGGCCGCAGCATCTTCGCGACCGACCCCGTATGGGCAGCCGCCGACGAACGCCGGGCCACAGACGGCGTCCGCTCGATCTCCGCGCTCTGCGAAATCCTCCTCGACGCCTACGCACGCCGCGAGATCCACCCCGTGGCACGCATGGTCGCAAGCGACCAGCTCACGGCCGCCTGACCCTCGCTGCCGCCAGAAGGGAACGCCGCATGACCACCGCAGCCGCCCAGCCGTCCGGGCCGGTCGACCGACCGACGCGCATCAAGGACATCCGCCGGCTTCTCACCGACGAGCAGCGCGAGCGCTTCGAAACCGCACTCGCCAACGCCGACGGCGACAACGACCTGATCGGAACCGTCCACCTCTACGCCGCACTCGCGCAGGCCAACACCACGCCCGGCCTCGACCAGGCGACCGCCGACGTCCACGCCGGACGCGCCCGCACACACTCCCTGGATGACGTGTTCGCGGAGGCTGCGAACCAGTGAGCCAGCCGTACCGCATGGTTGCCACCGACCAGGCCCGTGCCGACCTGTTCGCCCTCGACCAGCACACCCGCGGCATCCTCCGCCAGGAACTCGCCGCCCTCGCCGCCGACCCCTACGGCGGACTCAGCATCGCCCGCACCGCCGACAGTGAAGACGACCGGATCACCCTCGTCGCCGGAATCGGAATCACCTACAGCGTGACGTACAGCGTCAGCCCCAATGTGGAACCGCCTATCGTCACCATCACCGGGGTCAAGCCACCGAAGAACCCGGCTTGAAGCTGCCCCGCACGACCGCGCCCCCGTCAACCAGCGGGGGCGCACGCACGCCGGTCCGTCCACCGGCACCCACCCACCGGAAGGACCGGACCACCATGACCACATTCGAGCCCCGCACCGAGACCACCATCAGAGTCGAGGGCGGCGAGACCATCACCATCACACGCGCCGACGTGGCCGCCGCAGCACTCGACCAAGGCGACTACACCACCCACGGCCGTAACCACTACTGGGTCATGGTCGACGTCGCCGGGCGCCTCATACCCGTCCTGCCCCTCATGCGCGCCATCCTCGGCGGCCGTGAGCCCAGCAACACCAACGACTGCGAAATGCGGTTCCGGGAACTCGGCTTCCGCATCTTCGTCGCACGCCTCTACGACCCCAGCGGACGGCCGGTCACGCTGACCAACGAGCAAACGACCGGCGCCAGGCCCTGACCCGGCACGTCGGCCCCCGCCACGACCGGCGGGGGCGCAGGCATGTCCGGTGGCCCTCACCCCGTGGCGACGACCGGCCCGACGGGTCAGTCGTCTCCGGCGGCGTGCGCTATCCGGCACTGTGCATCGAGTTCGTCTGACTTCTGGTCGACCTGTGCGGCCCTGTCGGGGTCGACTTCGTGATCGGGGTGGTCGGCGCGGTTGATGGCCTGGGTGGCCCACCAGGACAGGTTTGCTGCGAGCTGGGTCCAGCGCGGGTCGCGAGCTGCGGCTTCGGCTGCGGTGCTGGCGGCGCGGTTCATAAGGTCCGCGTCGTCTTGAGTGACGCCGGTGCTGGGGCTGGGGTCGGGGTTCGTGTCGGAGTGGCCTGTGCCTATGTCGCCGCAGGCCTGTGCGGCGAGTTGGGCCGCGTCAGGCTGGTCGCTAGCGCAGCCGGTGACGGCGAGCGCGGTGATCGCGATGACGGCGAGGGTGGCTCTCAACGATGTCTCCTGTCGGTAGGGCGGCGGCTTGGGTGCGGCATTTGGTTATACCGTCCGACGTCGCCCCCGCACCGACCGGCGGTAGCGTCCGCGTTTGACGTGCCGGTGGCACCGGCTGGATGTACGAAGTCCCTCCGATGCGAGCAGGACTGACGGAACCTCAACATCCGATGTGCTCTCCATCACAGCGCTCTCTAAAGCGCCGTCACCTAGCAGGGTTAGGGCGTTACGCTCCTACCTACGCGTAGGTAGGAGCGTGACGCACCAACCCGCTACCCCTCCTGACCTGCGAAAACGCGACTTGCGATCTTGTTCCTCCGTGTGGTCACTCTGGAATCGCCACGGCGCCGGGCACTCCAACACCACGACCCACAGGGGGGATTCACTCGTGATCACCGTGTTCACCCAGCTCGTTCCCGCGATCCTCGGCGGCCTCTGGCTCGTCGCGCTCGGCTCCAACCCCGCCGCCCCGTGCGGCCTGACGGCCTCCACCCCCGCCGTCACCATCACCGAGCACCTGCGGGCCATCGCCAACCACGCCCGAGCCATCGCCGTCCTCATCGCGAAGAAGACCGGCGCGAACGGCGGCTGACGCCGCGTGCCGGCGGTTCCACGGTCACCCGGCGCCGTACCGTCGGCATCAGATCCCAACGCCGCCCGGCCCCGCCTCACGACGACCAGCCGGGCGGCACCCATTACCCCACCGAGTCCGCCTGCGCCTCCCGGCGCTCCCACGCCTGCCGGGCCTCCGGCACCTGCTCGCCCAGCACCGCGACACGACGCGACAGACTGATCACGGCCTCATCCCTGGCCCGCTCGGCCCCCGCGATCAGGCCGATCAGCCGATCCGTCCGGGCCGTCATCGCCGACCCGGCAGACTCGACGTGCGCTGCCAGCTCCGCGCCAGTGCGTTCGACCACGGCCGCCGCTGCTGTAGTCGACTCGCGCACCTGCGCCGGCACTTCCACCATGAGGCTTGTGATCGCTTCCAGGTCACCCGCGATCCCCGCCAGGCTCCGGCCCGTCGTCTCCTCGCGCACCCGGGCCTCAGCCCGGAGCGCTCCGGCCTCCTCGGCGGCCAGACGCCGGATCTCGGTCGCCTCGCCGGTCACGGCCTCGCTGAGCCGACCGAGCTCCGCCGCCTGGTCCTTGCCGAGCCGCGCGATCTCGGCCGCCGTCTCCTCGGCGTGCCCGTGCACAAGCGCCCTCACGGCCTCCGCCTCGACGGCCACGGCCTGGCGGACGTCGCCGAGATCACCGCCGAGACGATCCACGACCGCAGCCACCCCGGCCACCATGCCCCCGCACTGGTCGATATCCCTCGACAGCCGATCAGCCGCAGCCGTCGCAGCCGCGCCGGTCGCGTCGCCCTGCGCCTCCACGGCCGCCAGCACCGCATCCCGCGCCGCATCCGTCGCCGCCGTGCCCGTCACCGTGGCGGAGTCCAGTGCCCCGCGCAGCTCACGCACTTCGGCCCGGCACCCCTCTAGGGACATCCGAGACTCAGCGCGCTCGTGACTCGCACCGGTGAAACCATCGCGCAGGACCGTGGCGAACTCGGCTGCTTGCTCGGCGTGCTCGCGATCCCGGTCGGCCGCTCGCTCGCCCTCGGCCGCCAGCATCCCGGACAGCTCCGAGCGCAGTGACTCGACCGCTTGGGCCTGCCCCTCGCGCAGCTCGGCCAGCGACCGGCCGGCGAATCGTCGGAACCTTGCGGCGTCCTCCTCTTGCCGCCGGATCGCGTCGGCCAGCCCAGCAGTCCACTCCGGCCCGGCATGCGCGAGCGCTACCACCGCCGCGGCGACGTCGGCCAGCTCAGCCCGCAGGACGCTCGCGCCCTCCTCAGCCACCACGGCCGCCGCACGCTCCGCCTCGGCCTGGCGCTCCGCCAGCACCCCCACCCGGTCGGCCAGCGAGCTGAGTTGCTCCGTGCACGCCTCCAGCGCAGCGGTCAGCCGCTCATCCCGCGCCGCCTGTGTCTGGTCCCGCTCGACCGCGCGCCGGTCGGATGTGGCCTGCCTCTGCGTCAGCGACTGAATCGCCGTCGCAGTCTGCTGATAGGCCGCGCCGAGCGCTGCCACCGCCGGGGCGGACGGGTCCATCGGGGCAGCACCTGCGTCCCATTCGTCTACTTCAGTTGTCATGGGTGGATTGTGTCGGATTCGTGGCTATCGTGGTGTTGTGGTGAGCACCACGAGGGCGCGTCAAGCCCCTCGCGCCCCCGGCTCACCCCGGGGGCGCACCACACACCAGGGGAGACGATGACCACCGCAGCACCCAACCCCACCGTTGTCGCCCGCCTCGCGACACAGCGACGAGACCGCGCCGAGAACGACCGGCGCGAGCAAAGCCGCACCCGCGCCCTCCGCGTCCACCGGCAGCGCATCCGCGCCGCCGTCCTCGCCGAGCGAGACGGCTGCGGCGCATGACCAGCGCCCGCGAACACCAGGACCAGGACCAACGCGATGATCGGCCGTGCCGATGGGTCGGCATCGACGCATGGCTGAGCGTGCACCGGCTGACCGCCGAGCACGCCGAATGGCACAGACCCGACCGCACGCCAGCCGAGCCGCGCCGGATGCACCAAGGACGCGGGTGATCGTGGGCGGCCCCCGCACCAGCCCTGAGCAGGCCGCCGCTGAACTTGCCTCCGCCGGCGCACTCCCCCTCGTCCACTACCCCGGCACCGTCCAGGCCCCATGGCCGGCACTATGCCTGCGCTGCACACGCGAGATTGCGCCGCGCCTCGCCACCGTCCGCGCAGGACACGACCCATGCCACCAGTGCGCCCTCCGCCGCGCTCACGCCCGCCGTGCCGATCAGTCAGGGACCTCGAACAACGGCAACGGCGGCGCCGAGACCTTCGCTGACTGACGCGGCGCGTCATCCGTCGTGAGCTGGAGCATGGACACGCACGGCAGCGTGACCGTCTCGCCAGCTCCCGGACAAAGTTGCTTGTCGTGCGGATGCGTCTTGTGGTCGGCAACCTTCCCCTTGCCCACCGCACCGGCGATCGGGTACGCGGCGATCGTCCGCCCACCACACGAGCCGTAGAGCGTCGCCGGACACTTCACCCGGGGCAGCGGGCCACCCTTCGTCTCCTGTGCCATGGGCACATCATGACGGACCCTTGTGAAGAGGCGCTAGACGGAACAAATCCGATCCCTAGAGCCCGAGCACCAGGACCACGACGCGAGCCCGTCACCCAATGTATGGATCCGACTTCAGCGGTACGGGACATCCGGCAGGATCAGCCACCATGGACCCTGCCGTCATCGCCGCCCTCATAACCACCCCGACCGCAGTCCTCGCCGCCGCCACCGCATATCTCGCCGGTCGAGCCCAAGGACGGGGCACCGTGGATGCCGTCCGACGCCAGCACCAACGCGACGCATACGCCGCATTCCTCTCCGCAGCCCTCGTCTTCAGCGACCAAATGAACTGGAGCCGTTGCATAGAGCTGGCCACCGCTGAAGCAACCGCCTCCACCCCCACCGGGCGCGACGAAGCTGCACGCCGCCTCGCAACTGGCATCCGAGCCACCGTCGACATCAGGCGCATGCAGGATGCCGCCGTCGTCGTGCACCTCGAAGGACCCAGGCACATCAGCCAACTCGTCATGGCAGTCATGGACCAGGCTCGCCAAAACCAGAAGGACGCCGAAACCGCGATCCGGGACACCTCAGCCGAAACAGGCACCCTCACGCTGCCCGACCCCACCGAAGCCGACTACGCTTTCAGCCGCCGTCTGAGCACCTTCATAGCCGCCGCCAGCACCCACCTGAACGGGGGCAAGGCCCTTCGGGTGGCAGCTCAAGTGTCGGCAGCAGCGCCGGTACGGCTTGACGGCGAGACAACCGGACCGGTGAGCGCGTAACTGATCGGTTCAGAATGACGTCCGGGTCGTCTCAGGCAGATGATGCTGAGCGCGTCGGCCTCCGAGTCGCCGGTACCCGCGAACGCGTCGGGCACCACCGCGGGATGTGGCGGGATGTCCGGGCTACGGGTTGGCCCCGAGGACGACTTCGCATCCGCGGGGCCGATGGAGGACTCCCAGCCTGGTCAGAAGCGGCTTTGAAGCCAGTACACGGCTACAGTGACAGCGCAGCTGCCGAGGCTGTACGAAGCCCCTCGCAGCATCTGCCGGTAGACAATCCGTCCCTGACGCGCGCCACGTTCTCGCAGGTACTGGCAGAACTGGGCCGGTCGGGATTCCCTGGGTAGGGAGGACTTGTTACGCTGCTTCACAGTGTTCCTTTCTCTTCGAGACATGACAGGGCACCAAGCGGAGAGCCAATCCAACGGGGTTCCTACGCCAACCGTTGGTGAGGCTCTTTCGCGCTTCTGTAGAAGCATAGTGAGGGGCGCAAGCAGAACTGCCGAAAGTTCGGGCGCTGCTGACGGACCATCGCATCACGTCGCAGTACGTCGTACCGTCCAGTCCCGCGCAGTCCCGGCCAGTCCCGAGGAACACGGGAGAAACCGGGAGGAATGGAACCCTCCGAATTACGCGCGTGACAGTCGTCACATCTCTGCGCCATGGCAACACCTCGCCCTCCTATGCCTCTACGGCTTGTAGATGCCGGAACGGTATGCCAGCGCGGGCAGCCGTGCAGTCTGGGTATGCGATTGGTAGCCACTCAGCACGTTCATGCAGGTGAAGTGCGGGCACTCAAAGGTGCTCCCGGGCATCCGGTAAGCATCTGCGAACTACAGCTAACTTCCGCTAGGCGGTTTCTACCTGCGACTTCTCTGGTTGACCTGAATTCGCTGCTGGCCAGTACGTGCACGACCTGACGGTGGCCGGCTGAGGCGAGCAGGCGGGTCCACCGTCAACCCCAGCGCCCGCGCCAGCAGCGGCTGGCGCTCCTCGCCCTGAGTGCGGACGTGCATCGACATCAGGCCCATGCAAGACGCCGCCATGCTGGTTCATCTCGAAGGCCCCAAGCGCGTGAGCGAACTCCTGATCGAGGGCCATGAACCAAGGCCGCAGAAATCAGGAGGACGCGGCCATGGCGATCCGGGACACCTTGACGGCACCCGGCACGCTCGCGCTTCCCGACCCCGAAGAGGCTGACTACGCCTTCAGCCGTCGCCTGGCTATCTTCACCGCCGCCACCAGCGCCCACCTAAACGGGGACAGCGGCTTTGCCGCGGAAGCCGAAGTATCGGCAGCAGCACCGGCGCCCAGGCGCCCGGCATGACGTACGAACGCCTTCTTCAAAAGGCTCGACTTCGGGTGAGTGTTACCCGGCATGATCAGCAGTTGTGAATACGGACCTGATCGTCAACGCCGTCACGGGTCTTGGAAGCGGCCTCCTTGGTTTCGCTGGCGCGACCCTTGCTGCTCGCACTCAGGCGCGCCCCGCACAGCAGGCCGCGGAAGCCGCCCGCGCACAGGCAGACGCCGCCTACCGTTCCGCCCTCGATTCCGCACACGCGCAGATCTTCGCCAGCGCCCTGCAAGAGACCAACTCTGCGCGCAGGCCGGTCTACTCGGCATTCGCGCGCGCAGCAGAGCGTCTCGTAGATGCCGTCTTCGATGAGGTGATCAACCCTGACAGCGACGGTAGCGCGTATGACGACACCCTGCGTGCAGCGCAGGCCGCATATGCAGATCTCCCCATGGAGGGGCCGCCGCACATCGTCTCCCTCGGCGCGGCCTGCATCGACGCAGCCATCGCGGCACGAAGGGCGGGAGACAACAACGGCACAACGGTTCTGGTCCTGAAGAAGATCACCGCACTTCGAAGCGCGCCGGAGACGGCATCGCTCGGCTTCTCCATATCTACGGCATGCGATCTTTTGGGCGCCCTCGTGCGGCAGATGCCCGACGCCTGGTTCGCCAACAACTTCCTGTACCTGGCGTCGTTCCCGGAACGCGACGCACAACTCCAGAACATCGGGGGCGACGACGCGGATGCACCCAGCAACTGGGCTGTCGATCACCTATTCGCCAAAGGGCGCGACCTGGACGAACACCTGAGAGAAGCCGCACGAGGCTTCCACCTCGACTACGAGCGCGAGGCGCGGCACGTCTACTGGGCCCTCTTCCGATGGAAACACACCGATCCGTGGGAGTTCGCGCGCGAGACCGTCCACGATGCGCGCGCCGCCGTGCGTGCTTTCGGGACCGCGTGCGGCGCGGTCCTGCATGGCGAACGGTTCGACGGGACCTGACCGCCAATGCGAACCGGCACAGACGCACGGGGACGCAGTTGACCGGCGCCGCTCGTGTGACCGTTAGACACCCTAACGGCCTCGCTGCAGGATGGTCCGACGGCACCCGCCGACGGATTGCCACCTTGGTACAGATAACGGCTCCTTATCTGTAGCATCGCCAGGGCCGACCTGCGGCCACGCCTGTGACCTTCAGGGCTTCACGGCGCCGAATCTTCAGCGGTATCTGACGCCGAAGCCGTGGCTTTGTTCGGGAGTTGTGAAAGCGCGTTTGCG